>NZ_JABCJL010000086.1:0-790 GCF_012952265.1 Pseudoalteromonas sp. NEC-BIFX-2020_015
TGGAGTCGTCCTTGAAATACCACCCTTGTAGTTTTGATGTTCTAACGTTGGCCCCTGAATCGGGGTTACGGACAGTGCCTGGTGGGTAGTTTGACTGGGGCGGTCTCCTCCCAAAGAGTAACGGAGGAGCACGAAGGTTGGCTAAGTACGGTCGGACATCGTACGGTTAGTGTAATGGTAGAAGCCAGCTTAACTGCGAGACAGACACGTCGAGCAGGTACGAAAGTAGGTCATAGTGATCCGGTGGTTCTGAATGGAAGGGCCATCGCTCAACGGATAAAAGGTACTCCGGGGATAACAGGCTGATACCGCCCAAGAGTTCATATCGACGGCGGTGTTTGGCACCTCGATGTCGGCTCATCACATCCTGGGGCTGAAGTCGGTCCCAAGGGTATGGCTGTTCGCCATTTAAAGTGGTACGCGAGCTGGGTTTAGAACGTCGTGAGACAGTTCGGTCCCTATCTGCCGTGGGCGTTTGAGAATTGAGAGGGGTTGCTCCTAGTACGAGAGGACCGGAGTGAACGAACCGCTGGTGTTCGGGTTGTCATGCCAATGGCATTGCCCGGTAGCTACGTTCGGAACTGATAAGCGCTGAAAGCATCTAAGCGCGAAGCAGGCCTCGAGATGAGTTCTCACTAGAGCTATAAGCTCTCTGAAGGGCCGTTGGAGACTACAACGTTGATAGGCAAGGTGTGGAAGCATAGTGATATGTTAAGCTAACTTGTACTAATTACCCGTGAGGCTTAACCATACAACGCCAAACGCGTTTTATGTGATAGTTGATAGCGCA
>NZ_JABCJL010000087.1:0-778 GCF_012952265.1 Pseudoalteromonas sp. NEC-BIFX-2020_015
GCCGGCGCCCCGATCGGCGCCGGCGCCGCGCACGTCGCCTCGGCGTCGACCGCCGACGTCGCAGCGAGCCGGCCGCGGCGGTACCCGCCCGGCGTCGCGGGCCTCGTCGCCCGCGCCAAGGCGCTCTTCACCTGGTGGCAGGAGACCCGGCCGGCACGGGCGTTGGCTCGGTTCGGCTCCGTCGGTGGCGGCGTGCTCACCGGCGGCATCGCCTACAGCGCGCTGTTCTCGGTGTTCGCCGCCGTGACCCTCGGCTACACCGCGTTCATGACCGTGCTCGGCGGGAACGAGGCGTTGCGCGCAGAGGTGCTCGCGACCGCGGACAGCTACCTCCCGGGGCTCATCGGCGGCGAGGGCAAGCGCGGGCTCATCGACCCCCGCGACCTCGTGGTCGGCTCGGGGCTGAGCCTCGCCGGGATCGCCGCCGTCGTGGTGCTGGTCTACAGCGCGACCGTGGCGATGGCGGCCCTGCGGACGGCGGTCCGTGCCGTGTCCGGGGTGGGCGCCGTCGGCACGAACCTGCTGCTCGGCAAGGCGCGGGAGCTGGCGGGGATGGTGGGGGTCGGGCTCGCTGTCCTGCTCTCGACGATCGTCACCCTGGCCGTCACCGCCGCGTCGGACTGGTTGCTGCGGCTGCTCGGGCTCGAGGCCGTCAGGGGAGCGGTGTCCTGGGCGGTCGGGGCCGGTGTGGCCCTCGCGGTCGACGCCGGCATGTTCGTTCTCGTCGTGGTGGTGCTCGCCGGGGTCCACCCGGGCCGTCGCGAACCTCCCGAAGGGG
>NZ_JABCJL010000088.1:0-769 GCF_012952265.1 Pseudoalteromonas sp. NEC-BIFX-2020_015
GAAGACACATACACCTTACAACGAATCAACATATTTAGAAGCACTAAAAAGAAGAGGTTCGCCGCTGTTAAAATTTGCAATAAATAGCTAAATTTTACTAGTTGTCCACCTCAGGGCGTGTTGTTAGCATCCGATTTAATCTACAATTTTAATAGGGATGTTTTCATTTTTATTCTCTTTTAGTCGCCATAACAATCCATGAAAACGCTTATTTTTGAATACTATCATCCATCCAACAATTGAGCCAATTAGCACAAAAGGGAACAAAAATGGAAAATGAGCATAGATAAAGTTGACGTAAACAATCATTGCTACATCAAGAAAGTAATGAATTTTAACTCTACTAACAGATAAACTTAATGGAGATTTTTTTTCGTATATCATAGGAACAATCATACTTGGTAAACCACACTTCATTGTTCCATAAAATTGGCATCTACGACATGTTGTGCTAAAAGTTTCAAATACCCACAATACAACGATAGAAGCGCTTACCATTCCATGTAAAAATGAAATGAGGAATGAAAAATAGATGGTTCCAATTAAAAATGGGGGAATACCAATCCCAAACCATAATGAAAAAAATCTACGACTTTTAATGATATTCATGAACTCTCCATTGTGACATAAACAGAAGGGATGCTAACGAGGCTGTAGAATAACTCTAACAGCCAAATTCAATTAAAAAATGAGCCCCTATAATTAACTCTAAGCGTTTTTAAAGCACTAGGCAATGCATTTAGGACCCACAAAACTGGCTGTTTTTCTT
>NZ_JABCJL010000010.1:0-173662 GCF_012952265.1 Pseudoalteromonas sp. NEC-BIFX-2020_015
AGGCTGTTTTAGAAGTGACAATGGCGCTAAGATGTTTTTTGGGCTGCGTAGTTACTTATCAAGTTGTAAAAAGCAAGGGATCAGTGCGTCTACCGCATTAGCATTATTATTCAATGGCATGTTGCCCTGCATTTTTACCCCTCCTGAGTAGTTACAAAAAAAAAACAAAAAGACAGTCATCTTAATTGAACAAAAAACAAAAAAAACAAAAAGACAGTCATCTTAATTGAACAAACACAGCTGCTCCTTTAAATTTACTTTTTTGGTTAATAAGTTATCTTGTACTACTGCGTTACTTTCATTTCACCCATTAAATGAGTTACTTGTCCTCTTAAGCCTAAATTACGCGCATGAAAATAACTGCATAGTTGCAGTTTTAACTTTTTACTGGGGACTTTTAACTTTATGCCAGCAACTTTTCGCAGTTACCTATATTTGCTCGCCGTTTTCTGTGTAGATTTTCACAGTAACTCTCTTGTGAGGCCGTCCTACCTACTGCGCCATGAAATACGCGCGTAAATTGCGTGGTCAGTTTTAACCAGTTTTCTGGGGAGATATTGACTCTTTCTAGTAAAGGTAAATGTGCACTTTCAATATACCCGCGTTTGCCTTCTCGAATACAACGCCCTGTTAATTCAACCAATTCAAGGTAGGATTTCAGTTCAAACGGTAGTCCTTTTGGCATGATTTGACGTGACATGCCGGCAAAACGCAATAGTTTTTTTGGTTGCTTGCCTTCTGTTGCGCTTTCTAATCGTTTTTGCACACTCGTATGTGATGACTCTTCTGGCGTGTGTGCTATTTTGGCCCTGATAGGATTTAAATCAACGTATGCCATACAGGCTGCCAATGCTGCTTCATCAAGAAGCGCTTGTGACTTGAAGCGTCCTTCCCAGAACCTGCCTGTGCAGCTATCTTCTTTATTCGCTTTACGCGCAATATCTTCATTTAATAGCCGCATAAACCAGCTAATACTTGCTAGCCGTTCACGGTATTGTTTTACTGTTTGATTAAAAAAGATAAGTTCAGTTTTACTTAGCTTCTCACCTTGTATGTATCTTTGCGTCAGTAACGTGCCTTTACACAGCTTATGCCAGCGAATAACAATCGCTTTATCATTTAGCCGATTCGCTTTTTTATCATCAACATACAACACTAGGTGCGTGTGGTTGCTCATGACAGCATAAGCACACACATCAATGCAAAATACCTTCGCTAATGCGAGTAGCTTATCTTCAACCCAGCCTCTGCGATGCTCAAAAGACTGGCCTGTAAAACGGTCTTCCCCGCACAAAAAAGCACGACGAACGCAACGTGAAATACAGTGATAATACTTTGTATCAACCAAACTTATTTGACGCTTTCTTGCAATTGCCATATATCACCCAGTTTATTTTTCACACTAATTAAAAGTTAGTAAAAAAATATGAGTAATACAAACTTTATAATGGGTGTCATCTTTGTTTATCTTTCATCTTTGTTTATCTTTGTTTATTAACCAGTTCTCTGGGGAGATATTTACTCTTTCTAATAAGAGTAAGTGTGTACTTTCAATATACCCACGCTTACCTTCTCGTATACAGCGCCCTGTTATACTTTAGGATGGGTGTCAACATTGTTTCATCAATTCTCTAGACCTAGACATATATAAGAATAATTTTTCGATATTTAAAAACAAAAAACTGACATAAGAGTCAGTTTTTTAAGATAAATATAAAGCTATTAATTTATTGTGGGTTCAGGATCGCTTTTTTTGCTTTACCAGCTTTAATCGCAATATCACAAGCTTTTGATAGCTTACGCATAGCTTCAACTTTACGTTGATTAGTCACTTCATTTCTTTTTGAACGCATAATCTACTCCGTCATTACCAAAACCACACCATGGCTCATATTCTAGTCGATCAACATACCGATTTGCAAGCAAATTGTAAAATGAGACAAGTCTTTTATCTGCGGCTGACGCAGTGTAAGCTGTAGCCTCATTATCTATAGAATGAGATAATATTAACCCTGAAATAACCCTACCTAGCAAGTTTAGTTGCTTTCTTGTAGCAGGTTCCTTTGGTCGCTCAAATGGAGTTTCATTTTCAATATTAGATTTAAGATCAAACTTAATCTCATAGCAATTTTCGTCGAGTTCCATCCCTATTAACGATTCAGTTTCTTCAAGTCTTTCTGCACTAAAATCACTTTCAGTCGAGGGAAGTATATATACTATGTACTCATCACCCATGATATTACATTCGAGCTGGCTTACAGTATAACCTAAATCAACTTCGATGAACTCAACCTGTGGCAAATTATTATGATCTAGAGCTCTAAAAGTATCTACAACATCACCTAGAACCGTGTCAGTACTAGTTTCATTATTGGGCATCACATTGTAGTTTAAAAACCTTGCTCCACTTACAAGTACATTGTCTTCGATAGCAGCTAATGGAAAACCTGTATTACTGACACCCAACACAATTAAAATATCATTTTGTTCCCATTTTAATTCAAAAAGATCTATGCTTGGAATATCTTTAAAACTAACAATACTATTTGGTTCAGCTATAGAGCCGTGTATATGTATAGCACTTCCACCTGACTTTTCGATTAAATCATCAATATTAAGTGTGTAGTGTTTAAACTCTACACCAATAGAATCACAGTATGTCTCAAGGTACTTACATTCAAAGTGAGCTTGATTTGGCATAAATGTCGCATATCTGTAGCCAATAGTCTCAATTAACTTCAATAATTCAGATTCATCAGCTATTTGAAACTGTTTATACTCAGGAGTTTCTTTGATGTTTTCATATAAGGGTAAACCCGAAGGAACAGAAAGTCCTGCACCTGATAAGATAACTACTTTCATAATTTGAATACACTATTGTTCATTCGAATTACCAATCCTCGGTTATTATGCTCATATCCATTAAAAAATACCACAACAGACAATTACGGTATTGGTAAACAATTATGCATCAAAGGCTTATAAATTTCCAATAAGCTAAATAAGACTATAAGCCTTCAAGTAGAAAAACTATTAACTTTACATCTATGCAGATGAACTCAACCAGCTACTTTTTGCATTTATTAGATGCTTATAAATTAAATCACGATACAAAATTATCGGGGTATTAAGAAGGTATAAATAGCCTCTCTAAAATTATAATAATTCAATTTAGATTGCTATAAATGTACTATAAAAAATAAGCTCCACAACATGAGGCAGGTATAACCCATTGATTTAATTGGTAGCCCCTGCAGGAATCGAACCTGCAACTGCCCCTTAGGAGGGGGCCGTTATATCCATTTAACTAAGAGGCCACATTCTAGCTTTGCGCTGCTGATAGCTGATAGCTGATAGCTGATAGCTGATAGCTGATAGCTGATAGCTGATAAGAAATTATAACGGTTTATCCTATTTACAATCAAGCAGTTAAATTGATTCTTTAATTAAGTTAGTTAACGCTTGCTCGTTGCAGGTTTATATCTGCGTTATTTAATACAAAATAAGGCAGTATTTTTTGGCTGCTGGCTACCACACGCTTGCTGTTTACGTCGATTATGCGAGTGTTAACTTCAACGCCGTTACCACGGTAGATTAATGTTCCTGACAGTACATGGCTGGCAAGGTGTCTGCGGGCTAGCTTTTCAATATCGCGTGAAAAAACAAAATCGCCACGTTTGTTTACTAAAACATGGTCAGTGGTTTTAAAGTCGACCACACCGTAACCAAATTTTTGTAATTGGTGAATAAAGCTCTCTGACAACTGGTTGCCTAATTGGCTGCTGTTGTTTAAATGTGCATCTAAATCTACAAACGACGCGACCCCGATTGAAATATCTTCATCAGTGAGCATGGTATCAACCAAATCAAGGGCTATTTGTTCTACATAGTTCACCAAGGTTTTATGGTGTTTAAGAGGTGTGAATTGCGTTGAGTCTTGGTACGCTTCGCCCTCTTTCTCCTCTGCTTGACTGATCCGTTGATCTAAGTGGTCGTTTTGTGTTTCATTTTGTGTAGGCTGCGCTTTGGCTGATCCGTCAAACAGGTTACAACCTGCAAGTAATAGTATTGCTACACTTGAGCTAATAAACGCTATACGCTTGATGAGTGTTGTCATTATAACCTCACTTATTCACTTGTTTTAGCATGACACCATCTGTGCGGTAGCTACTATCGAGTGCGTCCACGACTGATTGCGGAATAAATCCTTGGGCTGAGCCTACAACTGCTTTGCTTGTTAAACCAATAATACGCGCATTAATTAATACTCCACCTTGGTGATTTACCATGGTGCCAGCTAATACATAATTAAAGTTTTGATCTTGGCTTAGCTCTAAGTAATCACGGCTAAATACAAAGTCGCCATTGGGGGTAACACGCATGTAGTCAGTGGTTTTAAAGTCAATAACTGGCACGCCAAAGTTATGCAGTTCGTGCATAAAGCTTTCGGCAATCTGATTGCCTAGTAATGTGCCGTCGTTGTAATCGTCATCTAAAAATATAAAGCTGGATACTGCCAACGGTGTTTTGGTGTTCACGTATTGTAGGTTTTCAGCCATGTCTTGCATTATACCGCGCACGTAATGATTAATGTTCTTACGTGTTGGTACATTGATATGGCTGTTGTCGTTCATAACGGCTGTGTTTTGATACAAGGCATTGCTATCGCCGGGCGCTGCAACGCCGCGCTCTTGATTAGCTAATTGAGGGGGGCCTTTTTTTGCAGTGGTGTCGTTGTCATTCATTATGTGCGAACAACCAAAACCCAGCGGCAAGCATAAAGTTAATATTAAGCGTTTCATGATGGGCTCCTAATTAGTATTCGCTGCGATAGATAAACCCATCGCGCTGCTGAATTTTTTCATCTCCCCACATTACGTTAATAGGGATCTCGGTACTTGCTGCTGATACAACGGCGCTGTCATGTGTATTGACCATGCGGGCATTAACAATATAGGCATGTTGTTGCCGTGTTAGCGTGCCGGTGATCACAAAGTCAATATTCTGACGTTTGCGCAGTTTGGTTATATCGCGGCTCAACATACCGTCTGCTATGGGCGATAAGTTAAGGTTATTCTCAAGGCGATACTCAATGATGTTGTAGCCTAGTTGCGTAAATTGCGTTAATAGGCTTTCTTGTATCTGCTGGCTAAGGCCATCCCCCGGCCCTTGCGCAAGCTCTGAATCAAGCCCATCGGCAAAGTAAAAGCTAGTAACCGCAATACGTGCAGAGCTTTTAAAAGGCCCTTTGATATGGCTTAGCTGTGCGCTCAAATCACCAACATATTGATGAACAGTAAACGGCGCCATTGCTGACTTGGTTACTACTGTACTACGAGCTGGCGGCTTCTCTGGCGTTAAGCTGCAGGCCGTTAAGCTCAGCAATAAAAAACATAATAAAAGGCGCATAATTGCCATCCTCTATAAACATAACAAATACAAAGCAATTATTATGCCTATTTATATAAAGGCTAGACCGTTTATTATTTACTCTGATAATCAAAGGGTTTATTTGTATAGTTACTAACTAGGCAATCAACTTGATAGTGCTTAAAAGTTTGGCAATCCGCGAGTGCATTTTTATAGTATTTGTAGGCTCCAAACTTAAGCCTATAGACATTCGTATTTTTAACCAGCGCGGTTTCAACATTGGCAATTACACTGCCTTGAAACAAGTTTGGCGCTTTACTTTTTAACGACGCTAAAGTGGTCATTAAGTTAGATTTTTTATTAACCGATGCGATTTGCAGTGAAAATCGCCATTGGATTGGCTTTTGTACAAAAAGCTCTTTTTTTTCTAACATTAAGGCCGCTGGCCCTATTAAAGCATCCAAGACCTTATTTTTATATATATATTCAGCGCTATCTATTGGAATATATAAATAAGATAAATTACTCATTTCAGTAAAAGGTGCATAACTGCGACTAAATTTTGGAGTTACCTTCGTTGGTGCACTTATTTTTGGTTGAGTGTTATCAGTGTTTTTTTTTGGCTGGTAATGACAGCTTGATATTGATAAACCAACCCATAAAAGGCCGATAAAAGAAAAGCAACGAGTTGTATTGTGCATAAAAGTTCCTGTATGTTGAACATACAATTTCCATGACATTCAATTGCATGGTTTTTTGCTAAGCGTTTACTCCTTTTAACAGCTAAAAATTTTAATTACAGGCATTTCAATACCTTTTCACTAATTTACATTAGTAAAATGTTAATAACCATACATGAGGTGCAAAAACAGCAATTATCACTATCAGATAAAAAAGAACATAATAATAAAGTTGCTATGACGCATCCATTTATCAGCAAAAACAAGCTTAAAACGTAACAATAGAGGGAAGCTGGCATAGTCAGCCAGAAATAGGATTAAGTTAGTAACTCAATTTAGCGCTTAATAATGAATTTTAAACACAGCTGTTACACTACCCTGCTCGTTAACATGAGCAATATTCAATAGAAATAATGACTTGGCAACTTTTTATCACATTAGTTTAAGAATACAAAAGTGCTTTATACTCTCAAACCGACGATAGGCTTATTACTCATAATTTATACCAATCGATTTAAATATTTAACCATTCTAGCGAGTTAAATCAAGCGCTAACTGCGTTATAAATGGCCAGTAACTTAACACGATTGGTATTAGGTTATTTTTAGTTAAGGAAAGGATGCTTATAATGTAACTGATGATTTATAAAAAGTGCCAATGACACTTTTTATAAATAACTACTCGCTTGTCGTTTAAACCGAAAACGGGTATTTAATTGCGTCATGGCATTGGTAGCCATGCACTTCAAAGTCATCACGGGTAACCCATGTTTCTATGTCTTCAAGTGATTTAATATCAGGGTTAATAGTTAATGTGGGTGATTCAAACGGTTCACGTTTAAGCTGCACATCGCGCATCAACTCGAGTTGATTTTCATAAATGTGTGCATTAACAATTTTATGGTAGGCCTTACCTGCTTTGTGGCCAGTAATTTGTGCAACCAAAGCGAGTAATACAAAACATTGTATTTGATTAAAGTTTAGGCCAAGTGGTACATCGCAGCTACGCTGATACGAGGTTAAATACAAGGTATCACCCAGCAACGAGAATGTATGCGTGTGCATACATGGGCGAAGGCAGCCTAAATCAAACTCACCAGGGTTGAAAAAGGTAACGATCTCACCTCTATCATCAATGCCATTTTTAAGGTTATCAATCACTTTTTTAAGCTGATCTAGTGGCGTACCGTCAGGGCGTTTCCAATCACGGGCCTGTACGCCATAAACGCGGCCCATGTCGTCATCACCTTTGCGATTTGGATTGTTTAGCCATGCTTGGTTGTCATTGGCATTGGCATCCCATGTCATACACCCAATATCACGAAACTGAGCGGCACTGCTATATCCACGTAAATAACCTAAAAGCTCTGCTATTGCTGCTTTATAGTAGCTTTTACGCGTTGTGATCATTGGAAATTTATTATTCGCAACGTCGTATTCAAGTTCAGCATTAATCACAGTTAAACAGCGTGTACCTGTGCGCTTATTTTCAACCCACACACCTTCGTCAACAATACGCTGACATAACTCTAAATATTGTTTCATTATTCGCTTCTTTTATTAGGGTCTGTTGACCTTTCAAGGTTGAATTTTCAGCAGCCTGTTTGGTATTTAAGCAAGGTAGCGCCTATGTCGTGTGGTTATTCCCCATAAATAGGTAATAACGCAGCATCAATGCAAACAGGCGCTGCCCTTTGGGTCTGCCTCGGGCCGATTTACTCTTTGTTGCCTACATAGATGTAGGTAAGGGGCGTGGGCAGGACGCACAAGCTTTGCTCGGTTTTAACTTAGCTCACTCGATTCCAAACCTCGCGTCGCGATTAAACCGCCCCGAGCTTAAACAAATTTTAATCCACAAAGACCCTAAGCTTTGCTAGCAACAGTTGGCTGTGGCTTTTTATACGCCCATATTATCAAACCTAGGCCACCGATGACCATTGGCAATGACAATATTTGCCCCATTGAGATAAACCCGCCAAATAAACCTAAGTGCGCATCAGGCTCTCTAAAGTATTCAATACCAAAGCGGAATACGCCGTAACCTAATAAAAATAAGCCTCCTACACTGCCCGCAGGGCGCGACTTTTTAGTAAATAGGTAAAGGATAATAAACAGTACTAAGCCTTCAAAAAATGCTTCATAAAGCTGCGATGGATGACGAGCAAGCGGCCCGCCCGTTGGGAACACCATGGCCCATGGCACATCGGTTGTACGTCCCCAGAGTTCGCCATTAATAAAGTTACCTATGCGCCCAGCTAATAAGCCTACAGGCACTAAAGGCGCTACAAAGTCACCCACTTCTAGCAACTGCTTTTTACGGCTCCAAGCAAAAATACAAATCGCGGTGATCACACCTAATGTACCGCCATGAAAAGACATGCCACCCTGATCTATTCTAAATAAATACAGTGGGTTTTCTAAAAAGTAACTAAACTGGTAAAACAGTACATACCCGATCCGACCACCAAGAATAACCCCTAACATGCCATAAAAAAGTAGATCGCCGACCTCCTCTTTTGTCCAACCTGAGTTTGGTTTTGCAGCTTGGCGATTTGCCCACCACATTGCAAAAGCAAAACCTATTAAATACATTAAACCGTACCAACGTACGCTTAACGGGCCGACTGTGAAAATGATCGGATCGATTTGTGGAAACTCAAGAGCCATAAAAATTAAACCTTAACTAAAAACCATTTGAAGTGCGATGATGACTAATAATACTGCGAACGCTTTTTTAATCGTTGCAACGGGTAAATAATGTGTCGCTTTTGCACCAATTGGTGCCATAAACCACGACGTAATAACTATACCTAATAATGCGGGTAAATAAACAAAACCTGCAAAACCATGTTCTAAATCGGTTACTTGCCACCCAGCAGACACATACCCAACTGAGCCAAATAGGGCTATGACGATACCACACGCGGCGGCGCAGCCAATTGCTTTTTTAATATCAACTGAAAAATAATTAAGTAACGGAACAATAAGTGCTCCTCCGCCAATCCCTATTAATCCTGATAGTCCGCCCATTATGGCACTTAACGAGCCAATAACAGGACCGCTTGGCATGGGCTTTTCACTCTGTGTTTTACTACGAGTAGATAGCACCATACGTGCTGCTATAAATACCACGCTGGTTGCAAACACTACGCGCAATAGTTGCTCTGGGATATAGCTTGCGGCAAAACCACTGATCAATGCGCCAAGCCCTACACCTGACATAACCCAAGGTGCAATATTCCACGGAACATTATTATTTTTATGATGCGCTAATGCGGAAGATGTCGAAGTAAATAAAATAGAGGCTAAGGATGTCGCGATTGCGATTACTAACACATGATCAACCGATGCCACATTAAACTTAACAAGTAAAAGGCTTAAAACAGGCACAATGATTAACCCGCCACCAATTCCGAGCAACCCAGCTAAAAACCCTACAATGCTGCCTAATATTGCACAGCTGATAACCAGTATGGCTAAATCCTGCATAGTACACTCTTAAATATAAATTTGTTATATGCATATACTAATAGATTATATTGCATGTTCACAGCAAAAAATGACACGGGATATTAACGGTTTTTAGGGGTATAAAACAATTCAGCCAGATTATGCTCAATCATAAAGCTGCGTGTTAGCCTTAGTACCTGTTTAGCTGTTGACTGCGCTAAACATTCAGCAAGTAATATTTCCATATCACTTACCTTTAAACGCCTTAAAACCCACTTCACTTTACTCAATGAGGAGCTATTCATACTTAAACGACGATAACCCATTGCAATCAGTAGGATTGCCCCCTCAGGTTCACCACCTAATTCACCACACAAACTAAATGGGAGTTCGTATTGTTGGCATTCTGTCGCCACTTTTTGTAGCACTCTTAAAACGGCGGGGTGATAAGGATTAAATAGCTCTGCCACACGTGCATTAGAACGATCGACTGCGAGTAAATATTGCGTTAAATCATTACTGCCTACTGAACAAAAATCTACTTTTTTAGACCACTCGGGCAACATAAAAACACTGGAGGGAACTTCTAGCATTAGGCCTATTTCTGGGCGTTCAATAACGTGTTCTGGAAACTGCTCTTCCAGCTCAAAGTAAGCTTGCTCAAGCAATGCAAAAGACTCATCGACCTCTTCAATACCGCTTATCATTGGCAGCATGATCTTTAAATTACCTAAGCCTATATTGGCTTTGATCATCGCTTTGAGTTGATCTAAAAATAGCTCTGGGTGATCGAGCGTTACACGTATTCCCCGCCAGCCTAAAAATGGGTTTTCTTCTATGATATCAAAGTAATCGAGTACTTTGTCACCGCCTATATCAAGCGTACGCATGACCACTGGCTCAGGGTGATAACTGGCGAGCACTTCTCTATACCAGTTTTCTTGTTCCGTTTGTGATGGAAACTGGCCTTTTTGCATAAACCATGCCTCGGTTCGATATAACCCGACACCATCACATACTTTGGTATTTGCTTTTTCGGTATTAAGATCAAGCCCTGCATTAAGCAATAGACTGATGTGCTCGCCGTCTAAAGTGATCGCGTCACATTCTTGTTCCGCTACAAACTTATCATTTAATAAATTTTCTTGGTGCTTTAATTGGCGATATTCATCTTGCAGCATTTGCGAAGGAGAAATATATAAACGCCCAGCGTAAGCATCTAGAATCATCAACTTGCCGTCAAACTGCAACAGCGGTAAATCTTCAATCCCCCAAATTGCTGGGATCCCCATTGCGCGTGTTAAAATTGACGCATGGCTATTGGCTGCGCCATTAACACTGACAACCCCAGCTAAATGCCCTTTAGGAACTTCAGCAAGCATTGCTGGCGTAAGTGTGTTTGCGATCAACACCGTATTTTTAGGGTAATTTTTTACTGCATGCTCAGTATTAACTAAATGATGTAAAACCCGTAAACCAATATCTTTAACGTCAACTGCTCGCTCTTTTATATAAGGGTCTTGCATGGCATTAAATTGAGCTATTAGTCGTTCTATTACGATTTTTAACGCACTTTTAGCACACCAACCTTCTTGCAGTTGTGCTTCAACATTTTGCCCTAAGCTTTTTGCATCAAGTAACTGCTGGTAAACATCAAATACCGCCAGTGCTTCTTTAGGAATTGAATCACTTAAAGTCATTGATAGCGTATTAAACTCTTTTCGTGTTGCCGCAACCGCTTGGGTAAATAAACGACGTTGCTCTGTGCTGTTATCGTCTTTTTTTACTTCTATCGATTTAAAGTCTAGCTTTGGTAAAGTAACAAATGCATGCCCTATAGCAATCCCAGGTGCGCCTGAAACCCCTTTCAATACCGACGTTTGGTGAGAGAATTCATCTTGTCGCAGTACTTCTTTAATTTCAGCATGCGCTAATTGTGATGCTAGCTGAGCTGATAAAGTTATTAAAAACGATTCTTCATCTTGGCTAAATAACCGCGCACTTTTTTGCTGCACCACGATAACGCCCAACACTTTTTTTTGGTGTACAACAGGCACTGATAAAAATGCGTTATAACCTTCTTCGTTTACTTCTGGGGAGAGCTTAAAGCGAGGATGCGATTTAGCAAATGCAATATTAATAGGCTCTTCACGTTGCGCAACTAGGCCAACTAAACCTTCTGTGAAGCCAATTCTAAACTTACCAACAGCTTTGGGATTGAGCCCACGAGTAGCCATTAGTACAAAGTTATCTTGACTGTAATCAGCAAAATAAATGGAGCAGCACTGGGTATTCATGGCATCTTTCACCATTTCGACAAAACATGCTAATGCACTCTCTAAACTCGCTTGATGCGAGACAGATTCGGCAATAGCTCTGAGTGTAGCCAGCATAATACTGCTCCTTTATATTTTTACCTTTTATGACGCCACGTGTCTTTGGTTTGTTCACGCTTGTTAAATGGCATTGCAAATGGAGCAAACTCTTTCATTACTCGCCTATAAACATCCCGTTTAAAAGACACCACTTGCCTAACTGGGTACCAATAACTCACCCAGCGCCAATCATCAAACTCAGGGTGATGTGTTTTAAGTAAGTCTACATCTTCGTCTTTACAGCGAAGTTTCAGTAAGAACCATTTTTGTTTTTGCCCAATACACACCGGACTTGAGTCGCGGCGTATCAAACGCTTGGGTAATTTATAACGTAACCAATGTTTTGAACTTGCGACAATTTCTACATCTTCCGGACGCAAGCCGACTTCTTCGTGTAATTCACGGAACATGGTCTGCTCTGGCGTTTCACCACTGTCGACACCTCCTTGCGGAAATTGCCAAGAATGTTGACCATAACGTCGAGCCCAAAAGACTTGTCCTTGATTATTGCAAATTACAATTCCGACATTGGCACGAAAACCTTCGGCATCAATCACCTTAGTGCCTCATTTGTAAGTCGATTTTTAATGATTGTTCCACATTAGCTGCAATACGGCAAACACTATTATACCCAAGTCACTTCAAGACGTAGAATTGAGCATTCCATAGGGACTGAGTATCAAGGTGTTACTTTACAATAAGGGTATTCTCTTTTAAAAAATAACAACATAGAGAGTTAGTTTCAGTGAAACGTCTTACGGGTTGGTTTAAAAGCGATTTATACTGCGTTATTGATTTTAACAAGGGAGCAACCATTATTTGCAATCAATGCCTTGCCTAAATCACTTTTAATTCCAACTGAAACTGTATCTTGAGGTGGCCTTGGTGTAGGTACACGATGATTTACAATCAACCCGTTACCTCAAACCTCCTATTTTGAGAAAGCGAGGTATACACCTTTTACGCACCTTACCCACAGCTTGTGCATAACTTTAGTTTATACAGCTCATTTAGCAAACAAGTCCACAATGAATGATCTAAAATACAGCCTTTTCCACAGATTCTGTGGATAACATTGTTTATAGTTCTGTATTTATCCCCGCAACTATTCAGAACACAACGTGCCACCTATAGGCAATTAGTATAAAAGCTATAAAATTCAGTATATTAAACTTTAAAACTCGCAATAAAAAACGTTCAAAAACACGCCAAACCACACCAGTACAAAAAACACACAAAACCAAAGATATCCACGGTTAGTCACTTTTGCTATCATGACCGATGAGTTTATACAATAGAATAAAGCGGTTATGCGAGTAATAAAACCACATTCAATCAATGAATTAATGCAACGTGTTAATAATATTGCCGGTATGACGTTAGGCCAGTTAGCACAACAATATCAATTTAAAACCCCCGAAGACTTATTACGCGAAAAAGGCTGGGCTGGGCAGTTAATTGAGTATGTATTAGGGGCTACTGCGGGCTCAAAACCAGTGCCTGATTTTGAGGATCTTGGAATAGAACTCAAAACATTACCTATTTCATTTAAAGGTAAGCCACTTGAAACCACTTTTGTTTCGGTTACCCCTCTTTTAAATGTCACAGGCATGACGTGGCAACAAAGCAATGTACGTAAAAAACTGGCTCATGTGCTATGGCTACCCATTTTAGGTGAGCGAGAAATAACTCCATTTGATAGAACCATCGGCAGTGGCTTTTTATGGCAACCAAGTGCTATTCAAGACGCGCAACTACAACGCGATTGGGAAGAGCAAATGGAGCTCATCGCATTAGGACGCGTTGATGAAATATCGGGGCACTTAGGTGATGCTATGCAAATTCGTCCTAAGGCGGCGAATAGTCGCATTGTTACAGATGCCATCGGGCCAAATGGGCAAATTATAAAAACCCTACCTCGTGGTTTTTACTTGAAAACCAGTTTTACCGGTGAGATTTTAAAACAGCAGTTTCAGCTTTAAAATACCTTTAAATAATGCGCGAGGTAAACTTGCGCCTTCTACGCATGTTTAATCAATTTAAGCTATTTAAAACTCGGTTAATAATCACGGCTAAAGCCGGTTTATATGGGCGTCAGAATAATTCATATCGGTGGGACTTTATGCTGCGAAAATTAAGGTTTAACAAAAAAATCCTCACCGAAGCGAGGATTTTCTAAGAGTAAAAATCAGATTCTAATAAAAGAATTACTGACCTTTAACCTCTTTAAGACCGTTGTACGGTGCTTTAGCGCCTAACTGCTCTTCAATACGAAGAAGTTGGTTGTACTTAGCAACACGATCAGAACGGCTTAATGAACCCGTTTTAATTTGGCCTGCAGCAGTACCAACAGCTAGATCTGCAATTGTAGAATCTTCTGTTTCACCAGAGCGGTGTGATATAACAACTGTAAAACCAGCATCTTTAGCCATTTTGATTGCCGCTAACGTTTCAGTTAGTGAACCAATTTGGTTAAATTTGATTAAGATTGAGTTAGCAATACCGTTATCAATACCACGCTTTAAGATTTTCGTGTTTGTAACAAATAAATCGTCGCCCACTAATTGGATTTTATCACCCATTAGTTTAGTTTGATGCGCAAAGCCGTCCCAATCAGATTCATCAAGACCATCTTCAATGGATACGATTGGATATTGTTCTGTAAGGTCTTTTAAGAAGAAGTTAAATTCTTCAGACGTGAACTGCTTACCTTCACCTTTAAGGTCGTAAATGTTTGCTTCTTTGTCATAAAACTCAGATGCAGCACAATCTAGCGCAAGTGTTACGTCTTTACCTAACTCATAACCTGCATTTGCAACTGCAACTTTAATTGCCGCAAGTGCAGCTTCGTTTGAAGCAAGGTTAGGTGCAAAACCACCTTCATCACCCACAGCTGTAGAGTGACCATCAGCTTTAAGTACTTTTGCAAGGCTATGGAATATTTCAGCGCCCATACGTAGTGCTTCGCGGAAGTTAGTAGCGCCAACAGGTTGAACCATGAACTCTTGAATATCTACCGAGTTATCAGCGTGCTCACCACCGTTGATGATATTCATCATTGGTAATGGCATAGAGTACACACCAGGCGTGCCGTTTAGATCAGCAATGTGCTCATAAAGCTCTACTTTTTTAGATTGTGCAGCCGCTTTTGCAGTTGCTAATGACACAGCTAAGATTGCATTGGCACCTAATTTTTCTTTATTTTCAGTGCCATCTAAATCTAGCATTACTTGGTCAACAGTGCTTTGCTCTAATGCGTTTTGCCCTGCTAATGCGCCTGCGATTTCATTATTAATAAAACCAACAGCCTTTAATACGCCTTTACCTAAATAACGTGCTTTATCACCATCACGTAATTCCAATGCTTCGCGTGTACCTGTTGATGCACCTGATGGTGCAGCTGCGCGACCCCATGAACCGTCAGCTAGATGTACATCCGCTTCTACAGTTGGGTTACCACGCGAATCCATAATTTCGCGACCGATCACTTTTACGATATTTGACATCTTGATTCCTCTTTTCCCAAAATGGTGAGCATATTCCGACTTTATTAATTTTCCTTAACGCAGTCGGTTTTAAAACAAAAAAGCCGTGCAACTAGCACGGCTTAATAATTATTACGACGACGCTTTTTGATAGGCGTGTGCTGCGGCCACAAACCCTTCAAATAGCGGATGACCATCGCGAGGTGTTGAGGTAAATTCCGGATGGAATTGAGCTGCAATAAACCACGGGTGATCTTTATTTTCGATGATCTCTACTAATTTCTTATCTTCTGATAAGCCAGTAAAGCTCAAACCTGCTTGCTCAAGTTTTTCAACAAAGTTGTTGTTAACTTCATAACGGTGACGATGACGTTCTACAATTTCATCACTGCCATATACTTCATGTACTTTAGAGCCAGGTGTTAAATGACATTTTTGTGCGCCTAAACGCATAGTGCCACCTAAATCAGATTTTTCGCTACGTGTTTCAACGTTACCTTCTGCATCTAACCACTCAGTGATTAAACCTACAACAGGGCTTGCTGAATTAGCATTAAACTCTGTTGAGTTTGCGTCTTCAAGGCCTGCTACATTACGTGCATACTCGATAAGCGCAACTTGCATACCTAAACAGATACCAAGGTAAGGTACTTTATTTTCACGGGCATATTTTGCCGCTAAAATTTTACCTTCAACACCACGACTACCAAAGCCACCAGGGACTAAGATTGCATCAAGGTTAGCAAGTAACTCTGTTCCTTTGCTTTCAACATCTTGTGAATCAACGTATTGAATATTTACAGTTAAGCGGTTTTTAAGGCCAGCATGTTTAAGTGCTTCGTTAACTGATTTGTATGCATCAGGGAGTTCAATATATTTACCAACCATGCCAATAGTCACTTCACCTGTTGGGTTAGACTCTTGGTATAACACTTGTTCCCATTCAACTAAATCAGCTTCAGGGCAATCAAGGTGGAAGCGACGACATACAAAGTTATCAAGCTCTTGCGACTTTAATAGCGCAGGAATTTTATAAATGCTGTCTACATCTGGTAATGAAATAACCGCTTTTTCTTCAACGTTAGTGAAAAGAGCAATCTTTGCACGTTCATTGTTTGGTAATTTACGATCTGAACGACAGATAAGAATATCTGGTTGAATACCAATTGAGCGTAACTCTTTAACTGAGTGCTGTGTTGGTTTTGTTTTCACTTCTCCCGCAGGGCCTAAGAATGGCACTAACGTTAAGTGAATAAACAATGCGCGCTCACGGCCAATCTCTGTGCCAAGCTGACGAATTGCTTCTAAAAATGGTTGTGATTCAATATCACCTACGGTTCCACCAATTTCAACGATAGCCACATCATGGCCTACAGCACCGTCATATACACGTTGCTTAATGTCGTTAGTTATATGTGGAATAACCTGAATTGTTGCACCAAGGTACTCGCCACGACGTTCACGACGTAGTACATCTTCATATACACGGCCTTGTGTGAAGTTGTTACGGCTTGTCATTTTGGTACGGATAAAACGCTCATAGTGACCTAAATCAAGGTCAGTTTCAGCACCGTCTTCGGTGACAAATACTTCACCATGTTGAATTGGGCTCATTGTGCCTGGGTCAACGTTGATGTAAGGATCCAGCTTTAAAATGGTTACATTTAAACCACGGGCTTCTAAAATAGCTGCCAACGATGCTGCTGCAATACCTTTACCCAACGAAGAAACAACTCCGCCAGTAACGAAGATAAATTTTGTACTCATGCGAACCCTAGAATATCAGGAATTAAAAGGAATATAATACCCAAACAAGTGATTTTGGAATATGATCAAGACGGGGCGAAATTATAGCAAAGGCACTGCCATCAATCCAGTGAAAGTTAGTATTTCCCTGCACAAAAAACGCACTCGGAGTTTCGTATTATTTACTTCTGCTTTTTTATTGCATCCCACGCGGCGTCCATTTCAACAAGGCTTGCTGTATCAAGCGACTGCCCACGTTGGTGCAAATAAGTTTGCACTTTTTCAAATCGCGCTGAAAATTTATCATTCGCGCTGCGTAACAACTGCTCGGGATCACGCTTGATATGCCGCGCAACATTGACGGTGGCAAAAAGTAAGTCGCCAACTTCTTCAGCACTGTGCGCAGAAAGTGGATCAACCGCTAATGCTTCTTTTACTTCATCCACTTCTTCGATTACCTTATCTAACGCACCATGATAATTTGGCCAATCGAAGCCTAACCCTGAAACACGCTCTTGAATCTTTTTGGCTTTGCTTAAACTCGGTAAATTTGCCGGAATATCTTGCCAAATTGATGCGCTTTGTGGGGTTGTTTTTATGGCGCGATCTTGGGCTTTAATTGCTTGCCACTGCTCACTGAGTTGTTCATCGGTTAATGCTTGTTGCTCAGTAAATACATGGGGGTGACGACGAACCAACTTGTCATTTAATCCAGCCATTACATCACTAAAATCAAACAGACCTTGCTCTTGTGCTAATTGCGCATAAAAAACCACTTGGAAAAGTAAATCGCCGAGTTCACTTTTAAGCTCACCTAAATCACCTTTTTCGATGCAATCAGCCACTTCATAAGCCTCTTCTAAGGTATGTGGCACAATTGATTTAAAGTCTTGCTTTATATCCCACGGACAGCCTGTTTTAGGATCACGTAATTTGGCCATAATAGCTAATAGCTCAGTTAAAGCGTTTGTTGAGGTACTAGTTGTTTGGCTCATTTAATTTCCTAGTTGTGATATTAGTGACTGCGCTTGGTTTCATGCACACCTTCGATTTGATCTAACTTTGATAAAAGCCTGTTAGTACTGGACAGATCATGCACTTCCACTTGCATGGTAAAGAGCGCTAGTTGACGCGCATCGACCATTTCCATGTTCATACTCAACACGTTAACTTTTTCATTCGCTAACACAGAGCTAATATCACGAATAAGCCCTGCTCTATCGCTGGCTTCTATCTTAATTGCTAATGCGTAAGAGCCATGAATTTCATCTGACCAACTTACAGCTATGACGCGCTCTGGATGCTGTGTTTTTAAATTGGTGAACGAATCACAGTCATCACGATGAACACCAATGCCACGCCCTTGTGTTATATAACCAATAATTTGATCACCAGGAACTGGGCGGCAACATTTGGCCATATGACTCATTAAGCTGCCGACACCGTCAACCACGATCCCATTTTTGTCACCGCTAACTTTGCTAGGCGTTTTAAACCGAATAACGGGTTCATCATCGGTTCTGTCGGTTATAAAATTAAGTAATTGATTTAAACGCACATCGCCTGCGCCAATCGCGACCATTAAGTCATCTAACTCTTTAAAATTAAAGCGCTTAATTGCCGGTTCAAGATGTTTGTAGTTTAAATCAAGCTTTTGCAATTCATTATCGAGAATTTCTTTACCTGCACTGAGGTTTTTATCGCGATCGAGCTGCTTAAACCAATGGTGTATTTTTGCTCTTGCACGCGATGATTTAATATAACCTAACGATGGGTTTAACCAGTCTCGGCTGGGATTAGGTTGTTTTTGAGTTAATATTTCAACCTGATCACCGGTGTGTAATTGATGAGTGAATGGCACTATTTTGCCAAATACTTTTGCACCAATACAACGATGCCCCACATTTGAATGAATGTAATATGCAAAATCTAAAGGGGTCGCGCCCAGTGGTAAATCAAAAATATCGCCACGGGGTGTAAATATATACACGCGATCTTCGACCACTTGATTTTTTAGCTCATCCGCTAGGTCACTGCCATCAACGACTTCTTCTTGCCATTGCAATAATTTACGTAACCAGCTAATTTTTTGCTCATAGCCAGAGCCACGCCCAGGCAATGCACCTTCTTTATACATCCAGTGAGCGGCAACTCCTAGCTCAGCATCTTGATGCATGGCATGGGTACGAATTTGAATTTCAACCGTTTTACCTTCAGGGCCAAACACCACGGTATGAATTGACTGGTAACCATTTTGTTTTGGTGTTGCTACATAGTCATCAAATTCTTTATTAAGATGACGCCAATTAGTGTGCACAATACCAAGTGCACCGTAACAATCTTGTAATTCATCAACAACAATTCGCATTGCGCGAATATCAAACAGCTGGTCAAACTCGTAGTTCTTTTGCGCCATTTTTTTGTAGATGCTGTAAATATGTTTTGGCCGACCATATACTTCAGCCTTGATACCCACTTGCTCTAGCTTTGTTTTTACCTGCTCGACCATATCAGCCATATACGCTTCACGGCCAAGGCGCTTATCGTCTAATTGCTTGGCAATGCTCTTGTATAAATCTGGGTGTAGGTAGCGAAATGAAAGATCTTCAAGCTCCCACTTAAGTTGACCTATTCCTAACCTGTTCGCTAGCGGCGCAAAAATATCAGCCGTGGCTTTTGCGGCAATAACACGCTCTTCTTCAGTGGCGTTTTTAACTTCGCGCAAATAGCACACTTGCTCAGCAAGCTTAATTACAACGGCACGTACGTCTTCAACCATCGCCAATAACATACGCCGTATTTTATCAACTTGTACTGTCCCAGTTCCTTGATGCGCCAAAGTGCTAATGGTCGCCATTTGCGAAACCCCCGTTAGCAGTGAAGCTACATGACTGCCCATTACTTCACTAATGGTGTCTATTTCAATGAGGTTAGCTAAAAAACACGGTGTAATATAGGCCGTTACTAGCGTGTCTGAATCGAGGTTCATCTCCACTAAAATTTCAACCATTTCCATGGCCATATTTTGCTGGTGATGATTTTGAAGCTCTGCACAAAGGGTATTTGCTTTATTTAACTGGTCGCGTTTTTCTTGCGTTAAATTAAGTAAATCAAGTCGTGTATTAAAATCACCCTGTGTATCGTGTTGGTGTGATTGCCGAGTAGCTACCATAATGCGCTCTACCTCCTTTGAAATAACGCCATTGTTTCAATATGCCCTGTGTGCGGGAACATATTCATTAGCCCTATTTTTTCGAGTGAAAATGCCGCTTGCGTAATAATCGCGCTGTCACGGGCTAAAGTAACAGGATCGCAAGACACATATAAAATTGTTTTAAACTGCTTAAGTGGCAGTTGCTCTAAAATAGCCATAGCACCGGTACGAGAAGGGTCAAGCACCAATATATCTAAGTCTTTACTAAACCACGGCGCTTGTTGCATTGCCTGAGTTAAATCAAAACAATGAAATTGAGCATTTGTAATTTGGTTAGTTTGCGCATTTTGCGCCGCTATTGCAACCGCCGATGAAACACCTTCTACACCAATCACACTTTTTGCGTAGTTTGCAATCGCCAATGAGAAATTTCCAATGCCGCAAAACAAATCTAAAACCTGCTCTGTGCCTTTTAAATCAAGCCATTTTACGGCTTGCAATAGCATAGCCTGATTTACTTGCGCGTTAACCTGAATAAAGTTATCAAGGCCAAACTCAAATTTTAAGTCTAATTCAGGTAAATGATAAAATGGCATAGGTAAATGGCTATGCTCAATATGTTGGCTTTCACCTTGAAAAATAACACGCCACTTATGCACCAAACCAAGTTCTACAATTGTATTTTTTAACGCCTCACTAATGTTTTTTGTATGGCGAAGTACAACAAAATTATGTTTGTCAGCTTGGCATAATTGAATATGGCTCACACTTCTAAGCTCGCCATTTTGATTTAGTACTTTATCAAAAACACTAAAAATATCGCGGTACACATCGCTTAACACTTCACATTGTTTAACCGACACGATTTGCTTTGAGCCTTGAGCACGGTAACCAACGCGCATTTTCTTCGCTGTTTTGTCGTACATAACAGCTAAGCGTGCACTGCGACGGTAATGCGTTGGCGCGCTAAGTAAAGGCACTTGCCAATTCATGCCATCTAACTTGGCAAACTTTGTAAACAACTGGCTCACAGCAACTTGCTTTTCAACTAATTGTTGATCAAGGCGTAAGTGTTGCAACTGACACCCGCCACACTGTTGGTAATGCTCACAAAAAGGTTTTTCTCGTGATTCACTGGCGCTAATGACTTTGATCGTATTTGCCGCGCTGTAGCGGGCTTTATCTTCTGTTAGTTTAACTTTAACGGTTTCGCCCGGCAGTGCTCCATTTACAAAACACACTTTGTTATGGTGCTTTGCGACCCCTCGCCCCTGATGATCCATGCCTGTGATAGCCAATGTTAATGACTCTTGCGTGAGGGTTTTCTTTTTTGCTTGGAAAAACTGCGCCATCGGGCAACACCTTAAATATTGATTCTACGTGAGTGATTGATTACTAGCTTATAAGTATATACTCTTTAACTAACTAATAATGATAACAACGTTCACTTATGACTAAACTTGGTTTGCGCGACTCAGTTTTAACGCTAACACTTATTCCCACAGTGCTTATTGGGTTGTTACTTGGCGGCTATTTTACAATAAATCGTTACATTGAGCTTGATGAAATTTTATATCAGCAAGGCAGCACTATTTCTGAGCCTCTTTCAATTGCAATTGAACAACCCCTATTGGCAAAAAACAAACAACTGCTAAACCGTTTGATCAGTCATGCTCATAATAAACACTCCCCTTCAATTAAGACCATTGCCATTTTTGATGAACGCAATGAACTCGTGCTAACGAGTAACTATCATCGTGACTTTGATGATCTTATGCATGACGAAAATTTAAAAAATACTAAAACAACAAAAGTTTTAGACAATAATCACCTTATTACCTTTTTTACTCCCATCATTAATCATTCAACACCCGATTCACAATGGGACAGCGCAGCATTTCAAGCATCGCTTGGCACGGTTGTGGTACAACTAAATAAAAGTCAGGCCATTATTGGCCAACAACGCGCGTTATTAGTTACCGGTATTATTATTATTCTGGCTTTAGTACTTGCTGCGATATTGGCGATTCGTTTAAGTCATATGTTTATGACGCCTTTAAACAGGCTTGTTTTAGCAACAGATAAACTAATAGAAGGTAAAAGAGACACTGGTTTAGTGCAGCCTATGGTTGGCGAATTTGAATTATTACGCCAAGGCCTAAATACAATTTCAGATACCATGGTGGGTCAAAAAGATGAGATGCAAAAACACATTGACCAAGCCACCAGCGATTTACGTGAATCATTAGAGCTTTATGAAACACAAAATATTCAACTCAGTATTGCCAAAACAGATGCGCAAGACGCTAACCGTGTTAAATCTGACTTTTTAGCAAAAATGAGTCATGAATTACGAACGCCTCTTAACGGTGTAATTGGTTTTACTCGGCAGTTACATAAAACACCGCTTAATAAACATCAAAAAGATTACCTCGATACCATTGAGTTATCAGCCAATAGTTTAATGACTATCATTAGTGATATTTTAGATTTTTCTAAATTAGAAGCTGGTGCAATGGAACTTGAATCAATTCAATTCCAGCTACGCGATAACGTTAACGAAGTGCTCACTTTACTAGCCCCAAGTGCTGATGAAAAACAGCTCGAACTATCGATTTATATTAATTCACAAGTACCTGATAACATTACCGGTGACCCAACTCGCTTTAAGCAAGTGTTAATCAATTTGATCAGCAACGCCATTAAGTTTACTGAAAAAGGCGCAATCAAAATTGATATAGGCCATCGACTCCTTGATGAAGAGCGCGCCTCTGTTTTAGTCTCAGTTACTGATACGGGCGTTGGTATTCCGATGGATAAACAAGATGCATTGTTTACCCCTTTTGGCCAAGCGGATTCAAGCATTACACGTAAGTTTGGGGGTACTGGTTTAGGTTTGATTATTACTAAGCATATCGTTGAAGCGATGGGCGGTCGAATAACCCTCAATTCAGCGCCGGGCCAAGGTACGTGCTTTACCTTTAATGGTGTATTTAGAATCCCTAATCATAGTTACAATAGTGATTTACCGAGTAAATCACTTGCTAACAAACGCATTTTATATCTTGAGCCGCATGAGCATACTCACCATGCTGTATTGTCATTATTAAATGAATGGCAAACTCAAGTGACGGGCTGCTTTACAGAAGAAAGCTTTTTAGCAGAGATAAACAAAGAGTTTAATTACGACATCTGTATTATCGGCCATGTTGCTGCAGTCGATGAAATGCAGCGTTTAAAAGGCTATATTAAAGCCGCTAGAGACTCTACCGATTACTTATATTTAATGCTCAATACCGTCTCTCATAATATGCGAGAAGCCTATATAGGCTGCGGTGCAGATGCATGCCTTAGTAAACCACTCAACCATCGCAAATTATGTGAAGTACTTGCAGCACCGTATCGCCTTGATCACCCTGTTCATAACATTGAAGAAAACACCGAAAAGCTACTGCCGCTTAAAGTCCTTGTGGTTGATGACAACGATGCTAATTTAAAACTCATTTGCACATTACTTGAAGAGCAAATAGAGCACATAGATACCGCTCATAACGGATCTCAAGCTTATAGCATTTGTAAGAGCAATAAATACGATATTATTTTTATGGACATTCAAATGCCCATAATGGATGGTATTACTGCCTGCAAATTAATTTTAGAATCCTCATTAAATGAAGACACGCCTATTATTGCTGTCACCGCCCATGCGCTTGCTGGTGAAAAAGAACAACTCATTAAAGACGGTTTTAAAGGCTATTTAACCAAGCCAATTGATGAAGATATGCTAAAACAAATTATTAGTGATCATAGTCCACAATCGCCTCTTAAACGTGACAAAAATCGGAATATCCAAGCATACATTGAGCCTCCTTTTGTTAGCACATCGCTAGATTGGCCATTGGCATTGCAACGTGCCGGAAGTAAAAATGAGCTCGCTCTTGAAATGCTCAACATGTTACTACTGAGTGTGCCAGAAACATTGCGCCTACTTGATGAGGCCACCACTAGCCAAGATTGTGAGCATGTTTTAAGTATTATTCATAAATTTCATGGTGCGTGTTGTTATACGGGAGTGCCAAAGTTAAAGGCTCTTTCAGAAACTATTGAAACTTCGCTTAAAAATGACTGTGAACTAGAGCAAATAGAACCTGAACTGTTTGAATTACAAGATGAGCTTGAAAACCTTATGAAAGATGCCGGTTTAAGAGGTGACTAACTGTAATAACTTTAAACTCGAGTGAATGCCACTGCTATTCACTCGAATTTAAAACGGCTACTTTCAAGGATTAAATTATTAACGTTTATAGACTTGCTCACCGTCTAGCAATGTCATCATCACCTTCACCGATGTAATTTCGTCTGGTTTAATGTTGAATAGGTTTTTATCAAGTACGACGAGATCAGCGTGTTTACCCACTTCAATACTGCCTACTAAATCATCTTGTCGCATCGCATACGCACTATTAATGGTGTACGCTGCAATGGCTTGCTCTAAAGTAATTGCCTGTGGTGCACGGGTAACTGCATGCATTAACCCTACTAAAGGATCAAACGTACTGACATTCCAATCACTACTAAGTGTTAGCCTTGCTCCTGCCGTTACCAGGCTTTTTATTGGTACTAAATCTTGCGCTCGCTCGGTGCCAATAAACTCAGCGACTTCAGGCCAATGCGCCGGGTTAGTAAACTCTCCCGCAACTTGCGCATCAGCAATTACATTAAGCTGTGCAAAGCGTTTATAGTCATCAGGATCTATGACTTCTAAATGGGTAATACGGTGACGAGATTTATCCATAGACGCATTACCTATCGCATTGAGCGCTTCGCTGATCCCTCTATCACCAATGGCATGGATATTAAAATCAAACCCTTGGTTTTCCAGTGCTGTCAGATACTTTTCAATACGCGCTTGAGAAAAGTAATTAAGCCCTTTATTACCATATAAATCGAGCCAATTAATGGCATAAGGTTCATGCATTGCGGCGGTCGTATTAACTAAAATACCATCCATATAAAACTTTACTTGGTTTACTTTTAACAAGCTATTTTGGTCTGACTGGTACAAGCTTTTTAGCTTAGCAATTTGTTTTTCGTCATTCATTTGCGGATATGCCCACAACCCTAAATTAACTCGTAAACTTAATTTATCTTCGTCAGCAACCCGTTGCCACGTTTCTATGTGCCCGCGCTGCCAATACGTACGCGCATCGCTGATTGACGTTATGCCTGCCTTGTTCAGTTCGGGCATAGTGTATTCAATTAACCCTAAGTAATCTTGTTGCTGTGCATCTGGTAAAGACTGCATAGCAAGCTCCATCACCTGATTACCTGCGTTATCATATAAAATACCGTCAAGGTAGCCTTCTTCATCGCGACCAATCACCCCACCTATTGGATCTTTACTTTGGCTCGTAATTCCTGCCAGTTCAAGTGCTTTACTATTGACCCACATAGAGTGCGATGTTTGTTCCTTGATGATCACAGGTCTATCTTTAACGGCTTCATTTATTACAGAAAGTGGCGAGTCACGCATAGCGAGTAAAGTCGCTATTTCATGCCCATAACCTATTAGCCATGTCGCATCTGGATTTTGTACCGAGGCATTATAAATAGCATCAATGTACTCATTGGCTGTAGCATAACTCGGGATACTAAATTGCGTCGCTGTAGAAGCAGATTCTAGTGGGTGCATATGCACATCGTGAAACCCTGGCAGCACCATTTTACCTTCTAAATTGAGCACGCTTGTAGTTGCCCCAATAAAATCTTGAACGTCATCGTTAGAGCCAACAAATACTATTTTGTTATCCTGCAAAGCGACTGCCTGTGCCCACGGTTGTTGACCGTTAACCGTATACACATCCGCATTATAAAGAACTTTAGTCGCCACATGCGCGTTAGAATTATTGTTATCGGTTTGTTTTTCAGATGCTTGTGGTGGCGTATCACCGCAGCCAGACAGCATACAGCTGAGAGCAAAAACACTCGTTGCTAAATTCATTTTAATAGTACCCATTGTTGTCTCCAAATATTTAGCGCTACACTAACAAAGTAATGGTAACTTAAAGGTAACTGTATAGAAGCAGTTGACTTTTTATGATTAAAATACGTTCAATAAAGGGGCTGTTTTATCACCCCGCGTCAGAGTACAAAGGGCAGCGCATGTTTAGCATTTATGCTACGTTATCGCCTATTTATGGGGAACACCACACGACATAGGCTCTGCCTTGCCTAAATACCAAATAGACTGCTGCAAAATCAATCACGAAAGGTCAACACGCCCTAAAACACCATGATTATATTATTAGTTGAGGACGACGCAATTCTTGCACAACAAGCTATTACCTTTTTAGAAAATGAAGGTATTGAGGTGGACTATGCCCGCTCTTTAGCGCAAGCAAAAGGGATCTGTGTTGGGCAACATTATGATGCCATTATCCTTGATATCAACTTACCCGATGGCACTGGTTTATCATTAGCACAACAATGGCGTGATACTAACACCGCGCCTATTTTATTCCTCACTGCACGCAGTGCGCTTGAGGATAAACTCGCCGCATTTGCAGCAGGGGCACTTGATTATTTAACCAAGCCATTTGCACTTGAAGAGTTAGTTATAAGAATAAAATTACTTGCAAAAAACATAGCTGTGAAGCCACACACTTTAATCTTGATACCCTGAGTATCGATCTAGAAGCTAAAATTATAAAACGAGCGCAGCGCACTATTATTTTATCACCTCAACAATGGACTTTAGTCGCTTTATTACTAAGGCATAGCCCTGCTCCAGTGAGTAAAGAGATGATAATAAATACAGTTTGGCCAGATCAAGATGTAAATAACAACATGTATAAGTCACTACTTACGCGACTAAGAACGAACCTCACTAAAGATGACGAGGTGGAGCTACTGCATACGTTAAAAAAACAAGGCGTAGCGCTTAGGTTGGCAAATGACTAAAGTAAAACAACATTCAATCAGTCAATTTTTAGTATTACGTACAGCCATTACACTACTCACGATTATAGTGATTTGGATAGCTATCGTATTAAATAGCCATCACTATGCATTAGATGATACCGCCGCACATTACCTGTTTTATGATGCGGAGCAATTAGCTGAAAACCATTTGGCGCAGCCTTACATTGATGATTTTAAAATCGTTACTAAAAACATAAACGACTTACCAGCTTGGATCATTGACTTATGGCAGCAACAGCAACTAGAGCTTAACGAGGTATCGCTATTACAACACAATCGTGATGATGTTTATATTTTGCCATACAGCACAAACACCACTCCAATATTTGTAGTTCATTATTTTGCCCAAGCAGAGTCCCTCTCTTTACTCCCTTGGTTAGCGCTTATAGCTGGGATACTCACTGTCGTTATTATTGTTATCAACATAAATAGTGCGAAAAAAATCATCACTGAAACTTTAAAGCTACATGCCACTGTCCATGATAAGAAAATTCGTACTTTTTATTTTGATGAATTTGATACTGTTGCAACTCAATTGAGATCAATTAGAGCGCAAGAGCAAGATGCACAACAAAAAGAGCGGCTACTGTCCGCTTTTTTAAGCCATGAAGTGCGAACACCATTGAGCCAAATAAACCATTGTTTATCTTTATTCGCCCAGCAAGATGATTTACCACTTGCGGCTCTACCTATTATAGATCAACTGTCTCATGCACAAAAAAACCTTACCACAAGTAGCAATGCAATTTTAGCGTTATGGCAATTAGAAGAATGCCACTTACACGAAGTAGACCTAGCTACCGAGCTCAAAAGTTGGCAAACTAATTTAGCAACTCAAGGAGTGTCTATCGTTCTTAAAATGAATATGAAAACGTTGAAAGTTAATACTTACAAGCCGTTACTGAATTTAATGTTAGAACAAATCAGTAGAAATTATCAACATTATGCAAATGGCGATTTACAGGTAACTCTTTGTGAAACTGGCATTACATTTACTAATACTACGAATAAAGACATTACCCAAAAAGGCAATGGACTTGGCTTTATGATCATCAACCAAGCCTGTAAACAACTAAACTGGCACTATAATGTTACCCAGCAAGCAGATATGTTTACTGTGCGCTTAACATTCAATTATTAACTTAAACATAGATTGCTCAGTTACAGATTCTTACTAATGGTTTGTTGGTTTTAAGGCTCGTAATTTGCCAGTTTATCCCGTTGCTATCTTTACTTTCAGTAATGCTAACTTGGGCAATATCGCTAAACATATAGTCGCCGGGTGCATTTAAACGAGTTAAATTAGCAGCTAACTTTTGTTGGCAAAACTCACCGGTGTCGCCATGAATGACAAGTACAGGTTTTGCCACCGATTGGGCGAACTGCGCTAGTGCATCACGATAGATTTTAAAGCCATCACAATTGGCAGTAACCAACTCACTGCATGCAGCTTGCTCTGTTTTATGAGTATAAATATCTGCCTGAAAAGCTATAACATAGGCTTTGGCTTTTGGGTCTGCTTGCGCTAACCAGCTAAGGTTATTGCTATCTCTTAAGTCTGCGTGGTGATAAGCCATTTGCTTATCACTTTTTAATACTTGCCGACGACCATTATGAGTCCCCGCTATATGCAGCGTCATAAATTCAACGTCAGCGAACTGCCAACGCGCATTTTCTGTCATACTCGTTTGGCGTTTAAAGCCCGTCAGTGTAGTCACTTTTTCAAGGTAAGCCTTATCAAACATCAATTCTTTTATAAAAGCCAAACGCTCTAGCTCATCATAACGAGGGGTTAAGTTTTCACGGTCGCAGTCGGTCCAATCATTATCCCCTGGTGTAAATACAAATGGCTGCTCTGTTAAAGTGCTAAGCAGTTGCTTATGTGTTGTAAGTAACTTATCAGTGCATGGCTCTGCGCCCGCTTTCATATCACCTAAGTGCATTAAAAAACCATGAGGAGTTTGCGCTATTTTTTTGCCTAAAAGACCTGTGGGGGCTAAGTTTTTATGATCAATAATTGTATAAGGCATGTCTGCCATAACCAAAAAATCTGTCACCGGTTTTGCTTCTATTGGGCTAGCACTGAGTGAGCTTGCACTTACCAACACAATGATCGAACTCATTAAACCAAACATATTACCCATCATAAAGCGTCATTATTTTGTTTAACATCTCATAATGAAAGCCAAAAGAAACGGCTTTTTTTAATTAAGCTTGCTAAAATAGCGCAACTGTTAGAATCAATAGTAAAACTATGTTATTCACTACAAGCTACACCCTTGATAAACCTTATTTTTATGAATGTTTTGATGAATCATTGCCCTATAGTGGACAAGCAAAACCTAAATATGCTTTTTTAGCATTACTGGTAAGCCTTGGGCTGATTGCAATATATGTAATGGATAAGCACTATTTAGGCAACTTTATGATCATGGCTGCTGTATTGGAGTGTGTTGCTTTTTACTACCGTAGACCTTGGTGGGTAACGCGTCAAATGCTCAGTCGTGCATCAGGTTCAGAAGCGACCCTAACGATTGATAAAGAAGGGTTTAAAAGCGTTAATCCGTATAAAAGCTATCAACTTGAATGGCAAAACATTGATGAAGTGATCTTTACTAATCAAGGCATTGTTTTAAAAAGTAGTAAAGGTATGCAATATATTTCAAACAGCGTACTCACTGATGACGTTATTCAATACATAAAAAAAAGAGCCACTTAATAAGCGGCTCTTTCATATCAATTCAATTGGCTAATTAATCGTTGCCCGGATTCGGGTTAGACTTTTCAGCTTGGATACGCATGTAAATTTCTTCACGGTGTACCGATACGTCTTTAGGTGCATTAACACCAATACGTACTTGATTTCCTTTAACACCTAGTACAGTGACTGTTACTTCGTCACCAATCATTAGGGTTTCACCTACTCGACGAGTTAGTATTAGCATTCTCTTGCTCCCATTATTCCAATAAATTAAAAGATTCCGCGTTCGTATCTTAAAGAAAATAAGCCTTAAAAGTAAGTAAAAACTCTAAATCGATTCATTTTCCGTTAAAAAAACCTTATGTAATGCACGTACTGCCAATTCTAAGTATTTTTCATCTATTAAAACTGAGATTTTAATCTCAGATGTTGATACTAATAACACTTGAATATTCTCTTTTGCTAATGCATCAAAAAATAAACTTGCCACACCTGAGTGTGATTTCATACCTACACCAACGGCTGATACTTTAGCTACTGAGCTACAACCTGATACATCATCACTGTTAATACAGTGGGGATTATTACGTAATACTTCAAGCGATTGATCAAAATCATTAGTGTGTACTGTAAAAGCATAGTCTATTTTTTCAAAGTTATGATTAACTTGATTAATCATATCTATTTCGATGCCATTTTCTGAAAAAAGTTTCAATATTGACGCTAAATACTCAGTGCCACTAGGCACACCATTAACGTTAATAAGACTTTCGTCACGATTAAAAGCAATACCAGAGACCACATTACTTTTCATATCGGTTTCCTCAAAGCTAATTAGTGTGCCTTGATCTGGGTTAAAACTCGATAACACCCTTATCGGTAAATTATATTTACCGGCGGCTTCTACACAGCGAATATGCAATACCTTTGCACCGAGGCTAGCCATTTCTAACATTTCTTCAAAAGTGACATGACTCATACGCCGCGCTTTAGGCTCAATACGAGGATCGGTTGTATAGACTCCGTCAACATCTGTGTAGATTTGACATTCATCGGCACCTATTGCACCTGCAATCTCAACTGCAGAGGTATCTGTACCGCCACGACCAAGCGTTGTAATATTACCTTCAACATCGCGCCCCTGAAATCCAGCTATAATTGCAATGCGATTATGCTCAAGTTCATGTTTTAGCCTTGTTGCTGCTACGTCTTCAATACGCGCTTTACCAAACATATTATCAGTACGAATATTCACTTGATCTGCTAATAAGCTCACCGCAGAATGGCCACGCTTTATAATAGCCATAGCAAGTAGTGCTACAGAAACTTGTTCACCCGTTGTTAGAAGCACATCGAGTTCACGGCTGCTCGGACGAGCATCGATTTGTTTGGCAAGATTGATGAGGCGGTTAGTCTCTCCAGACATTGCAGAGAGCACCACCACCACTTGATGTCCTTGTTGCTTAGTTTTCACAACAAGGTCGGCAACAGCTTCTATACGCTCAATAGAGCCTACCGAAGTGCCACCGAATTTTTGAACAATAAGCGCCACTTAAGCTTAAGTACGCTCAGTTAACCAAGCTGTAACACTATCAAGTGCTGCGCTTAAATGTTGTGGCTGCGAACCACCGGCTTGTGCCATATCAGGGCGACCGCCGCCCTTACCGCCAACTTGAGACGCCATGTGGTTCACAAGCTCACCCGCTTTAACTTTACCGATTAAGTCTTTCGTAACACCAGCAATCAGGCTTACTTTGTCGCCATCAGCAACGCCTAAAGCAATAACACCTGAGCCAATCTTATTTTTAAGATCATCAACCATGCCGCGTAACGCTTTTGATTCAGTGCCTTCAACGTTTGCCACAAGTAGCTTAATGCCATTAATTTCAACGATTGAATCAAGTAAAGATGCACCCGCTGCGCTTGCTAACTTATCGCTTAACTGTGCAATTTGTTTCTCAAGGCCTTTTGATTTTTCAAGCAAAGCGGTTACCTTTTCAAGCACTGAGGCGCTATCGCCTTTTACCAGTGCCGCTACATCGTTTAAATGCTGCTCTTGCGTGCTCACGTAAGCTATGGCATCAGCGCCTGTTACCGCTTCAATACGACGTACACCAGCAGCAATACCACTTTCAGATACGATTTTGAATAAACCGATATCACCGGCACGATTTACGTGAGTACCACCACACAGCTCAATCGAGTAATCGCCAATGGTGACTACGCGAACTTCGTCATCGTATTTTTCACCAAATAACGCCATTGCGCCTTTTTCTTTGGCCTCATCGATTGCCATCAACTCAGTGTTAAGGGCAAAGTTACGACGAATTTCGTCGTTTACTACACGCTCAATTTCACGTAGCTCAGCTTTAGTAACCGCTTCAAAATGCGAGAAATCAAAACGTAAACGTTCAGGGTCTACTAATGAGCCTTTTTGCGATACGTGGTCGCCTAATAACTGACGCAGTGCTTCGTGTAGAATATGCGTAGCAGTATGGTTCTTTTTAACGCGATCGCGACGCGCATCATTAATGTTTGCATCTACTTTGTCGTTCACACCAATACGACCCATCACTGTTCCGTGATGTGCAAAAGCATTACCAAGCTTGGTTGTATTAGTAACAGTAAATTCACCACCTGCAACTGTTAGCGTGCCTGTGTCGCCAACTTGGCCACCTGATTCAGCGTAGAATGGTGTACGGTCCAGCACTACAATACCTTGTTGGCCATCTTCAAGTACTGATACCGTTTCACCTTGTGCGAACATTTCGATTACAGTACCGCTATAATGTGTTGCAGTGTAGCCTTTAAAGTCTGTGTGTTTATCAGACTTTAATTGTTGGTTGTAATCTGCACCAAATTTACCCGCTTGCTGGGCAGTCTTACGCTGCACAGCCATGCACTCTTGGAAGCCTTGCTCATCAATACTCATAAAGCGCTCACGGGCAACGTCAGCGGTTAAATCAGCAGGGAAACCGTATGTATCATAAAGTTTAAAGACTAATTCACCAGGGATCACATCACCGGTTAAACTCGTTAAGCTATCTTCTAAAATAGCTAAACCACGCTCAAGTGTTTTACCAAACTGCTCTTCTTCGATACGCAGTACTTTTTCAATAATTTCTTGTTGTTTTGCAAGCTCAGGGTACGCTTGACCCATTTGCTCGATTAACGCCGCTACTAATTTATAAAAGAAAGAACCTTGTGCGCCTAGTTTGTTGCCGTGGCGAACCGCGCGGCGAATAATGCGGCGCAGTACATAACCACGACCTTCATTTGATGGCATTACACCATCTGAGATCAAAAATGCACATGAACGAATATGATCCGCGACTACGCGCAGTGATTTATCATCCATATCTTGTGCATTGGTCACTTCTGCAGCTGCTTTAATCAAGCCTTGGAATAAATCGATTTCGTAATTTGAATGCACGCCTTGTAAAATAGCGGCAATACGCTCAAGACCCATGCCCGTATCAACAGACTGCTTAGGAAGCGGCTCCATCGCACCGTCGCTTTGACGGTTATACTGCATGAATACCAAGTTCCAAATTTCAATGAAACGGTCGCCATCTTCTTCAGGCGAGCCTGGAGGGCCGCCCCAAATATGTTCGCCATGATCATAAAAAATTTCAGAACATGGGCCACATGGACCAGTGTCACCCATTGACCAAAAGTTATCTGAGGTAGCGATACGAATAATACGCTCTTCAGGCAAACCAATTTCGTTAGCCCAATAACCAAATGCTTCTTCATCGTCATGATAAATAGTAACAAGCAGTTTTTCTTTAGGCAGTTTTACTACGTCGGTTAAAAATTCCCAAGCAAACTTAATCGCGTCTTGCTTAAAGTAATCACCAAAACTAAAGTTACCTAACATTTCAAAGAATGTATGGTGACGGGCTGTGTAGCCTACATTTTCTAAATCGTTATGCTTACCACCGGCACGCACACAACGTTGTGAGCTTGTTGCACGGTTATAAGGGCGACTTTCTGCGCCTAAAAATACGTCTTTAAATTGCACCATGCCGGCATTATTAAATAATAATGTCGCATCGTTACCCGGAATAAGCGAGCTTGATGGAACAATTTGATGTTGTTTACTGGCAAAAAAGTCTAAAAACTGTTGCCTGATCTGTGCGGTAGTCATGTGCTGCATGTGAACGTCTCACCCATTTTTACTGTGCTTGCATTGCAAAATCTATTTGTTCGTAACTGAACCCTCGATACATTAAGTAGCGCACGCGCTTAGCTTTTTCTTTGTGATCGAAGTCGTCCTGTGAATTTGAATATTTCTTTAAATACGCATCCTGCGCTAACTCAAACCAATCTATTTCAAATGATTCAATAACACTTTCTAAAAGTGTTCGGTCAATCCTTTTTCCCATGGCTTCGCTTTGTATACGTTTTAAACCATGTTTTTTAGCAATATGACGACGAACAAACCCTTCAATATAACGCTGCTCATTAATAAAATTGTGCTCTTCGCACCAATCTAATAAAGCCTCGATAAATTCAGGCGTTGCCTCTTTTTGCTGTAATTTTTGGGTTAACTCTCGACGCGAATATTCTTGGCGTCCGAGTAACCAAAGTACATAATTCTTTAGCTTTTTTTGTAAAGCTTCATCCATTTCATCAGCCATTACGCGTCAAAACGACCGCTGTCATCATTATGCTGCTGCGCCACAGGCTTTTCATCTGCTGGCGGTACAATCGGCATAAAAATAGCTTGATAAGAAACAAAAAAACTAATGTAACAAATCGGCATTAAAACCAACAGAGGCAAGAATGATAAGAACATTGAAAACATCATCAAACCCGCTGCAATTGCGCCGTATATACTCAGTGGAGCCATGTTGTGATAAAACACCATAAATGAGCTTTTTAGCACTTCAAATATATGTTTTTGTTTATTAAAATAAACCAGTGGTACAGCGTACGCAAACGCGGTTAAATAAACCGACAAAGCAATTAAAAACAAAGCCACATTCGCCATCGAAATACTGTTAATGACTTGCTGCAATGCGATATTTGGATCTACATTTGGATTACTCATAATTTCAACCGCTTCACCAAATAAACCACTGGCTAATAGTGCCATCAGTATACCCGCTGCCATTTGGTACAATGCCAAACGTAATAGCCCCATTCGATTACCTTTAGCCGTGAAAGGCTTAAGAATATCGGCCAGCATAATTTTTCCGCCTTGCTGCTTAGTAATTACCGCTTGGTAAAAACCAGCCGTTAAAAATGGCGTTGCAAGCGCGGCTAATATTTGCAAAAAAGGCAAAAATAGCGACAGTAAGCCGACAATACCTATAAATAAGTGCATAAAAATAAAGGTAAATGGCTGTGTTTTAAAAATATGCCACCCAGCTTTAAACCATTTCAGCCCAGCATCGGCTTTAAATACTCGTAATTCAATTGACATACTAGCTCTTAAATTAGCAACAAAACACGCCGAGTATAACTCGGCGCAAGGTGGGATCACAGAGTTGAAAGCTCAAAACTATGGTTTTTTAATCTTCTTTATATCTAACATGTGCGCGCCGTGCTTAATTTTAGTTTCTAAATAAGCACGATTCCCTACGACACCCGCTTTAATATGAGCGTGAGTGCCTACAACTGAATCAACCTCAATCCCAGCATCTCGCAGTGCATTTAATTTATTTGGGTTATTTGTCATTAATTTAACATGATTTAACCCCATCGCTTCAAGCATCAAAACGGCGTCTGAGAAGTCACGTAAATCATCAGCAAACCCTAAATGGTTATTTGCTTCATAGGTATTCATACCTTGTGATTGCAATACATAAGCATCGATTTTGTTATATAAACCAATGCCGCGCCCTTCTTGGCGTAAATAGAGCAAAATACCACCCTGTTGGTTCATCATCTCAATACATTCATTGAGTTGTTCGCCACAATCACAGCGAGATGAATGAAATACATCGCCTGTTAAACACTCAGAATGCATACGGATAAGTGGTACAGATTGCTCTGTATCTGCACGGTTAAATACCAATGCAACATGCTCTTGACCATCTTTTAAACCGCTGAATGAGATTATTTCTGCGGGAATATCACTGTTTTTGCCAACATTAAGCTGGACTCTAGCTCTTACTTGCGCCACGACAAATCCAAATTTTAAGAATAAATGCGATGTTATAAAGTGTGATATTATCACGAGGTGTACTTGTATTTAAAATAATGCAACATCGCAATAAGTAATCACTATATTGAGGCAATTACCAACAATTCAAGCATTATACCTCAGATAGCGCATAGGCTAAATCGCCAATTTAACTTACCTATACCTTACGGCTGAGATATAAAATAAAAACTTTAAATCAGTGACAACACATCAACATCTTGATAGCCTAAATCGTCATTACAGCAAGGATTTTTATGAAGTTACCCACCTTACTTCTCTGTTTAGGGGTCGTTTATAGCGCCAACGTATGTGCAGAAGATACAGTAAAAAGTCAATTCTCCGCTGTGTATCAGCAATATTTAGATGCCATCCAATCATCGGAAAATGCACAACATTATGCACAACAAGCCTATTACTTAGGGAAAAAGTTCTATGGCGACAGCTCAGATAACACGGCTAACTTGGCTGTAAATTATGCAAATACGCTCAAGGGGAAAAGCGCTGAATTAAAAAAACAACGCTTTGAGCTATATGAATATGCATACAATACTTTATTAGCGAATCACTCATCTACCAGCCTAGAGACTATTGACGCGCTTATTGGTATGGCTGACAACACACTATCACCTAGAGAAGCGGCTAATTATTATGAGCAAGTGATAGAGGCAGCCAAACAGCAAAAACAACCTAAACTTGTTGCTGATATGCAATTTATTGCAGCACAAGGTCTCGCTTATAATTATCAAGGGGATAAATACAGAACAGCCCTAAATTATCTAAATGAAGCTGATGAATATTATACAAAGAACTTACCAGAAAATTCAGTTTCGAGAATTAAAGCTGACTTCCTAATGGCTGCTTTTTTACAAGGTAAACGCCAATATGATGAAGCAATCACACGACTTAACAGAGTCGTTAATGTGTTTGATAAAGCACTCAGCTTTGATCATGACGCGGAGTTAAGTGCCCATTCAAAGTTGATTTATCTTTATGAAAAAACAGGTAACAGTGACGAAGCCACTAAGCACTGCATTGCTATAGCTAAAATGGTGCCATGGAAAGGTAATCAAGATCTAACTCCGCTTTACAGACAAGAACCAAAGTACCCTAGACGTAAAGCAGAGAAGAGGCAAGGTGGTTTTGTCCAAATGGAATTTGATATTACACCATCAGGGTTTGTCGATAACATTAAAGTAATTAACTCATCTAAGGCTGGGTCTGCTTTTGAAAAAGAAGCCATCAAAGCGATAGAAAAGTGGCGTTATGCGCCTAAGTTTGAAGATGGTAAAGCTGTTACTGCAAGCACAAAAGTGCAGCTAGATTTTAAAATAGGCCGTTAATTTAAATGCTTGCACTGTTGCGCAAGCTTTCCTATTCACTTAAATAATTATTTTAAATCAGTGAGGTACCTTCGATAACTGCAACTACACTCTTTGGTAACTTTCGATAAGCTAATACAATCGAGCGCATTATAGGGTTATTTAAGACAATCGGAATATACTTTAAACCACATTCTTTTTGAATGTATGATTCAGGTATAACAGCAACCCCGAAACCTAACTTTACAAGGCCTTGAAGCTGAAAGTCATGGATAGCTTTGCCTTGATAAGTGATTGATATGTTTTCATCACTAATAAGTCTTTCAAATGCTTTTCGATTAGTGCAGTAAGGCCTTTCAATAAAGGCTAACCCTTGCAACTCATTCAAACCCACTGTTTTATTTTTCGCTAAGGGGTGATCTTTATGTACGATCAGCTTATAGCCTTCTTGGTTTAGCCCTTTAAATTTAAACTGTGGTGGTAATAATTGCTCATCAATCAGCGCTATTTGTGCTTGTTCAATAACATCAACGATGAATAAGTTAACATTTATAGGTGTATTTTTTATCAGTTCTAGAATATTAGCGTAGCGCTCGATATTTATATCCGGCTGCACATAAAGATTTAACTCGTGCACATTGCTAGGTATAAAAGCGGCCTCTAACTGCTGGTTTTGTAACAGTAAATCACTCGCAAGTTTGTAAAGCTTATGGCCATCAGCGGTGGGTTTTATACCTCGTTTACTGCGTTCAAATAACTTAACACCTAAACTTATTTCCAGAGTTTTAATAGCATGAGTAACTGAAGGCTGAGCAATGAAACATCGCGATGCCGCTGCAGTGATTGATCCTTCCTCATATGCTGAGATGAAGTAAGTTAATGGCCTAACCTCTATCACATAATTTACCTATAGATTGATAATATAAACAATATTATACCTATAACTATGAATTTGCTAATTTCAACTGAGAAAACAATACAATTAACCAAAAGGACTAAAAAATGATTGAACGCTATAGTGATATTGCAATTCATAAAGTTTTAAATTTATTCGAAAAAGGAAATATGGCATTACTAGATTTAATTGCTGACGATATTGATCTGCGTATAGAGCATTACAAAGATGATGCGCAAACCAGTTGGCAACAATGCAATGACAAAGCTGGCTTTATAACTTTATTAACTCGTCTAAGTACTGATATTTTTCCTAAAGGAACCCTTATTACAAGCATGGGATCTCAAGCTTTAGGGGATGGCTGGCATATAACAACCTTTGATCAATCATTTTGGTATGGTGAAGCAAAAAAAGACGTTAGCAGCCGTACTTATATTATTTCTCATGAGTTGGCAGGTAAAGTGGATTATTTTCGCGAAACTGTGAGTACGATAAGATACTGAATAAAAGAATGTGAAATGTATTAAAAATGCAGAGGTTATTTTAAATAATAATATTAATGGGTTATTGCTAACCCATTAAATTGTATGCAATTAGATGCAAACGATGTTTTCAGCTTGTGGACCTTTTTGACCTTGAGTAACAGTAAACTGTACACGTTGGCCTTCAGCAAGAGTTTTGAAACCGTCGCCTGAGATTGCACTGAAATGAGCAAAAACGTCAGGACCTGACTCTTGTTCGATAAAACCGAAACCTTTTGCTTCGTTGAAAAATTTAACTGTACCAGTTGTAGTGTTAGACATAATAGATATCCTAAAAATTAATAAAAGTGTGCCATAAAGAGGCGGTTGAGCTGGAAAAAACAAATATTTAACTGAGGATAACGCGTAGAATTATTACTAATAACAACGTGGTACGTACAAATAAACAATCTTTCTTTCAAACTTCTAAACATTAATGGGTTATTGCTAACCCATTAAATAAGGCAATTAGATGCAAACGATGTTTTCAGCTTGCGGGCCTTTTTGACCTTGAGTAACAGTAAACTGTACACGTTGGCCTTCAGCAAGGGTTTTAAAACCATCGCCAGAGATAGCACTGAAATGAGCAAAAACGTCAGGACCTGACTCTTGTTCGATAAAACCAAAACCTTTTGCTTCATTAAAGAATTTAACTGTACCAGTTGTTGTAGTAGACATAATAGATATCCTAAATATAGTAAATGTGTGTCTGTAATTCAGACGATTGAGCCGGAAAAAATATTTAACTGAGGACAGCGCGTATAATTATTACTAATAACAACGTGGTACGTACAAATAAACAATTTTTTTTCAAACTTATATATTGACGGGTTAGTAATAACCCATCAATTTAAACAATTTAGATGCAAACGATATTTTCAGCTTGCGGGCCTTTTTGACCTTGAGTAACAGTAAACTGTACACGTTGGCCTTCAGCTAGAGTTTTAAAGCCATCACTTGTGATTGCGCTGAAATGAGCAAAAACATCAGGTCCTGACTCTTGTTCAATAAAACCAAAACCTTTAGCTTCGTTAAACCATTTTACTGAACCAGTAGTTGTAGTAGACATAATAGTATCCTAAGAATTAATAAAAGTGCGCCTTTAAAATAGGCAATTTAACAAGGAAGAAAACGAATATTTAACTGAGGATAACGCGAAGGATTATTACTAATAACAACGTGGTACTTACAAATAAACAGGGCTTTCTATCAACCCGATGCGAAGAAGGATAACAGTAAATCCGACCATAGAACAAGTTTTATTTAATTTTATTTATATATTAACACGAAGAAAACTATCAAACGGTCGTGTTATTGATACTTTCAAAAGCTCTTTCCCTTGTTAACAGTGTCCTGCAGCAAGATCCCACTTTATTAATAATTATTAACGATGTTGACAACTTTAATAATTATTAATAAGTGCAATGTTTATTTTTAAGCTAAACGCGTCCAATTATTTCTATTTAAACAATGCGTTCCCTATTATTTAGCTGAAAGTTTTTCTAATAATTCGTCAATTTCAGTTTTTAGTTCTTTATCTGCGATTTTATTCGCGCTTACTTTAGCGTTTTCAAGACTTGTAATTGCAGCTTCAATTTGGCCTAGCTCTATTTGCATAGTCGCTATTGAGTAAGCGATTGATGACATGTAATCCTTCGCGTTAATTTCTACCGCTTTTGCTAATGCCTTTTCATACAATAATACTGCATCTTCAAACTCGTCAGTAAAATCTGCTAACGTTTCCCACTGAACGGGATGATCTTTATCGGTGCTTTCGTTTTCAATACACAATGCTTTTAGCTCAGCGTAAAGAGCATCAAACCTAGTTTGGTTTTTTCTTTGTGCTGCATCTACAAGCTCGCCAGCTAAATTTAAAACTATTTTATAAAGCTTAGTATTCATCATTGTTCATTGCCTTTTTTGTAAAAATAAAACCCATACTTAATCATATTATTGTGTACTAAAAATAGTGCCTCGAAAAATAAAAAAAAGACCGAGCAAGCATTAAATTAAGAAATAAAATGATAACACAGCAACTACGCTTATTTCATTTACTCCACTTTTTATTGCACGTTTCATGCAACTTTAAGATAAAGATGACCCTGTCTTAGTAAAAGCATGTTTAGTGCTTACTTGTTATACCCAAGTCACCTCAAGATGTGAGTTTCAGTTGGAATTAAAAGCGATTTAGGCAAGGCATTGATTGTAGGCAATGGTTATTCCCTTATCAAAATCAATAACGCAGTATAAATCGCTTTTAAACCAACCCTCTGGGCGTTTCACAGGAGCTTACTCTCTGCGTTGTTACTCCTTAAAAGGGACCGCCATTATTGCGAAGTAACGCCTTGATATTAAGCCCCTGTGGAACGCTGAATTCTGCATCTTGAGGTGGCTTGGGTATATATACCCCTTTAAAAATAAATATCTCCCCCAAGCTCTATTGTTACGCGAGTAATTTAGCGATTCATTTATAACGAAAGGAGTTAACAATGGGCAAAACATTAATCATAGGTGCAAGTGGCCAAATAGGTAAAATGACGACACAATTACTACTTAATGATCAGCAGCATGTTATCGCGCTTGTTCGCGATAAAAATAAGTTAAGCGATTTAAGTAGTAGCTACTTGGATATTATCGAGCAGGATCTTGAAAGTGACTTTAGCCAAGCGTTTGATGGCTGTGAGCAAGTAATCTTTGCCGCAGGTTCAGGTGGTAGTACGGGTGATGATAAAACGTTATTAATTGATTTATGGGCGGCAACTAAAGCCGTAAATTATGCAAAACAATATGGCATTAAGCGCTTAATCATGGTCAGTTCAATTGGTGCAGATAACCCGGATGCAATCCAAAGCGATTTAAAACCTTATTTAGTGGCAAAACACATGGCTGATGAGCATTTAATAAATAGTGGCTTAAATTATACAATCGTACGCCCAGGCTCACTCACCGACGAAGATGCTTCACTAAAAATTACCACACAACAACCCAGTGAGCGAAATGAGGCTAAAATCAGTCGAGAAAACGTTGCGAATGCGCTATTACAAATAGCCAACCATTCAACAAACGAAAATAGCATCTTTGAGTTATTCGATGGCGATAAGCCAATCACTTCACTTTAATCGCATTCCATATTAAAAGCGGCTCAACGGCCGCTTTTAATATGTTTTTAAGGTTTTTAAACTTACAAACCAAATACTACTTTTTCGCTTTTAAGCATACGGCTACTTAAATAACTAAATACGCCAAACAATATAATTGTAATCAATGTTGATAGCACTAATTGTGGCACCGGTATTGGGTTGCCTTTAATAAACTCCATGAGTGCAAATTGCTGCGCAGCAATAGGTAACCATTGCACAATATCTGTCGCAATATCGTAAGTCGTTACCATGCTTAATGCCATCGGAATAAATAACACCATCGTCACGTAAGATTGCGCCTCTTTAAATGATTTTGCCGTAAACGAAACAAACACCTGCAAACTGGCTGACATAAATGCAATTGGCAAACAAACTACGGCACAAAAAAGCATAAATGACGGTGTAATGGTTACGCTAAACCCTAGCTGCTGCCACGGCACCATACCGTAAGAAAACTTCGACACCACTAGAATGATCGCTAACCCCAGCATAGAGAATGTCGCTATCGCCGCCGATTTTGCTAATACAATGTGTAAGCTACTTAATGGGTGACTTAACAATAATGATAAAGAATTACGTTCACGCTCCCCAGCACTGGTATCTATTGCCAGGTTCATTGCAGCATAAAATACAGTTAAAATCATTGATAGAGTTGCAATCCCCAAGAACATACCACCTTTAGAATCAGGTGTTGCTTGATCATTGACCTCAACCGCAAGCACTCTCATTAGTTGAGGGTCGACACCCCGTGTGATTAATCTTAAGCTAGCCACTTCAGAATTATACAAAGCAAGCGTTTTTTCCACGCGTTGAATATGTTTACGTAGCTTATCATCTGATTTATCTGCAATGAGCGTTACAGTCGCTGGGCGACCTTCGCGCATATTCTTCTGATAATCATCACTTATTTGCAATATAATTGGCTTTAATTTGCTATCTGTATTATCCGTTCCCATTGCGATATCATTGTTTTTTAAATGAGCCACTAAGTTAGGTGCTGAAAGACTATTTTCAATCGTTATTTTTAATGCATCAGGCGATGCAAGCTGTTGTAATAGCAATGTAAAAAGTATGCATATGCCAAGCGGGGCACCAATTGCATAATAAAGTCCTGCCATTACTGAACGTTTGTCACGACTGGCATCCATGACTTCTTTTTTATATAACACTTTTAATAAATTAATCATGCTGCAATTCCTTCGTCACTGCCTATCAAGTCTATGAATGCTTCTTCTAAACTGTCTTTACCTGTTCGCTCACATAACGACTCTACTGAGCCCTCTGCAACCACTTTACCATTGGCCATAATCACCACGTGGTCGCACAATGCAGCCACTTCTTGCATAACATGCGATGAAAACAGTACGCAGTGCCCTTGCGCTTTAAGTAGCAATAATAACTCTCTTAAAATACGTGTACTCATAACATCCAAACCACGTGTTGGTTCATCTAAAATAATGTTTGATGGGTTATGCACAACCGCTTGAGCCAGTGCTGTTTTCATACGCTGCCCCTGTGAAAACCCTTGGCAACGACGATCTGCAATATCATCCATGCTTAATTTTTCGAGCACTTTTGCTGTCGCTTCTTTTGCCGCAACCTCTGACATGCCGCTCAACTGCGCAAAAAAGGTTATATATTCTCTGGGCGTTAATCTCTCATACAATCCACAAGGATCAGGAAACAATCCCAAATTTTGTTTAGCTGCCATTGGATTTTTTGCAACATCAATACCATCAATCTCAGCTGTACCTTTATCTGCTTTTAGCAAACCAAACACCGTTCTTAAACACGTTGTTTTGCCCGCACCATTGGGGCCAAGTAAACCCGTTATTTTACCATTTTGTGCGCTAAAGCTAAGATCGTTTAACGCATTAACATCACCAATTTTCTTTGTTAAGTTAGTTACTTTAATCATGGTTTACTCCTTGTCTTGTGCGTTTAAAGTTGCGGTCTGAGTATGCATTGGTGCAACACCATTGATATTCATAAAGAACTGTTTATCGTTTTTATCTTTGATACAGTCGGTATCAATATCTTGCATATTTTTTTGATCAATAAATTGGGCGATTATTTTAGGCGCACACGTTTGCGAGCCGATCCCATGAGTTGCCGTGGGTGATACCAAATGCGTTGCTTCACTCATGCTTACCATAGCAAGTTCAGCCCAACTTGGCGGTGTTGCTGGGTCACGCTCACCAGATAACAGTAACGTAGGTGTTGAGCTGTTAAGGGGTTGATAAAATGATTTATCTACGGCTGTTACATTTAATATTGGGCACATAATATCGAGCCCCTCTATCATCAAGCTGCCCACATACGTTTTATTATATTGCTGACGGGTTTGTGTATTTAATCGTGGCCAGTCTTCGCCACAAACGATGGCGTTATGCATACCCATGGCGAGCATTTCTGACATATCAGCCCCTGCCATTAAGCCCGCCAATGCTGAATAATTTCCTTGTGCAGTTTGTGTAATAACCAGTGGCACAATCGCACGACGTGAATGACTGTACAAAGCCATACGTATTGCCCCGAAAAACTTTGTTTTTGTAACAGCGAGTGTAATAGTCTCATGTGTACGCGGATGTAAAACCTGCACCTCGACTGGTTGAGCATCGAGTTTAGCCAATAAAGCTGTAAACTCAGTTTTCAAATCAGGGTATTGCTGAGCACACTGTGCGTTGGCTTCACAACGACTAAATAGGGCCGCAAGCGAGCTATCAATAGCCTCACCAATGGCAGCTAAACTTTGTTGCATAGGTACAACACCATCAAGCGTGCTGGTGATCACTGAACTTGGAAATTGACGCGTATATTCTTGCGCTATTCGCGTGCCGTAGGACACCCCATATAGATGAAACCCTTTGTAGCCAAGCGCTTTTCGTACCGCTTCAAAATCTTTAGCGGCAATGGGTGTAGTGAAATGACTTAAATCAATATTGAGCTTATCTTTACACTTTTGCGTGTCTTGCGCGCCCAGAGCAGGTAAATCAGCAAAGGCTTCATTAAATGCAAACTGCGTTTGTAAATCATCACTGTCACACTGCAACTTATTTGAATAACCCGTGCCACGCTGATCAATCAATACTATATCGCGTGTTTCACGGGCAAATTGTAAGTTTCTATTAAAGATAGCAGCGAGATCAATTGCGCCTTGCCCTGGACCTCCGGCAAAACCAAGAATGGCTTCGTCAGGGTAACTTGGTTTAATAGCTGGAATTACAGCAAAGTGGATATCAATATTACCATCCGCCGGATTTTGCGATAAAGACTGGCTAATACTGCCGCACATCAACCTATCAGCAAGCCCTTCCATGTAGCAAGGTGTGAGTAATGGTTGGTTTTTTTTATTATTATCAGCTAATACAGCTGTTGAGCCGGCCAATAATATTGGTAATATTGTAAGCTTTATCAGGCTTTTACGTAAATTAAACATGATTTTCATTAATCTTTCCCTTGTTGCATTTTACACTCAATATGATAACTTAACCTTAGTGTATCGGTGTATTAATGTATTAATACAGTAGAGAAAGAGTAATGCTAGAATTTATTAATGTCAACCCTAATAATGGCGATCCAATCTATAAACAATTGCATGAGCAAATTGTGCGCTTGATTGTGGGCGGGCAATTATTAACCGGTGAAGAGCTGCCATCAGTGCGTAAAATAGCAGATCACTTTGCTGTAAACCCGATGACGGTATCACGTGCAATCGGTCAATTGGTCGATCAAGGCTGGTTAGAGCGTCGTCGCGGTCAAGCCACCCGTGTGGCACAAAAAACATCGCAACAACCTGATCAACAAGACACCTTGCTTTTTAAGGCTATCGATCAACTCGTTCAACAAACAAAACAGCTTGATGTATCGCAAGAAGCGCTCGTCGAGCTTATAAAAAAACGATGGAAATTATAAACATGGAACAGCCCCTTCTTAGCTACAATAATATTTATAAAAGCTATGACCAACGCAGTGTATTAAACAATGTTTCGCTTGCTTTAGAGCCAGGTATGGTCATTGGTTTACTGGGTAAAAATGGTGCAGGTAAAACGACATTATTACGCAGTGCGCTTGGGTTGATAGCACCTGATCAAGGTGAGATACGTGTTTTTGGTGAACCCAGTGATAAGCTCAGCGCACAAAGTAAAGCCCAAATAGGTTATGTGCCACAACAAACATTTGGTTATGAAGGCTTTAAGGTCGCTGACGCTTTGGCACTACACCGCAGCTTTTACCCTACATGGGATCTGCAATTAGAAGCTAAATGGCTCAAACGGTTTGAGCTGGCGACTGATGCTGCAATTAACGAGTTATCTATCGGCCAACGTCAAACTTTAGCGCTGATCATGGCTATGGCTTATCATCCCAAATTACTTATTTTAGATGAACCAGTAGCCAGTTTGGATCCAATAGCACGACGCGAGTTTATGGGCGACTTGTTCGACTTAGCATTAGACTCAGGCTCTGGTATTTTATTTTCCTCACATATCACATCCGATATAGAACGTGTAGCCAGTCATATAGCCCTAATAAAAGACGCCGAGCTTATCTTGATTGACGAATTAGATGTCGTACGCGATACCATCAGAAGAGTCAATTTTACAGAGCAAAACATCGATCTAAGTCCCTACCGCGTGCTTAATTTGCAAGCAAACTCAGCCATTATTTATGGCTACCAAGGAGAGCCTATTCCGGGCGCACTTGCCATCAACCATTTATCACTAGAGCAACTATTTGTGGAGCTGCATGGATGATGAATGCAGTAAAACGACCTTGGTATCAGGGTAGTCTCAATTTTTGGTTTAAAGATTTGGGCTGTGCCAGCTACTTAATTCAGGCTATTTTAGCCGCAGCCGCATGTATCATTTTTATTCGTGTGGAATCGTTATCAACTATGATGATGATATTTGCTGTTGTGTGTGCTTATTGTGCGCTTGCATGGCAAAGTATTCGAATGCAAGCAACTGAATGGCAATGCTTAGTCGCTGATTACTGCAAACATGTAATGTTTCAAGGTAAAGTCTTTATTGCCTTAATAAACCTCATTCTGCTGTGTAGTATTGCCCTATCGCCTAGCTTAAATAACATCAACATGCTGTTACTAGCAAACACCTTGGGCTTAAGTATTTGGTTTACTTGCCGCGTTACAAGCCACTTATTTACAACATGTTGTTATTTAGCATTCACATTCACAATTATTATATCTATCTTTTTTGAACACTTACCTTTGTGGTTAATACCATGCTCCTTACTGGTTTTAAGTCTAATTTTACTATGTAAAAACAAATTAGGTATGCCCTATATATGGCAAGCCGATGCACTTGTAAATTACCGCCAAGGACTTCAGTCAGGTTGGTCGCCCGTACCAAGTGGATTTTTATCAAATTACGGCACAGCCATAAATAAACAACTATTCCCATTGAGTTATTTTGTTGGATCTAGTTTATCGCAATACATTATTTTATTAGTGCTCTTTTCTATCATAGCAATAGTGATAAACTTTTTTTATAACATTGCAGAGCATGTATTATTCGCTTTAACATTAATGCTGTTAGCTGCGGTTACGTTATGCCAATGGGCAAAAGCACAACGTTCACAATCGTGGGAATTACTCACCACTTTACCAATTTATAATGGGAGTCACGCAGTTAAAGTTGCCCTTAGTAACAGTGCACTTAAATTTTCATTGTTAATTGGTATTCTGTGCTTCGTTAGTGCATCTATATTGCTACTGACCCATCAACAATGGCAACTTCTAAATGTTGCAAGTTATGCGGTAGCTTGTATAGCAGCTACATTGACAAGCTTTGTTCTTGGCAATGTATTTAAAAATATAAACGTACTGAGTGTTTTATTATGTTTATCGTGTGGCGTGAGTATGGGAACTGTCAATGTAATGATTGAACATGGCGATAGCATATTGAAGCTTTTACTTATTTCACTTTATGCCAGTGTTTTGGCTGTTTTGAACCGCTTTACAATAAAATACTTATAAACTACTTCAAAAGCCCTTTGCCTTTAGCAATGCTTAGTTTAGCGGGTGTTTATCAAAAAGATTTAACACCCGCTATTCCACATTCTAAATCTATAACTACTTATTGCTTTTTAAGGGTATGTATCATCTTTTGTGCATTGGAATTTTGTGGGTTCAATTGCAAAGATTGCTCATAGTTTGCTATCGCATTAACAGTATCTCCAAAGAGCATGTACGCTTCTGCTAAACTATCAAATGCATTTGCATCATCAGGATATAGATGGCTATAAACCCTAAAAAGCGTTATAGCTACTTGGTAGTCCTTGTTACCTAACGCATTATATCCGGCATTATTAATTGCATTAGCTGAAAGAAATTTTGAATCAGGATAGTTTTTTTTCCATGCTTTATATGCCTTTAATGTGCTTATAAAATCAGCGTATTTTGCTACTTCAAAAGGAAGTTGTTCATCTTTTTCAAGTTTGCGCATCGCACGCTCAGTTAAACCACTCCCAACATTATTTAGTACTAAAAAATATTTATTAGATAAAGGGTTCATTACAACACTTATCTGATTAGGGTTATTATCTACAGCAAACATCCCACCTCCTTGATAATGCATTTTAACGCCTTTTTTGTTTTGAAGGGGATCTTCATATATCAAGTCGTTACCGGATTTTGATAATGTAATCGTCACTATTTGATCAAACTGAGATAAATACCTGCCGAGCATTTTCTCTATTTGATGCTTGGGGGGTTTTGCTGTTGCTGAAATTACACGTGCCCATTTCATTTTTTTTATCGTACTGTCAATAAACGCATCTATTGCAGGGTTTCTGTGCTCTGTTGTCGCATTCATAAAAACCATAATACCTTTACCACCTTGCATTGTTGACATAATATGCCCGCCAGTACCAGTGTTTGAGCCTCCATGCGAGAACCACTCTAAATTACCTTTGGCCTCAAATCTCATCCAACCCGGTGACCACCCGCCTATTTTTTTTAGCGTGTGAATATCTGTAGTGGTACGTGCTACGAATGTTGAAATAACCGACGTTACTTTACCTGCTAACGCCTTTTGATATTCAATTGTGAATTTGGCCATGTCTTGTGGCGTACTCCACAGCCCAGATGGTGCTATTTGCGGACAAATTGGTATGCCATCTCTTATAACCTGCTGCTGACGATCATGAACCTTCGCAACATTAGTTAAAAATTGTTTATCTCCATTTTGATACATCGTTGTATTTTTCATACCTAATGGATCAAATAGCATCTTTTGAGCTAATGCTTGCAATGGTTTACCGGTTATATCTTCAATCGCTACTTGTACTATTACATACCCTCCGCCACTGTATTGCCAATCAGTGTCAGGGGCAAATAGCATCGAAATCGGACGTTTATATCGTGGTAACTTTTTACCTTCAAGCACATCTATAAGGGTTGGAATATCATCCCCTAAATGAAAGTCAGCATATCCGCCTTGGCTCATCCCTGCGGTATGCGACAACAACTGCCGAATAGAAAGGTTTTTTGATGACTCAAACACTGATGAAGGCAACGCCCAACGTTTTAAATAGTTACTCACAGGTGTATCTAAATCTAATTTACCTTGCTCTGCGAGCATTGCTGCAATTGTTGCAGTGACAGGTTTTGCAATAGATGCCGTTGAGAAAGCAGTAAATTGATCAATTTTCTGCTTACTTTTAGTATCTTTAACGCCTGCAAAATTAGTATAAATCACTTTATAATCATCAATAACAGCAAAACTTAGCCCTGGTATTTTGTAGTTATCAATAAACTGCTGATAACTATATTCTTCACCTACCGGTGACCTAAAAGTAGTTAATTGATGTGTATTACCAGTTATAGATAGTTGCGTTTTTTGAGTGTTAGCGACACACACACTAGCCACAATTAAACTTAGCGCTGCGCAACATTTACTCAAAGTCATGATAGTTTTTTTAATAGCCATAGGAGCATCTCGTTTTGAAAATTGAACCTCAGTGTGGCGCATTAGCCGCCTTAAATAAGCAACTTATGCATGAACGGCTCGTATAATTCCTCAACACCTCGAATGTTTTCCTTTTTTATTGCTAAGATGGGGAATATAAAAGAGGGAACACAATGCTTAAGTATCAGCTCATATTCGTTTTATTTTTTACAAGCTTCGCTACCTATGCGCAAGAGCCTGATGCTATCTTTGCCGAGCACTATTATTTAATTGATGATGACGATATTGCTTATTCATTACCTATCGTAAACCGCTCTGTGTGGCAAAAAAATACATTTCACGGTATTAAAAATTCAAAAAATATTCGATGGGTGCAAATGGACTTTAATTTTGAAAAAAAGCCTTCGTCTTCGCTAGGTTTGTTTATTAGTATTTTGGGATCGTTTGAGGCTTATTGGGATGGTGTTTTAATAGGTAAAAATGGCCTTGTAGGTGATTCCCAACACACTGAAGTTGCGGGCCTGATCGATAAAATAATGCTGTTGCCTAATACTGCAACTGATAAAGGCACACATACTTTAAGTTTACGTATTTCTAATCAGCGCGTTTCTTCTGAGGTAGATTATGTCTCGTTTACAAGTGCGATAACAGAATATGACTATTTAATACAGCTGCCTTATAAAAAAGCCAGTTTACCGTTGATAATGACCAGCGCCTTACTCTTAATTGCTTTGTACTCATTGATTGTATTTATTACTAGTTACCGCCAACCCAGCTACTTAATATTTAGCATATTATGCTTAAGTATTTTGGTTCTTATTTTTGTAGAATCATGGCGTGGTCTTATGCCTTACCCTTACGATTGGCAAATCCCTCGCTTACAAATAGTTTTAGCATTATCGTGCTTAATTTCACTGCTTTTCACCTGTTTTTTTGCATGGTTTTTTAAATTATCAAAAACAAATCGTACAACATGGCTAGCACTTGTTATTTGCTTGCAAACTGTGTTGTTAATCACGATTGATGGTTATGATAATAGAAGCTTATATGTATTTTTAGTGGGCGTTTTTAGTGCTGTGTGCATTTGTATCAAAGCTATCATTACGCAACAAGCCAATGCAAAGTTAATGGTTTTGGGTTTAGCTCTATTCATTGCACCTATTTTTATAAATAGTTATTCATACATGGATCAGTACTTTTTTCTCTCTTTTGCTGGGTTAATCTTTTTAATGCTCTATACCCTTGCACAAACCATGAGTGCTAATACCAAACAACTTGAACAAAGTAAAATTAATGCAAGTCGCCTTGAGCTTGAATTAGTCAAACGTAATCTACAACCTCATTTTATCTTAAACACATTAACAGCTGTTGAAGAGTGGATTGAAGACTCACCTGCAACAGCGGTAAAATTTATCCACGCCTTAGCGGATGAGTTTAGATTTATGGCGCAACTGTCTGCAAAAAAAATAATCAATCTCCAAGATGAAATCGACTTATGCCGTTCCCATTTAAAAGTTATGACATATCGCTCAAATATAAATTACTCCCTAAGAGTGGATATATCTCACCCGAATAACTGCATTCCACCGGGTATTATTTTAACATTAATAGAAAACGCAATTTCGCATAACCATTATCAACAAGGCCATATTACCTTCTTTTTTGAGCAAAAAATAATGAATAACACGCAGTATTTAACGTTTATCGTCCCTATAAATGCGATTACTCATAATTCAAACAAAAATGCTACACAAGAACGTACACAGAATAAAATAGGCGCTGGTATTGGTAATAAATACATAGCAGCAAGGTTAAATGAAAGCTTTTCTAATCAATGGTCTTTATTGCAGGATATTGAAAAACAACAATGGGTTACAAAAATTTCAACGCCGTTAATAGATTATGACGATCACCGTGCTAATAATAGCAACCTCAAGGATCCCCTATGAAAAAAGTATTAATGGTTGAAGATGAATTTATGGTAGCAAAAAGATTAAAGCGCTTTATTGAGAACGCCTTTGATGAACAAAAAATCGAATTGCATATTTGTACTAATCTTGACGACGCCTACGATTACTTAGCCGATCACCCTATTGATGTTTTGTTTTTAGATTTAAACCTGCAAGGTAAAGATGGTTTTGAGTTATTAAAGCACACCCTCTGTGAGAGCTTCCACACAATTATTGTTTCTGCTAATAGCGATCGAGCGATTGACGCGTTTGATATTGGCGTACTCGATTTTGTAGCGAAGCCATTTACTCAAGAGCGTATTAAAAAGGCAATAAACCGGTTACAACAGCAGCATAATGGGGCTAGCAAATACTTAACCTATAAATATTTAGGAAAAATCGAATTACTTCCAATAGAAGATATTCTCTATATCAAAGCTGACGGCCATTACAGTGTGATTGTAACTAAAGCCCAGCAAAACAGAGGCACTAAACAAATTTTACACGATAAGAATTTAGATAAATTACTCACGTTATTGAGCCCAGACTTTATCCGGATACACCGCTCGTATGTATTGCCAATATCTAACATTAAGGCATTACTCAGTGAAGAAGGCAGCAAATATAACGTGCAACTTCATACCGGTGAACAGCTCCCTATAGGCCGTACCAGACTTAGTACCTTAAAGGCTAAAATAAATGGTGAATAACAAAACAGAAACCAAGCTTACAAGAAAGCACATAAAACTGATCTAAAAGCAGTTTAATGCGCTTTCTTATTATTCTAAAATACTGTTTTATAGCGAGAAAGTACGGCCTATAGACAAGACAATACGCTCATCAGCAGTATCGATATCTAAGCTGGTGTTTTCAGCAGCTACTTCAATATCAAAACCTTCAAAGCTGGTTTGATAAGCAAGACGATAATGGTTGTAAGATTTACCATCCGTATCCCAAGCAAACTTATCACCATCGAGTGAGTTTGAAATATCAAAGCTCGCACGTAATGCATGATTAGGCGCAAGTTCAATCGTATGCGTAACCATAGATATTACATGTCCAGCACCTGTGCCAAAGTAATCCCAGCTATACCAAAAATTAAGCTCTGTTTGGCCTAAGTCGCTTGCATAACCAAATTTAGTGTAGGCTTCAAAGTAATTACCTTCGCTTGAGCTACTTTGTCCGTGGTAGCTATAATAGGCTATACCGTAGTCAACGCTCAGCGCATCATTTAACTGCGCATATCGGCCAAAGTACGCATCCCATTCAATGTTTGTATCGTCACCAAAATCAACATTTGATGCCCAAGTACCCGCATACATGCCCGTATCACCAAATGAATAATCAAGGCTACCTTGAAGTGCAGGATCATTTTTCGTTTGGCTTACGCCGTTAAACGTATAATCAGATGCACCTGTTACAGTCGCTGACCAATCAGCTAATACTGATGTTGAAAAAAGGGCAAATGGTAATGCCACTGCTAGTACTATTTTTTGTGTTGTCATGTTAATTCCTTCGCATATTTTTAAACGGCTGCTTAGTTAATATTAGTCAGCGGTTTCAATTTTTGTATAATCAATTTTGTTGTCTTTCGGCGAGCTGTCTATATTACTCACAGTCTTAACTTTGCTGTACGCAATAAACGCAGCACAACCAAAGAACAAACCAATCACTAACGCGCCAACCCACTGAATTTGTAAAAAGTTTAGCTTGAATAATAGGGTTAACAACGATAAAGCCACAACGTTGAATGCTATATATTTAAATTTACCTAAACGTTTCACGGTCAAGTTCATATTGTCTGTGTATAAACGTATTAATGAATCAAGCGAATTGATCACAAACACAACACCTACAAACGCCATAGCAAAGTTTTTCAATCCTGCTGTTGGAATGCCTGCTTCGTGGTACTGATACAGAACACTAAACCACACCGCAATCGGAATTGAAGGGAAAATAAGCATAGCGCCGAGTACTTGGTACGTTTTTAATCCACCGACAAAGCGCGAAGTAAATTGACCAATCATAATGCTCCATGCAAACCACCAAAATAAGTAAAACTCATGGTAATCGTTCAGTGGTAATACAAACTCGTGAATATTGCTAAAGTAGCTACCAATTAATACAAGGTTATCTGTAAACGCAGCTGTTTGAACATCACTGCCCATAAACGCGCCAACCCACATAAAGGCAATTAAGGCGATAAATAACCAAGACGTTGCAATACTTAAAAAACGTACATACTTAATATCTGTGCTTGAATACACCGCAAAGCAAATAGCGGCAAATACAATTAAGTAGAAGGTTGGAATAATGGATTCGCCATCCCCCAGCGCAGGTAAATACCATGGTAGGTTAGAGAGCAATAAAAAGGCTGTAAACGCACAAGTACCAATAATGACAACATTATTGATTAATTTCACCCAAGGAATTTCGAAAAATTTAACCTTAGGTTCTATTACACAGAAATAAAAGCACGTAAGAAAGTAAAATCCCCAGATCAGAAAGCCCCAATAACCAAACTCAATGGCCAATGGATTGGCAAACGCATACTCTGGGCTTGCTTTTATGTCTGCATAACCTGCAAACTCAGTAAGTGGAAACATAATCAAGCCAACGTCTAAGCCTGATGTAAATAAAATGGCGATAAAGGTAAAGGTTCTTACGGGGGTAACCCCAACACACTGTACATTTCCCCATTTAACTAAAATTGCAACAATTGCTAATAGAGTGAAAATAATGCCAGCACTAAGCCATAAGGTCATAATTTCCTCCCCAAAATAAATGATAATAAGTCATTCTTACTCCGTGTTTTTAGCCTCGCATTAACGCACCACAAACAACTTATGGTGCGCGCCACTGCAAGCCCCGAGACACAACACGTGTCTCAGGTGGCCGAGTTAAATCTCCGAGCTACGCTGCTTTGTTTGCCATTGCGAATCGATGGCAACCGCTGCATGCGATTTACTAAGGGGTGGCTTACCTAAAATTAAGTCAGCCGCTTTTTCTGCCACCATAATAGTTGGCGCATTTAAATTACCATTTGGTACGGTTGGGAAGATTGACGAATCCACCACTCGTAACCCTTTGATACCGTGTACTTGGGTATTTGAGTTAACAACTGCCAGCTCATCTTCGCCCATTTTGCATGAACATGAAGGATGATAAGCACTCTCAACCGCTTGGCGCACAAACGCATCTATTTGCTCATCGGTTTGAATATCTTTACCTGGTTGAATTTCATCATCTCGGTAATCATCAAACGCGCTTTGCTCAATGATTTCACGGGTTAAACGCACGCATGCTCTAAACCCTTCAATATCATCTTGGTGCTGTAGATAGTTAAATTGAATTTTTGGTGCAACAGTGGGATCGGCTGACTTAATCGTCACTTCACCACGGCTTTTAGGCTTGTTATGACCTACGTGTACTTGAAAACCATGCCCAGCAAAGGCACTTTGCCCATCGTAGCGAATTGCAGCAGGTAAAAAGTGATACTGAATATCAGGCCATTCAACACCCGCTTTTGAGCGAATAAACGCACATGATTCAAAATGATTGGTCGCGCCAAGACCACTGCGATTTAATAACCAACGCGCACCAATCAAGCCTTTTGAAATTAAACCTAACTTGCCATTTAAAGTGATTGGCTGCTTACACTTATATTGAAAATAAAACTCTAAGTGATCTTGTAGGTTTTGACCCACGCCCGGCAAGTGATGCTTAACCTCAACACCCGCGGCTTTAAGTGTTTCACTATCACCAATACCTGAAAGCTGTAATATATGGGGTGACCCTATTGGCCCCGCACTTAAGATGACCTCTTTACTCGCTTTGGCTTTAACTTTATGACCATTAACACTGTATTGAACGCCTGTGGCTTTTTTACCATCAAGCAATACTTTTTCAGCTAATGCACCCGTTATCACCACTAAGTTTTTACGTGATTTAACCGGATCTAAATACTCTCGACTTGCAGAGCTGCGCACGCCATCTTTTACCGTCATGTGCATAGGGCCAAAACCCTCTTGCTGTGAGGCGTTATAATCGTCCGTTTTGGCGTAACCAGCTTGCTGGCCTGCTTTTATAAACGCTTTATAAAGCGGGTTAGCCATTTCGTTACCGTTATTAACACCCAGCGGGCCGTTATCACCACGGTAATCATTTTTTCCTAAATAAAAGGACTCTGCTTTTTGAAAATACGGTAAACACGACTGATAATCCCAGCCTTGCGCGCCATGTTGCTGCCATTCGTCAAAGTCTTTAGCGTGACCACGTACATACACCATGCCATTTATAGACGACGAGCCGCCTAATACTTTACCGCGAGGGCAATGCATTGTGCGGTTATCTAAAAATGGTTCTGCGTCGGTATGAAACTGCCACGCGTATTTATCTGAGTTCATAGGGATAGAAAGTGCAGTAGGCATTTTAATAAAAATACTCTTATCGCTGCCGCCAGTTTCAAGCAGTAAAACGCGTTTAGATTTATCTTCAGATAAACGATTAGCCAGCACACAGCCTGCAGAACCTGCCCCCACTATGATGTAATCATATGTTTGTGCAGTCATTAAAACGGGCTCTCTATATCAGTCATACCTACGTAAATAGATTTAGTTTGCGTATAGTGATCAAGTGTTTCAATACCATTCTCGCGGCCAATACCTGATTGCTTATAGCCACCAACAGGCATTTCTGCCGGTGAGTTACCGTAGCTGTTAATCCAACAAATACCCGCTTGCATTTGATGAATAACACGGTGTGCGCGTTTAATATCTTTGGTAAACACGCCAGCTGCTAAACCTAAGTGCGTGTCGTTAGCGCGGCGAATAACGTCGTCTTCATCTTCAAAGACAAGCACGCTCATTACGGGGCCAAAAATCTCTTCTTTAACAATTGTCATATCGTCGGTGCAATCGGTAAAGACTGTCGGCGCAACAAAGTAACCATTTGGCGCAGACTCAGGCCTAAGTGCCTTGCCGCCAGTTAATAGCGTTGCACCTTCACTAATGCCTTTCTCAATATAACCCATCACTAAGTTGTGATGATTTTTTGAAATAAGCGCACCAAAATTAACGCTAGGATCGAGTGGATCACCGGCAACAATGTTTTGCTCAGTACGGGTTTTTAGCTCATCAATAAATTGTTGATAAACACTCTTGTGCACATAAATACGCGTACAGTTAGTACAAATTTCACCTTGCGTATAAAAATTGCCTAGCATAGCAGCGCTCACTGCTTGTGATATATCAGCATCTTCAAATACTAATAATGGCGACTTACCACCAAGCTCCATGGTTACATCTTTAAGTGTACCTGCTGCACTAGCTACAACCTTTTTACCTGTGCCCACTTCGCCAGTAAACGAGACTTTTTCAATATCAGGGCTGTGCGTTAACCATTGACCAACTTCTGCTGCACCTTGCACAACATTAAATACGCCTGCGGGTACGCCTGCTTCTGTAAATATTTCAGCCAATTTAATCGCGCCAAGTGGTGTTTCTTCAGATGGCTTAAAAATAAGTGCGTTACCAGCAGCAAGTGCCGGCCCTGACTTCCAACATGCAATTTGAAGCGGGTAATTCCACGCACCAATACCTGCGCAAATACCTAATGGCTCTTTACGGGTGTAATAAAAGTCCTCGCCCACCATTTGTTGCTGACCGACTTGTGCGGGTGCTAGCCCTGCAAAATATTCAATGACATCGGCACCTGTTTGCACATCAACACATTCAGCCTCTTGCCAAGGTTTACCCGTATCCAGCACTTCAATTTTTGCAAGTAAATCATTGCGCTCACGTAGTAAAGCAACTGCTTTTAATAAAATGCGACTACGTTCAATGGGTGCCATGGCTGACCAAACAGCAAACCCTTGCTTAGCGCTTTCAATCGCGGCGTTTTGTACAAAACTATCAGCGACTTCTACATGATAAATTACTTCATCAGTTGCAGGGTTTTTAACCGCGAATGTTTCACCGCTTTGGTTTTTTAAGAAATCACCGTTAATAAAATTTTGGTAAACTGGCGTTGTCACATTAAGCTCCATACTGCTTGATTAGTGAACGTACAAAGTTTTTAGCTAAGTGCTCACAATGTTCAAATTGATCTTGATCAGACTTACTTAGTACAGCTCGTAACCATAAGCCATCAATCATGGCAGCACTTAGTTCAGCTGCTAATTTGGCGTCGTCAATACTCATTAACTGTTTAAATGAGCTGGTTAAATTACTAAAAAGTCGTCGGCTATTTACATTCTGTAAACGATGTAATTCAACATCGTGCATTGATTGCGCCCAAAAACTTAACCACGTTTTGGTGGTGTCGCTTTGCTGCTGTAAGCGCGCAAAGTTGGCTTCGATGATAAGCATCAGCCTTTGTTCGGGCGTCGTTGTAGATGTTAACCGTTCAATTAATACCTGCTTTAAGTTAGTTAACAAGTAGCGCACAGTTGCTTCAATCAGGCCCTGTTTACCACCAAAATAATGGCTAATAATACCCGACGACAAACCGGCTTTTTGGCTTATGCTATTAATCGTCGTTGCTTGTAATCCACGCTCAGCAACAGACTCTATTGTGGCGTCTATTAACTGTTGACGACGAACAGGTTCCATTCCAACTTTAGGCATATTTTTTATTAATTGAACGTTCAATAAAAATAAAGGTTAAAGTAATAGAACTGATAATTCAAGGTTGACAAGCTGTGAATGAACAAAGGGTGGTATAGGAAAGTTAAGCTAAGTCACTGTATTAGCATTTATAAATCGACTTAGAAAAAAGGTTTAAAAAAGTCAAAAATAATTGCTATTTTTATTAATATGTCGCGAAATGCAGCAATAATGCTCATAGTGCAAGTAACCCGAGTTCTGGTTAAATAAATTCACACCAGGAGTTTGATAACGTCTGCTTGTGATAAATTTATAATGATTTTCATCGTATTTCTATTGTAGTGGTTAATTGTAGTGGTGATAGAGTGTACGAAAAGATCACTCGCGTTGTGCTTTAAATGAATTTTCCTTGAGCTTATTTAATATCATTTCCATTGTAGGTATTTGTTAGGTTCTAACATCTGTGGTTCGCGGACACTTTCACATATCGCCAGCATAAACAGAGCAATATGATGTTTGTTCCCTTATGCAAAAATGTTATTAGAGCGTGTTGACCTTTGTGGATTGAAATTTGTTCAATCTAGGGGCGGTTTAATCGCGGCGCGAGGTTTGCAATCGAGTGGGCTCGATAACTGCTCCTGCGTTATTCTACTGGCTCACACCCATGTGAGAATAAGTAAAAACCGAGCAAAACACAGTTACCTCGCTTGATGACGGCCGCAACCACTATTTTTACAGCTTCACAATCCATAGCCCACTCTTTGTATTAGTTATTAATAACAGCTTTTAGCTTATTAAGTGCTGAAACTGAAAACCCACGGTCATAAAAGTAAATAATTGTTCCATCGCTATCCAGTAGCACTACTCGAGTATTATTTGGGTTTTCGTTACCCGTGAAAGCTTGTACTGCATCTCCATCTTTATAAATTGTGATAACTCCACCCCACAATTCTTTTGGGATACCCTTTCTCATACCGTTATCTATCAGTGTGCTAAACATGCGCGGCGCCATACCTTGAATTGTTGGTAACTCATAAGTAGGTATTGTTACACCAGTCATATCAAGACCTATTAACCAGCGGTCAATATCAAACTGACTATCTTGTTTATAGCCTATCAATAGTAAACTAAGTTGTTCGTTAAAATCAGTGGGGATCGTTATCCGCTTCTTCTCTAAATTTTCACCGCTTACAATTGGGAACTGTTGACCACTCACGTCTTGGTTTGGGTATTGACTTGAGCAGCCAGTCAATACCATGAATACAAAAGTAATAATTAATAATCTAAACATATGCACGTCTCTTTTTGTTTATTATTCAACCTGTAATTTTAAGGCGTTTAAGTGATAATTTTTATACATATACGCTAAAGCAACAATAAAAGATTCATTATCCTTCAATCAACGTTGTGATTTGTAATACTTTGCTAAAATCGCATCAGCCAATTAATTGTGTATCAATCGCATAGGTATTATTCAAAGCAGTGACTAGCTGGCCGCTTTCTATTGTTACCTTACGACTTTAATAAAAAGCTAAAACAGGTAATTATTGTGTTAAATAAATGCTACATTCAAACTTAGTTAATAGCACTTATAGCTTAAGATAATTTTTAAAGAGAGAGTATTTACTTATGTCACAGCGTTCATCTGTGCGTTTTAAACACATAAAAATTGCATTGTTGTTTTTAATTAGCTCGGTGTGTGTCACATTTACTCTACATGCCAAGGCACAAATTGTGATTGGTATCGTCGGGAAAACAAAAAATGACAGCTTTTATATACAATCATTTAAGGGTTGTCTAAAGTTTGCAGAATCAATGCCTGATGTTACCTGCGTATATGATGGCCCTGACGATTATCAAGATATTCGAACGCAATCACTCATTATTCAGGACTTAGTAAAAGATAAGATCGACGGTTTACTCTTAGCAACGACGGATTCGGATTACTTAGTAAGCAGGGTATTAAAGGATCTTGATAGACAAAATATCCCCGTGATCACTTTTGACTCAGATCTACTGCCTAAAGATCATCAATATAGGCTTGCGTATGTTGGTACAAACAATTTTGAGTTTGGTGTTGCACTTGGTAATCAAATTAAATTATTTGCGAAAGATTCTCCCCTAAATACCGTGTGTATTCAATCTGGCCATCAAACAACACCTAATCTCAATGAGCGGATCGCTGGTGTAAGATTTGCACTTTCAGGCAAAAGTGAGAAACGACTATCAGGTGAAAATGGTTGGGATGAATTTAGCCGCTGCCCTTTATACAGTTTAGGAAAAAGGGGGACTTCCTTGGAGCAGTTAAAAAACGTATTAAAAATGAAGCACCCCCCTCTTTTCTTGGCTGTTGCAGGGTTTGCTCAGTTCAACTCTGATTACATTAAATCAGTACAATCGCATAAAAGCAGGATAGAATCTGGTAATGTCGTCATTATTTCAGCAGATACTGAAGAGGTGCAGTTACAAGCTTTAAAGCAAGGTCTATCGCAATCTAATATTGGTCAAAACCCATTTGAAATGGGTCGCTTAAGCGCAGAGTTAATGTACAACTTTATTGTTAATGATAAGAAACCTGAAAAGCCTTTCTACTACTTAGATTTTCACTATTGCACTAAGAAAAATGTAGATACTTGTACTAAAAATTATTAAACACTCAAACAGAAGACTTTTAAAATGAAACGTATTTTTACGTAAAAACAGCATCTAGATTGCAAATTATTATTTATAAACCACACAATTACGGCCTTTTTCTTTTGCTAAATAAAGATTTACATCTGCCGCTTTTAAAAGTTCAGAAAGACTAGAATCAGTTGATGTCGAAACACCAATACTCACTGTAACATGGATGTTATCTTTGCCATGGGTAACGTATTCGGCCGCTACTTTCGATCTAATTTCCTCTGCCTTAATAACAGCAAGTTCAGGTGTTACATTTTCCATTAAAATACAAAATTCTTCTCCTCCAATTCTAAATACACTATTTCGATTTGTAGCTGAGGTCAAGCCCTGCGCTATTTTCTTCAACACTTCATCACCAAATGGGTGACCGTATGAGTCATTAACATTTTTAAAATAATCAATATCCAAAAGCGCTAAACTAACTGGTTGGCTTTTATTTAATTGGGAATACGTTTTGGTTAAACTAAGTCGATTAAAAGCCCCTGTTAACGGGTCTTTTAATGCTAGTGTACGCAGCGCTTTCTCTGAGTTTGCGCGTGATGTCTCATATGTATGAGAAATCCCCCAAACAAGAAGGTAACTAAAAGCAAAGTTCAATAACGGTGATGTGTAAAACGTCTCTGTTTTAAAATAGATAATAGTGATTTGAGCAACAAAGTAAAAACCACTTAAAACAATCCCAAAACGCTTACCTAATAAAAGATAAAACACAATCGGCAGAGCGAGCGCCCACATTAAAAGGTATGACATTAGTGGTGCCATATGTGCGCCACTTGCAATAAGCCCAACGAGTGAATACACATACAGCTGCTTTGACCAGTGCAAGCTATCTGTTTTACTCGCGTTTAAATATAAACCAAGTGAAAAAAAGGCGTAAAGACATTGCATACCCCCATAGATAAAATGTTGGCCGATAAAGATATTAAGGAGCCCCAAACCCAAAGCGAGCAATAAAGTGACACTTGTCATACCCCTTATTACTTTAAGTCTGAGCCTTAACGTGTAATCAAGATCAAACGTATCCATAACAGCCATTTTTAACATTCTTTATAGTCATTGTATTAATAAAGTAATTAGATAACATAGGGACAAAACAATCCAGAAAATAATAGGATAACTTACATGTGTACGCGTATTTTTAACAGTCTAAACCCAGATTTTCCAGTAACAGCTAGAAATATGGATTGGTTTGCAGGCGTAAATGCTTTTTTATACACTTTTCCGGTCGGATTAAAACGTATCGGCTTCATATCTGAAGATACTGATCAATTTAAAGTACCCCAAAGGCAAATACTCAAGTGGAAATCTCATTACTCAAGTATTGCAACTGTAATGGGTGATAAACGAATGGGCACAGCTGATGGCATTAATTCGGCAGGCCTCGTGGTCAATGCTTTATACGATACAGGAGCAGATTACATACCTATACGCGCAGACAATAGTTCGCCTTTGCTGAATAAACGCCAAACTGAGCACTCCCCTCTTGAAGAAAGTAAAAAAGTATTAAGTGTGCTCAGTTGGGCGCAGTTCACACTCGATAAATTCGGATGTGTCAAAGCTGCTGCAAAGTACTTCAGAAAACAAAAAATTCAAATTGTAGAAGAGAATGTTCCTGATGGTTTAGGGAAATCAACCCCCGCAACACTTCACCTTTGTTTATCAGACAAAACCGGAAACTCCGCCATAATTGAAGTCAATAATAACGCATTCGTTGTGTATGAAAGCGAAAAATTTAGAGTTGCCACTAATGAACCTAATTACAAAACCCAACTAGAAATAAATCAGTATTGGCAGTACATGTGGGGCAAGGCTGAGACGCCCAACTCTCGACCTCTTTACACCGTGCCTGGTGGCGTTTCTTCAACCCAAAACTTTGAGCGAGCTTCTTTTTACATATCACTTAGCGAACCCGTTAATTCAACAATAAAAGCCGTATCACAAACACGCTCAATGGTTGCAGCCTGCGCTGTACCACATGGATTTAATCCAAGAAGTGCAAGTATTAGCTCAAGCACTATTTGGTCAAACGTTAGTGATCAAGCAAGTGGCACCTATTATTTCTTAAATATGTGTAACATGGCACAAGTTTGGCTAGATTTTTCCACTGAAATTACAACATGTCAGCGAGTCCAAGTAATGACACTTGAAGGTGAAGAGCTTATTGAGCAGCCGCCTATTTTTGGCAACTTAAACGACAAATGCACAGTAACAAACGATCCATACGCAAGGGCTAAAAAAGCCTAGGGCGTGTTGACCTTTCGTAATTAATTTTGTAGCAGTCTATTTGGTAGTTAGGCAAGGCAGAGCCTATGGTGTGTGGTTGTTCCCCATAAATAGGCGAAACGCAGTATAAATGCCAAACATGCGCTACCCAAAGGGCTCTTCCTAGGGGCAATTAACTCTTTGTTACCTACACGGATGTAGGAAAGGGGCGTGAGCAGGACGCACAAGCTTTGCTCGGTTTTTACTTATTCTCACATGGATGTGAGCAAGTAGAATAACGCAGGAGCAGTTATCGAGCCCACTCGATTGCAAACCTCGCGCCGCGATTAACCCCCCCCTAGCTTGAACAAATTTCAATCTACAAAGGTCACCCAGCATTAAATCTCTTTTGGATAACACTAAGGTAGCTCTGATTTTATCTAGTTCATGCTTAGCGCTGGCAACAGGCAACAGGCAACAGGCAACAACCTTATTACGCCCTCTATTTTTAGCTAAATATAAATTCGCATAGCACTGCTTTAACCAATCTTTCCTGTACTTATTACAAACAAGTTCGCATACACCAATACTGACCGTTAATTCGCTCTCAGGAAGTAATTTACTCTTTTGCACATGGCTGCGTATCTCTTCTGCCGCTTGTATTGCTTGGTTTTCATCCGCACTGTGCAATAAAATTAGAAACTCTTCGCCTCCTAAGCGAAATAATATATCGTTGCTGTTCGAATTTGCTTTCATTATAGCTGCAAAGCCTTTTAAAACTTCATCACCTACGTCATGTCCATATTGATCATTTACCTTTTTAAAATGGTCAAGATCCAACATTAAAATTGACATAGGGGCTTTCTCGCATTGATTTATAAAGATGGCATTTTCTAAATAGTCACTAAGTAAAAAGCGATTGTTTAGACCCGTTAATACATCTGTTATAGATAACCTATGTAGCTGAGCATGCTGTAGAGCGATTTCTTTAAGAGTTAAATAAGCAAAAATACTAATGCTAATCAACACAGCATAAAAACGCGCAAATACATCAGGTGATAAATTATACCAACCGAATGGCAAAATTATGGCTAAATAAACAATGTTCGCTAATCGCGCTAAATGCAGCGGCAAAACAAAATAACAAGTTAAAACAGCTGGGTATGCCCAAAACGATGCTGTGACACCCCATACATTAATTGCAGCAAGTGAACAGCCTGCCATTATTGGCATCGTCGCAAATAAGTTTAATGGCAGGCTATAGGTCCCTTTAAAACACAATACGGCATTAAAAGTGCAAAATAAAATAGCAATAACCCCCAGAAAACCCATGCCATTTTTAATCACATAAAAATCATACACAGTAAAAGGGGCTATTGCTATTACACTAACGAGGGACACATTTAAGGCTGTCTTCAAGAGAAATTCAGGGTGCTTAGAGGTATGATTTACTTTCTTCATCCGGGATATATCCTAATAAAAAATATGTACCCAAAAACTTAAATTCAGGAAAACAAACTTCATGCTTATTCTAAATTGTATTTTTTTAGAATTACTGCCAATTTCCCTGACTTTTTAATATTTAAAAATGCCTTTTCAAATTTTTTTATTTGTAACTTTGACACCGATGTTTTACTAAATGCAAAATAAACAGGCTCAGAATTAATTACAAATGGGCTAATTGTCACTTTCATAAAATCTGGATTGTTTTGCACTTGATACACGATGTTATATTTTTCTTCTAAAAAGCCAGAAATACGCCCATGGCGTAACAAATCCAGTTTTAATTGGTTATCTGGTACGTAAATAAATCGCTCATCGGTATCTTGCTCTTCTATAAAACGTTTTTCAAATGTACTACCGTAATAAGCACCACGTTGAATTGCTATTGGTGCATCAAGTTCAAATAAACTACTTACAGTATTTATGCTGTAAGAACGTTCTGCATTCATAGCAAATACAATATTCTCCTGCTTTTGAGGGCCTATAAAATAAGCAAAACGCATACGTTGCGCCGTTTTAGACACGCTAAGCATTAGGTCCACTTCGCCATTTTCGAGCATTTTTAATGAACGCCCCCAAGGAACACTTACAAAGCGATACTCACAGCCAGCCTCATCAAGCAATGCTTTTGCAAAATCAACATCAAGTCCATGCCAGGTTAAGTCTTCATTTTGATGCGATTGTGCGGCATAATTTTCAAAGCGAACAATAATCTGGCACGTGTTCTCAGCTGAATAACTTACATTACTAAACATCGCACAGGACAACACAGCAATAATTAAATACTTCACATAATATGCTCTCAAAGAAGCGATATGATAAGTTTAGTTTATTTAATCAGCATCGCCACTACATACTTTGCTATCTAGTTTATAATCGCTTAAATGTTTACTGGCCTAAAAAGCGACTTTTTAAGTGCTATTTAAGTGCTGTAAAAAACACGTATTAATTTTTATCATCCCTAAAAATTCGGATAATAAGAGACAACCAATTACCGCTTATTATTCCCAACAAAAAAGCATTAAATTTTAAACTCTTTTAACTAAATAAAAAGTACTTGAAGGCTCTGTTTTTAACTTGCTATCAAACCAATACACTTCTATAGTCTGCAGATTATCACTCCCTAATTTTTGAACTACTTTGTCTAAAAAATCTCACGTACCTGCTAGCCCTTTTGGAGAGCTATTAGGCTATGCACTTGGTAATGTTGCTGTTTATTCGTCTGACTACGACAGTGCTGATGAAACAGCCTACCCAAATAGGAGTGCCTACAGAAGTTACCTCTATGGCATTTACATGGGCTATAAATGGCAATGTGTTGAATTTGCACGCCGCTGGATGTATCTCAATCACGGTTATATATTTGATGACATTGCAATGGCTTATGATATTTTTGAGCTACGCTCGGTACGTGATATAAACAGCCAAACTAGACTTCCTTTGCATGCATTTCGTAATGGTGCAAAACACCACCCAACAGTGGGAAGTTTACTCATTTGGGAAGAAGGCGGAGAGTTTGAACAAACAGGTCATGTTGCTGTTATAGTTGAAGTCCATACAGATAAAATTCGCCTAGCAGAACAAAATGTTGGCCATCAAGTATGGCCGCAGGGCCAGCAATGGTGCCGTGAGCTCAAAGCTAAAATCACACAGCAAGGTGACTACTGGATTGAGTGTTCTTACAGCGATGCCACTATTTTAGGCTGGATGACACAAACTGATCAAAGCGAATTTAGCGAGCCAACGCCTGAAGTAAGTACAGATCTATTTGCTATCAAACCTCAACATGCAACTGACTCTGGACAGGCCAAAAAGTCATGGCTTAACATTGCTAATGACGACGAAGCCGCCTACGTAGATATGATGCAAGGCCATAAACTAACTTCAGTAAGTGCTGATCAACATCATTACTTTACTATATCAAATACTGCACAACAAACGATTGAACATGCCACCAATGAGTTACATGGCTTATTTATGCATGCAACAGACTATGTGTTACAGCACCCTGAATTATTAAAAAAGTTTAATTTACCTGATGTCGTACTCAATAAAATTCGCCAATCATGGGATAACCGCTTAAACCAACTGATCACCAGCCGGTTTGATTTTGCACTCACACCTGCCGGATTGAAAGTATATGAATACAACTGTGACTCCGCGTCATGCTATATGGAAAGCGGTAAAATACAGGGTAAATGGGCTAAACATTTTGGTGTTAAAACAGGTGTTGATGCAGGCCATGATCTCTTTAAAGATTTAGTTAAAGCATGGCGAAAAAGTGAAGTAAAAGGCCTTATACATATTTTACAAGATGACGAACCAGAAGAGCATTATCACGCGTTATTTATGAAAGAAGCTATTGAAGCTGCTGGTTTTGAATGCAAAGTAATTATTGGTTTAAAGAGTTTACGCTGGGATGATTCCGGCAATATAGTTGATGCTGATGGTGAAAAGCTCAACTTTGTCTGGAAAACATGGTCATGGGAAACTGCATTAGATCAAATTAGGCAAGAGTGTGAAGCAGATCAATCCCAAGGGGATGATTTTGAACCTCAGTGGCAAGCGGGTAAAACGCCACGTTTAGTTGATGTACTGCTGCGTAAAAACGTCATGGTGTTTGAGCCACTTTGGACCTTGATCCCAAGTAATAAAGCGATTTTACCTGTGTTATGGAGCTTATTTCCAAACCATCGATTTTTACTCAATACTGCATTTGCTCTAAATGATGAATTATTACAAACAGGTTATGTAGTTAAACCGATCGTTGGCCGATGCGGTGCTAATATTCAACTCGTTGATGAACAACAGCAAGTCATAGAAAAAACCGTGGGTCATTTTGCCGCACAAGATCAAATATACCAGCAACTATTTGCACTGCCTAAAGTTGCTGACTACTTTGTACAGATATGTAGTTTTACCGCCGCAGGGAAATGCGCAGGTGCTGGGGTACGCGTTGATAAAAGTATGATTATAAATGGCCAGAGCGATTGTATGGCACTACGTGTTAGTGATGATAGCCTTTATATCTCGTAAACAATTAAAGTTCGTAACCCTCAAGTACACAAAAGAGCATCAGGTAAAGTCCCCTGATACTCTTTTAATTAACGGGTTCGTTTAATACTCATTGTTAATAGCAATAATCCACTAGCAATAGCCAAAAAGTAATAAGGCATTCCTGCATCCCAACTCGACTGACTGTTCACGCCTAAAAAGTCTAAATATAATCCAGCTTGCAGAGGCCCTATATACCAAATAACTAAAAACACGACTTCAAACATTCGCTTTGTTTGCGTAAATGCACCGCAAAAATAGGCTAATGAAACCATAAACGAAATAGCCACAAACAATTGTACCAGCAGCAACCACTCCGCCATTACTACGTACCGCGCAATACTACCTAAACACGCTAATGCTAACAGTCCCCAGCCAGCACTAAAACTCGCCATATTTTGCAATAATGGGGATTGCTTACTGTAAGCCATAATTTCAAAGGTATTTGTTTGCCTCTCTAGCTGCCCTAATGGTGATATAACCAATACACACCACAGCAATGAGATAGGTAAAAAAAGGCTCAATAACAGCTCCGGATCAACAAAAGCTTGGCATACATTCAAAGTGACCAACCCGATGAACCACAGATTTGTTTGCCCTTTGAGCATTAACTTAAACTCTAATCGTAATAAACATGTAAAAGCGAATGACTTTGTTGCGCCAGCAAATAATCTATCGAGTATTCCTGTGACTTTTTCAATTACGCTGACTATTCGCCATGGCTTTTTAGCCTCTTTCAGTGAGCCATTACTGAAACGATCAAAAAATAAAAATGCTAAACTCAAACCTATTAAGCTGATCATCAACAAAGGCAGCATTCCTAAGAGGTGCACAACACTTGGCTCAAATCCATGCCAAACAAATGTGCTTACAGATTCACTCGCTGTTATGCCAACATTGGTGCCACCTTGCTCTGCTGGAAAACGCGCAGCAACCTCCATATCTAAACTTTCAAGCACCGCACCAATGCCTGACACCCCTTCAATGCTTTGCGTTATCGAGCCAATCCACAAGAAAAAATACGCCACATTACCAAAACCACCTTTGAGCCACGTTATCGACTCAAACAAAATAGCAATTGATGCAATTGCTAATAACAGCGGTAAAACAAACACTAATTGCGGCCAAACAAGTGCCCACATATCAATCTGGTAGCTTTCGCCATAATAAAGTTGGATCAATACACTACTGAGCAACATCGCCAATACAATTGAAAGTAAAATCAGTACATTAACTCCCCACTTAGCGAATAAAAAAGCCTGTTTGCTAATCGACGTTGCTGCAATAAGCTCACATGTTTTTGATTGCCTATCTAACTCAAGTGCATTTTTAACTAAGTAAAAACAAATAATGGGTAAGAACATGACATTCAGCATCGCTAAACATACGCCAATCCACGCGCTGTTATAAATCCCGCGGTAGCCATTAATAACCAAAGTTTGGTACTGCGCATCAGGGGACGGAAAATACAATAACGTTAATACAGACATAGCCAACAAGGTCACCATATAACTTTGTTGGCGTGTGCGTTGTTTAAAGTCAGCTACCATACATTGCCAAATCTGTTTCATTAACGGATCCTCACTGCGCTGTGAGATGCTGATTGTTCGCTGGTAAAATACAAGTAAGCATCCTCAAGTGATGGCACTCGTTCCGTAGCTTTAGAGTCAGGGCAATGATCCGCAACAAGGTTTAATTCAAGCTTTCCTTCTTTTCGAATGCTGTGGCTAACTATATACTCATGCTGGATCTGTTTCAGCTCCGATGGTTCAACCGTTAGTGTCCAGCATTTTTCAGCCACTTTTTGCTGTAATACATCTGCTGTTGCTGATTGGATAAGCGTGCCACCGCGCATAATTACAATGCGATCCGCAATCGATTCAACATCTGACACAATATGCGTAGAGAAGATAATGCAACGATCCGCCGCAAGCTCGGTCAATAACTGTCTAAAGTTGGCGCGTTCATGCGGATCAAGACCAACTGTCGGCTCGTCAATGATCAATAACTTAGGATCATTTAATAACGCCTGCGCAATTCCAATGCGTTGTTTCATACCGCCAGAATAGCCTTTTAGCGGCTGGTGCGCGGCGTGAGTTAAATTAAGCTTATTCAGTAAATCATCAATAACACTCTTTGCATGGGCACTTTCAAGCCCTTTAAGCCCTGCCATGTATTGCAAAAACTCAATACCCGACAGCTGTTCATACACGCCAAAATATTGAGGTAAATAGCCCAGCTCTTTGCGTAACAATTGTGGTGATTTAACAATATCTTGGCCTTGCCATAAAATGACACCTTGTGTTGGCTTAGTAATGGTAGCCAGAATTCTCATCAAACTAGATTTTCCTGCTCCATTAGGGCCTAACAAGGCTAAAATACCAGGTTCAACTTGCAACGATAATGTATTAATTGCGCATTTTGCATCTTTGCTTTTATTATATTGATGACGTAATGATTGAATATCTAATAGCATGAGTGTCTATTCCTAATTAAGTTACACTCATTCAGCAAATATTAAGCCATATAAATAGCAATTAATAATCAACAACTTAAATTTTAAAATTTTTAAATAAACAATATTGAATAACAACTCTCACCAAATAATGGCGAAAAGCATCAACGTGATAAGTTAGGGTCTTTCTCACTCGCTGATGCATGTAACTTATTCAGCCTAACCACTGTAAAAACTAAAACAAACTTTGATACTGATCTATTAGATAATCTGTGTAAGCAATATCGCCACGATAACGCGATAAATGCGTGGTATCACGGTACATTTGCGGGGTTATTTGCGGTATATTTTGATGGTTTTTCAGCTTAATACCAGTAGCTTGTTCTATTTGCGTAATTACCGCAGCTAAACGTTTTTCAGCCTCTGGTGTTGTTTTTATCCACTTGCTGTTTTTTGGCAGCATGATCACTTCAACGTTATCAGATACACGTTGAAAGTTTTTTACAATGTTAATAAAGTGATCAACTAATAATGGCTCAAAATGAAGCTGCTCTATATCGGCACTACTAATGCGACTGAGGCGGTCATTTCTCATTGCGTTATCGGTTTGCGTAACGCGGTAATAGTCGTTAAATATGGCTAATGTTTCTGCTGAACGCTCTTGTGGAATAGTCCCGCCACCTTGCCATTCATAGCTCCATTCTACCGGCTTATGATCAGGGTATTCTTCATCAAACTTCTGACCAAGCAATCGCCCTAAGCGACGACGTTGCGCAATAGTTTCATCATCATCTTTAAACGTTTGATGTGACTGAGGAGGAAACATCCCTCGGCCAAAAAAGCTGGTGATCATTTCAGCTGAAATATTACCGCGCAAATACTTTATATTGAATAACCGTACGCCACGAGTAAGATCATTTTTTGCAATTTCCATTAACTCCTCGTCATTGGCAAGCAACGTTAAAAACGAGTCTAAAACTGGCGCAGCTCTATCCCAGCGTGTTTGCGTGGTTTGAAACGGATTAAACTCAATCATGGTTAGCTTTATTTTGCGATCTTCTTCGATAAATTCATCCGCAATACGCCGTGACAAGAAATCTTGAAAATATGGGTTTAGCCCACCAAAGCCATAATTAAACGATTTAACCTGCTTACCCCGCTGCGCTAAATCAGCATCAAATTTTCGCGGCGAAAACCCAGCTCGCGCCATTGATGAACCAAAAAACATCACAACATCGTTTGGTTCTTTCACTATTTGTGGCAAAGCCGCCCGTGACTCAGTGACCCTGCCTAATACGCCTTGTGAATTTGCCCCCATCCCATGCAAAATAAGATGAATACTGATAAGTGCGAAAGCCATACATAAGCCAATAACAAGAATCGACTTTCCATATAATTTTTGTGATGTCATTGTTGCTGTACCTTGATGATTAGAATTGGAAATAGATAAACTCATTACTTGGCTCCCCGATAAATAAACACACGCCTTGCCCTAACATCATTAACAGCCAAAATAGCCAGGGTTTATTTTCCAGCTTGTCAGCGCCCTTTATTACGTAAAAATCCATAATATGTACAAGTAGCACCCATATACTGGTCATTACAAAAATAATCATTGCGTTGCTTCCTGCTGCTATTGTTGAATTAAATACATGTAAATTAGTAATAATATCTATGGCAGAAGTTAAGTCGTTGGCTGCAAAAAATACCCAACCTATAAGGACTAAATAAAACGTGATGGCCCACTTAATAAAAGTAACAAGCAGCGCGTTGGATTGATTAAAACGTGCAAATATTTTCAACCCTGCTAAATAGTGCGTGACAGTAATAATAGCGCCATGAAATGCGCCCCACGCAACAAAGGTCCACGCTGCACCATGCCATAAACCACCCAATAACATAGTTAAAAACACATTACGGGTACGGTTATTATTTCTGTTTCCACCTAATGAGATATATAAATAATCGCGTAACCATGTAGAGAGGGAGATATGCCAACGACGCCAAAAATCAACCGGAGAAAGCGCAAAATAAGGCACTCTAAAGTTCAATGGAATACTAAAACCAAGTATCAGCGCAATACCAATTGCTATATCGGTATAGCCCGAAAAATCGCCATAGATTTGCCCTGCAAATGCCAGTACTCCAGTCCAAAGTTCAAGCGTGCTAATAGGGCCTTTTGCTTCAAAAGCATGTTGCGCTGGGATAGCTAATATATCAGCCCCCGTTTTCTTGATAAGCCCAACAGTGATCAGTAAAAAGCCATGTTTTACAGCCGTATATTTAGGTAATGCGATGGCGTGCATTTGTGGCAATATATGGCTTGCACGAAGAATTGGCCCTGCAACCAATTGAGGAAAAAATGATAATGCAGCAACAAATTCAACGAGGCCTTTACGTGGCTTCATGTCGCCACGATAAACATCAATGGTGTAACTTAAACTTTGAAAAGTATAAAAAGAAATACCGACGGGCAGCACCCATCCTAATGCTTCAATAGAGGCATTGTAACCAAGCGAAGATAACAACTCAGACACAGAGTTAAGTGCAAAATCGGCATATTTAAACACTGCAAGTAAACCTAAATTAAGCACCACAGATAAAGTCACCCATTGCTTTTTACGTTGCAGCGTTGATGCTTTATAAATAGCTTGGGCAATAAAGTAATCGGCTACCCCACTGCCCACCAGCAAGGGAATAAAACTATAATTCCACGCGCCGTAAAACACTAAGCTACCAACTAAAATTAAGTACACTTTGGGTTTTTGTTTTAAAAACACAAACCCGTAAAACAAAATAAAAATGGCAAAAAACCAAAAGAATATGGGGGTATTAAAGATCATGGTGTCACCTTCGTTGTTATTTTTTGTGTGATATGTGTTCTTTGATAAGGAATATTTGGGTATAAACATACTATTTCCTTTATTTAGAACGAGTTTGGCTAACCCACTAAAAGTAGGGTAAAAATCAATCAACAATTAATTGAAGTAATTTAAATAAACGTGATGCAGGCTAACTTAAATTGCGATAAAGCTAACCGGCTTAAAGCACACTAAGGTGGTAAGTGAAGTAAGATATAGATCATTGCCGTGCGCCATTAGCTATTAGTAGCGCTTTAATTGACTCAGTACGCGCACGATTTAGGGGCGAGCGTCGCTGATAACCATCAGAAACCCCTGTCGTAACCGCTAAGTTAACATCAGCTCCGCGTGCAACTAATAATTGGCTCATGTCGTAAAAACCAAAGTACGCTGCATTGATAAGCGGTGTTTCATCTCGCGCCACAATTGCATTTATATCAGCGCCGTTATCTAACAATAGCGTTGCCAGTTCAATATTATTGCTCATCGCAGCGACTATCAGCGGGTTACCATCACCACTTGATGACTGATTTACATCAGCGCCTAAGTCAATTAATGCCTGTGTCATTGCTTTGTTATTTTGTTTCACCGCAATCATCAACGCAGTGCCATCGCCAATCACTGGCACGTCAATATCAACCCCATCATTTTTCAGTGCTTTAATTGCGCCAATGTCATTACGAGTAACGGCATCAATCAGTAAGGTACTTTCAAATTGCGGTAATAGTGAGTAATGTCGAGCATCAACGACGGTGTGTTTAATACTGACTTTAGGTGAAAAGGCCTGTGTAGCTTGAATTGTGGTGACTGTTAGCCCTGCACATACCAGCATAATGATCGTGATACGTGGCTTTTTAAATTGCTTGTTTTCTAAAACCGCGCCGATACGATAATTCAGCTCTTTTTTCTTACTAAATAGTCCCATTGCCAACACGCTCCGCTGCTCCATCACCATTAATTTTGCACAATCAATCAGTGACTGCGCGTATTGCTGCGTATTTTTAATTTCGTTCACTGCGCGTAAATCACACGCTATTTCACGCTCTACATGAATTTGCTTATTAAGCAGGCGGATCACTGGGCTCCACCAAAATAAGATAGCAATGATCTCCTGAAATAAGCCAAACCAGTTATCTTTACGTTTTATATGCGCGTTTTCGTGGAGCACTATCGCTAGTAATTGCTCATGTTTGAGTTGTTCAGTAATGCTTTTTGGAAGGATGATTTTAGGTTGCTTAAACCCAATAACCAAAGGCGAGGATACTTTGCTTGAAGTATAAACATCTGTATTAATATGGGCCGATAAGTGCGGCGCTTTTTCTATCGTAGAGCGGAGCAAGTTTCGTGTTTGCATATATGACGATAACACCGTAAATCCACGCCATATACTACCTATAAACCAAAGTAGGACACCAATACTGAGTAAAAATGAGAAGTTAAATACAATCTCACTGGGTAAATGCCAGTTACTCTCCTGATCACTCATAGCGACTTTATTATCAGTTGCTGAAAAGCTATCTTCTATTTTTAAATCAACCGATTGCGCAACTGTATTTATAACGCTTGAAGTTTTATCCGCATCCATTGTGATCAAAGTGAAGGGGATGACTGTTGCGATAATAAATGCCGTCATCCATAACCAACTGCGCAGCTCCGCACTCGATGGTACACACTTATTAATCAACGCAATTCCCAATAAAAGGATAAAACCAATAATTAGGTGGTGAAATGCCAACGTTGTTAATAAAGTATATTCAATCATCATAGCCTTGGCGTCCTTATCTTGGTTTGTTAGTGTTTACTTTGGTCGACTTTACGTTGCAGCGCTTCTAGATCATCAAGGTCTATGTCGGTCTCTTGCATTAAGTGTTGCGCCAACACCTTAGGTGAGCCACCAAAAAACTTGTTTAACATTGAGGTTAATGCACTTTGTCGGGCCTCTTTTTGAGTGATTTTAGGGATATAAATAAACGCTTTACCCTCTTTTCTAAAATCAGCATAGCCTTTTTCAGCAAGGATCTTACACAGGGTTTGTGTTGTGGTGTAAGCCGTTTGCTTCTCTTTTGATAGTTCATCTGTTATGTCGCGCACAGATGCTTCACCATTTTTCCAAAGCACTTCCATAATACTTTGCTCACCATCGGTAAGCTGGTTTGATTTATTTCTAGCCATCGTATTTAACCCTTTATTTTAATCTACTAATTAATTAGTTTTAAATACTATAGCGCGCATAATTCCATCTATCAACTAATTAATTAGTTTTTAAACAAGCGACCATTTAACAGCAATTGAAGATGCTAATAGCAAGCTACAAATAATTAGTTGATGATTTGTAAATAATACATCTATGCTCTAAACCTAAAGAGTACCTATCAAATGGAGCACTTTTATGCCGACAACAAATACGGTTGATAAAAACACAGAGTTTGCCCGCTGTTTGCAATGTAATAAGGTAAATACATTCGCTGCATTTCATTGGCTTGCTCTTGCGTTTAAAGATATGACGCGAGCACCAATACTGAGCTTAATTTACGGATTAATTTTTACTATTATTCCTTTAGCTATTGTTTACACCGCCGTATTTGCAGGAACTTATATTGTGATTATTCCTGCAACCGTCGCGTTTGCTCTAATTGGGCCTGCATTTGCTGTTGGCTTATATGATGTAGCATGGGAGCTTGAAAAAGGGCATAAACCCACACTTACACATTCGTTAAAATCAATGTTTAGGAATCCTGTTGGGGAATGGGGTTTTGCAATTTTGTTGATGGTTATTATGATTGTTTGGATGCGCCTTGCAGCCTTAGTACATGCACTTTACCCAAGCCATGCTAACCCTACCTTTGAAGAATTATCAGCATTTTTAACCTTAGGCTCCATTATTGGCGGGATTTTGTTAGTCACTGTATTTGCAATTTCAGCGTTTACGCCGCAAATAATGATGGAAAGACGGGTCGATATTATGACCGCTGTCATGTCGTCCATGCACGCTGTTAAAACTAATTTTTCTGCAATGGTGGTGTGGTCTATCTGTATTTTTGTACTTGTGGCACTGGGTTTTGCAACCGGAGCAACAGGCTTTATTGTGATTATGCCGCTACTTAGTTACGCCAGCTGGCATGGCTATATTGCGATAATCAAAACTAAAAAGGCCAGAGGGTATGAGTAAATAAATAGAGGGCGAGTCAACGCTAGGGCGTGTTGACCTTTCGTGATTGATTTTGCAGCAGACTGTTTGGTATTTAGGCAAGGCAGAGCCTATGGTGTGTGGTTGCTCCCCATAAATAGGCGATAACGCAGTATAAATGTCAAACATGCGCTGCCCAAAGGGTTCTTCCTAGGGGCGATTGACTCTTTGTTGCTCGGTTTTTACTTAGCCCACTAGGTTACAAACCTCGCGCCGCTATTAAATCGCCCCTAGATTGAACAAATTTCAATCCACAAAGGTCAACACGCCCTAGCCCTTTGTTACTTAATTGTAATTTGACTTTTATTTTCACTAAATAAAAAACAGATCAAAACAACAATTGGAATATTCTTAGTAATTGGCCCAAACGGATGCAGCCAAAAGCTTGCATCTATCAACGTTAGCAGCGCAGTATATGTAATTATTACCGCCACTTGAACAAGACAGCAAACTTGGGTTTTAAAAGATGTGACGAGCCAAAGCCCAAGTGCTATATCTAACATACCACCAGCGTAAATTGCAGCTTTAGCTGGTAAACCTACAATATTGGCGCCCGCAAGAATTTCATAGCCAACGTCAGGTGCAAAATATACGGAGGTTAAACCGGTAAAAATCCACAAAAATGCCAATGCGTATTTTGTAGCATACAGCAATGTTGCTTGCTTAAAGTTATACATATGCCAAACCACCTCACACAAGCGAAAATGGTTTAAACACCATTAACCAAAATATCCCTAAAATAGCGGCAAAAGCGGGGATTCCTAATAAAGTCCACGTTTTCATCAATGATTTAAATTCTGCTGTAACTTGATTTAACTCTACCGATAATTTAGCAAGCTCACGTAATTTGTATTGAATACGCAACACAGGCAACCAACACACACCTATAAAAGTAAATAACCCAACAACCCAATAAAACCAAGGGGCTGAAAACGAGTACCCTAGCTTGCCCATCAACATTATGCCCGTGACAATTTGAATAATGACTGCTGGGGTTGTAAAAATCCAGTCTGCTAAAATAACGTGCTTAGCCGTAATATAAATAACCTGTGGATTGTTGGAACGATTTGCCATAAACATAAAAAAAGCAATACCGCCGCCAGTTCCCGTTACCACAACTGCAGCAAGAATATGAAGTAACTTTAAGAGCAAATAATATTCCATTATATGTGCTGCACTTGATTATCTAACGACATTTCTTGTTGATATGTAATACCAAGCGTATCAAAATAGTGACTAAAATCATCAAGCTCAAATAACCCTGCGCATGGTATTGCACCCACGCCCTGCTTTGCAATAAACGCCTCATTGCTCAACAATTTTTTGGCTAATACAATACTTGAAAGCGTTGGAATATATGGACCATTACCTTTTGGTGCGTACAGTGTCCATTTAATTTGTTTTGTTTTATTACTATGATCTTGCCCACTAATGAGTACTTCCATTGCACCATCTTGTGTGCCAAATGGTAAAAAAAGATTACTCGTGCTCACAATGGCTTTCGCTAACGGCGCCCAACTTTTTACAATGCCAATTTTTGATAAGTAAGCCATCCCCACCATCGTCCAATGCAATATGCCCAACTCTAAACCCGCTTGAAAACTCACTTGCTGTGATACGTTATAGCGATTTGGGAAAAGCTCTAAATCGGGCACATCCACATTGGCTAAACAACGCTTACCAACAAAGCTGCCAAAATCATTTACCCTTGAGTCCATCCAACCATAGACATCTTGCCAATGACCGCCTTTAAACACACTTAGCGGATGTCCGGTATAAGATAATATTGCAGCAACAGTAGCCACACCTCGCTCCGCTTTATTGCCTGGCGCAATCGCTAAATTAATTGATTCAATAGTACTAAATTGATTTTGATAATGATCGACAACCGCAGAAGATAAACCCGGCACAGAGCTGGCACCACTCACTATAAGTACGCCCTTTTCTTTGGCTTTGCTATCCAACTGATTAATATCGCAAACAAACCTGCGATCATCAGCTAAATCAATATAATGTGATCCACACTCAATGCACGCATTGGGTACTCTATAATCTTGCCCTTGAAAAGGACCGCTCGTATGAATAACCAAAAATGGCGCAAGGCTTGTTAATCTAGCTTTAAAATCATCAGCAAAAATATCAATAACTAATGGCGCTAAAATAGCGGCTACTTTCGGTTGTAAATGCTTAGCAAGTGCAATTGCTTTATCGTTATTCCTACCTGCAATAAGTATTGTTATTCCTGCTGTTTTTGCTAGATTTTCAACAATTCTTTTACCAAAGTTACCATATCCGCCTAACACAACGACCGTCTTCATTTAGCTACTCCTTCTTACTACGGGCTAAAATATGACAGCATTAATAAGCTAAGCAAAGCTTTAAAATACTATCAGCTAAATAAATAAGCCAAATCGTAAGCCATTAACCTCATGCGCTATGCAATTTCAATTTATACCACCACAGCTTTAACTATTAAGCTCGACTAACGCCGAGCTTAATTTCGAGGTGTTAATCCTTGCGCTTATAAACCATTAATAGCAAAGCTGGTAATACGGTTAAACTTACAACCGTTGAAACAGCAATGCCACATAGGACAATGATTCCGACTCCGCGATATAACTCAGAGCCTTCACCGGGTATAAATACCAATGGCGCTAAGCCACATAAGGTCGTCATTGTTGACATAACGATTGGTTTTAATCGCGTTTCCAGTGCACCAATAACAGCTTGATAAGCCTCAAGCCCTGCGGCTAAATTACGACGGCTTTGATCAACAATTAAAATTGGGTTATTCACCACTGTGCCCAGTAAAATCAAAAAGCCGAGCATAGTGATCATATCAAACGGTTGATAAAACCCACCAAATACAGAACCTACAGCGTTAATTGCATTTAATCCAAGTAGGCCACCAGCCATGCCTAAAGGCACCGTTGCCATAATAAATAAAGGCTGTCCCCAGTGTTTAAAAATTGCCACTAAAAGCAAATAACACAAGGCTAAAGCCACTATAAAGTTACTGCTTAATGCATTGCGTGTTTTTTCAAGCTGATCTGCAGCGCCACCAATACTTATATTTACCCCAGGTAATAAATCGCCCTGCTTTTGCAGCTGTGGCAATAGTTGTTCTCGGACCATTTGTTGGGCCCGCTCTAGAGCTACATCCCTCGGTGGAATAATATAAACAGTTACTGTACGGCGTCCATCTACTCGGCGTAGGCTGTCACTGTCGGCTTTTTCGCTTAAATTAGCCAAGGCGTTTAACGGCAACAAACCTTGCGATGTTACGACGGGTGCTTGCTCAAGCCCCTCTAAGCTTTGCTTGTTACCTGCCTCTGAGAATATAAACACATCCACTTTATCATCACCTAAAATTAATTCATCAACGTAGGCCCCGTCGCTAAGTGCTGCAACGGTATAGCCCAGCTCATCGGCGGTCATGCCCACCTCAGCAAGACGCTGCCAACGAGGTTGAATTTCAATTAATGGCTGATCAAGCGTTAGTGAAGACGGCTCAGAGTCAACTTGTGGATTATCAAACACCTCACTCGCAAGGCGGTATACAGCATCGGCAGCACGGTATAAGTCCACTTGCTCTGTACCACTAATATCTAGTGCTACCGCGCGCGTACCACCGTCGTTACTAGAGATAATCGAGCCTCGTGATGAAAATGCTCGCATTCCTGGGTAACTTTTAAATTTAGCGGTTATCGCCGCCATCATTTCGTCAATATGCTCTGGATTATTCGGCTCACTTAAAAACCAAATATTGCCCACCCCAACCGATAACGAATAATACTTTAATGATGGTAAATCGGTTTCCCCCTGCGCAAAGTCACTGCTTGGTGCATTTAAATGATTATTAAAATAGGTCAATAACTCATCACCAATTTTTTGCATATGGCTCAAGTTATATCCTGGGGGTGCTATCATCATTGAAAACGCTTTTGGTTCTTCACCTTCAGGAAGATATTCGGCTTCCGGCATAAATAACCAAGCGCCACCAATTAAACCGATTACAGCCACAACAACACACACTGAACGCTGAACTTTAGAGGCTAAAAATGCAGGAATAAACTGAGGTAGTCGCATTTTCGATGTCATTGTGCCATCAGACTTTGTTACACAAGCAAACCGTGCAGAAGCCGCGGGTACAACTAATAACGCGACCAGCATAGAAGCTATAATGGCCCCAGAAATGGCAATCGCAACATCTGAGTACAACTGGCCAGCTTCTTGTGTAATAAATAAAATAGGTGCAAACACCAATACTGTGGTCATTGTTGAAGCTAAAACCGCAGGCCATACTTCTTGCACGCCAGCAATAGCGGCTGCTAATTTTGACAGACCACGTTGTTTAGCTTGCTCAATATTTTCAAGTACCACAATGGTATTATCAACCGTCATGCCAATCGCAAAGGCAACCCCCGCTAATGAAATAACATTAATGGTTCGCTCAAAGAGTAATAAACCTAAAAATGCGGCAATCGTACAAATTGGTACACCCATTACACCAATCAACGTAGAACGCGGGCTTTTTAAAAACCAGAACATCACTAAAGTTGCCAGTAACGCCCCAATAGCTAAGTTAGTCCATACATTTTTAACTGAGCCTTTTACATAACGCACGTCGTCACTGAGTAGGGTTAATTGCAGGCCATTTTGCGCTAATAAATCACGGTTAATACGCTGTACAACTTGCGTCATTTCGTCTTTAATTGCCATTACATTTGAGCCACTTTCGCGGCGTACCGATAGCATTAAATTACGCTCGCCATCGTTATAAGAAATGTTTCTCAGTTCATAATGGTCTAATTTTATTTTCGCAACATCTTTAAGACGTACAGTGCGGTCTTCATGCTGAGCAATGACTAACTCTTCTAGTTCTTGCGCCGATTGAAAGCGCCCAACCATACGCAGTAAGTAACGGCGTTTTCCGCTATCTATATCACCCGCTGAAGCATCTTGATTGCGGCTACGTATCGCATTTCGCACTGCTATCAAACTAATATTTCGACTTGCAAGCTTTTGCTGATCGATCAATATCTGTATTTGATACAACGCCCCGCCTCGAACGCTAACCTGTGATACACCAGCCACACGTTCCATTTCTGGACGTACGTTATCTTGGGCAAAATCACGTAGCATGTCGATATCTATATTAAGCGGATTACCCGCCTGCGGTTTTAATGAAAAAAACATAAAAGCATTGGATGAAAATGAGCTACTGTAGAGCACGGGTTGATCGACGTTTTCAGGGTAATCAGGCACTTGTGCTAATGCGTTACTAACATTGATAAGCGCTTCATTAACATCAACGCCAAATGGGAACTCGAGTTCAACCTCAGCTTCGCCGGTATTAGCATAACTCGACATACGCTTTAAATTTGGTAGCGAGCGTAAATAGCGTTCTTGCTCTATGAGTATTTCCTTTTCAACATCTTGTGGTGTAGCACCTGGCCATTGGGTCACCACAGTGATAGTGCGAACATCTAAATCAGGGATCATCTGAACAGGAATTTTAAACGCGGCTACTAATCCTAAAATACATGCAATAAGTACCGCAACCGTCACCAATGTTGCATGTTTAACTGCGCCTTCGAGCATTATTGAATCCCCGTTGGCGATATCGCCTTAACTGCTTGACCATCTTGTAATAATTCATTGCCTTGAGTTACTACCCATTGCCCAGCTTTTAGACCTTCAATTACTTCTACTTGGCTATTCATACGCGCGCCTACTTGAACACTTTGCCTTACAGCGACTCCTTCAAGCACAGTAAAAACACTAAAGCCTCCATCAGGGTGGCGTAACAGCGCATCTCTATCGATAACAACACTGGCTTTAGCCGTTGGCTTTAATGACACTGCTGCACTTGCCGATAAACCCACTTGTAAGTCACCCGTATTATTAAGTTGTAAACGCAATAAAAAACTACGATGAGTGATATTTATCACAGGTACTTTCGCAATGACTGTTGCTGTAAATGCTTCATTTGGCCGTGAAGCTAAATACACTTCAACTATGGTTTCAATATCTATTGCTGCAAAGTGCTCTTGAGGCATATATAAATCAAGCCAAAGCTTGTCATTGTTCACTAATTCAAAGGCGCTTTGACCACGGGTAACCCACTCCCCTACATTCACCATACGCTTAGCAATAATGCCACTAAAAGGAGCAACTAGCTGATGACGCACTAAAAGCTGTTGTTGGTAAGTTTCGTTCGCTTGGGCTTCAAGTAAACTTGCTTGAGCACCTTTAACGGCTGCGTAGCGCTGCGCAAGTTCGGTCTCTGCAAATAATTTTTGTTTGGATAAAGATTGCGCTTCAGTATAACGACGCTTAGCATCATCAACGGTTACTTGCGCACGAGCTACAGCCGCTTTATTGGCTTGTAATTGTGCTTTAATTAATGCGGAATCTAACGCGAGTAAAGGTTCGCCTTGTTTTAGGTATTGACCTGCCTCAGCATAAATATCGGTGACTACCCCCTCAGCAAGTACCGAAAGTTGCGCATGACGCTGCGCTTTTAATGACCCCGTAAGCGTCACTTTAGGAGCAAGTTGCTGCTGCTTAACTTGCTGGGTAACAACATTAACGGTCTCAGCCGCAGAGCTAAATACACTAAAAAGCATCAAGCATACATACCAACAATACTTATAAATATTCAAAATAACTCCCTTTTCTATCCTATTAACACCGCGTGAGTGCTTGGATAAAATTTCGATTAACGCCAACAAGTAACAACATGCATGAGCAACTTGATAAGAATGTGCCTAATATAAAGCAATTACTCCACCGTAAACAAGAATCATTTGCAAAATAGTCGTTTTAACAGCAGAATTACGTGTAACAATAAAAAAATCTAGATTTTGCGACTTTCAACGCCAGGAATTTTTATGAGGCAGCAAGCCCTTCACGATGCAAAAACATTAGTATTCACAAAAAGTAGTGGGGTTATGTCGACCCTTTCTCATAACTTAAGAGGATACCCTTTTGGCTCCGTCGCCCCTTATATGTGCGACGAGCAAGGCCGTATTTACTTTTTTATTAGCAATATCGCCCAGCATACCAAAAACCTACAACATGATAGCCGCATGAGTTTAACGGTATTTGATGCCGCCGAGCAAGGCGATCAAAATGAGCATGGCCGTGTAACAATAGTGGGGGATGGCCGTTTAGTTGACACCGATAAAGCTGAATCGTTAATCGACAAATACATAGTCCTTTACCCAGAAGCACAAAGCTATCGTAACGCTCATGATTTTAATCTTTGGCAATTAGATGCAATACGCGTGCGTTATATCGGGGGCTTTGGAAAAATATTTTGGTTAGAACAAGATGAGTGGCTACAACCCTCTAAGCCGTGGGATGAAGAACAAGAACAACATATGATTGAGCATATGAACGGCGATCATCTAGATGCCATTAGCTTAATTTTAAAACAACACTGCAATGTAAATGACCCATCACCCATTATGAGCGGCCTATACCCAAACCACCTCAAGATGCGAGCGTCGTTGGAATTAAAAGCGATTTAGGCAAGGCATTGATTGCAAGTAATAGTGGTTCTATTATTAAAATCAATAACGCAGTATAAATCGCTTTTAAACCAACCCGTTGGGCGTTTCACAGAGACTTACTCTCATCGTTGTTCCTTCTTAAAAGGGACGGCCATTCTTGCAAAGTAACGCCTTGATATTAAGCCTCTGTGAAACGCTGAATTCTGCATCTTGAGGTGGCTTGGGTATATTACCACAGGGATTTTACCTGCAAAGCCAACAACGTAACTATTACATTGCATTTTATGCACTTTGTGACAGCCCTATGGCTGTGCGTAAGGCATTAGTTAAATTAACAAAAGCTGCCCGTGCAGAAAGTGAGTAGTTAGCTCAAAAGTCGGCTTTATAAACGCTTAAGCTGTCGCTTTATCAAAAAAGTACCTTCGTACAAAAATTAACGCAGGTACTTTAATGGCTAAATTAATCGCAGATAAATTAGCTTCTACGCCCGCTCATCTTTAGGTGAATCCATCACAACATGAGAGGTTATTGTACGCACTTGTGGTATTGACCCTAGCACATCCGCATGAAACGCTTTATAAGATTTAATATCTGCGGTTTCTATTCGTAATAAATACTCAAATGCACCGGTCACATTGTGACATTCTTTTACTTCATCAATAAACTCCAGCGCTTGCTCAAAAGTACGTTGTGATTTAGTAGAGTGCTCATTTAAGCCCACACCAACATATGCAACAAACCCCAGCCCAAACGCATGATTATTTATCACTGCACGATACCCCGTGATCACACCTATTTTTTCTAATTCTTGCACACGGCGCAAACAAGCTGATGGCGATAAACCAACTCGCTCTGCAAGCTCAGCATTTGCAATTCGGCCATTGAGCTTTAGCTCTTGCAATATTCTGTCGTTTATTCGATCTTTTTTCATTTTAAATTGTCAAAAATAATTTTAGTTGCATTAATAAGCGCAAAAATTGCGAGGTAATAAACATATAATTGCATAAATACAAGCAACTAAGTGAGCATTAAATATGAATATTGAATTATTATCAGCATTGGCGCTATTTGCGCTTGTTTCTTCTGTCACGCCTGGGCCTAATAACTTAATGCTGATGAACTCTGGCGCTAACTTTGGTTTTAGGCGCACTTTGCCACACTTATTGGGCGTAACAATTGGCTTTGTGATAATGCTCGTGCTGGTTGGTTTAGGAGTAATGCAATTATTTGATGTTTTTCCGTTAAGTTATCAACTATTAAAAGTGCTTTGTATTGCTTATTTACTTTATCTTGCTTATAAAATTGCCAGTAATAAAACACCTGTTGGCGCTGAAAATGGCGATACTAAACCCTTTACCTTTGTCCAAGCGGCTTTATTTCAATGGGTAAACCCGAAAGCGTGGACCATGGCATTAAGCGCAGTGAGTGTATATGCGCCTTCTAAAAGCATCGGGGCGATCGTGATTGTCGGTGTTATTTTTGGCTTGGTAAATTTGCCTTGTGTCAGCGCGTGGACATTACTTGGGCAAAAATTACAAATATGGCTAAGTCACCCTGAACGTCTGCGAGCGTTCAATATTTTTATGGCGATACTGCTCGTCGCTTCTGTACTTTTTAGTATGCTCTAAATTTTTTAATTAAAGCGATCCCAATAACGACACACCTCGCCTTTTTATCAGTCCCATTATCGACACACTGTAACTTTACCCTGTGAAAAATAAAATCTAATAAATTGATAATTAACGGTTATTTTTATTGGCATTGAAACTGCTATATCTAGTTATGATCAGCATTTTTAAGTTACTTTAAATGGATATAATCCGAAAAAAACAAAAAGCAGCAAACAAGAAACCTTATATTATTGCTGGGATATGCTTAGTATTAGTGATGGTGATTTGGCAAATATCACGCTCAAATGCCAGTAATATAATTGCCACTAAAGACACCTTGTTAATCGATACCGTAAAACGGGGGCAATTTGAGGTGACCGTTCGTGGTATCGGAGTGCTTGTACCCAAAGATATTCGCTGGGTAGCCACCAATATCAGTGGTCGTGTTGAAGCTATTTATGCTAAAGCCGGTGCCAGCGTAAAAGTTGACGATATCTTAATGGTTTTAAGTAACCCGGAGCTTGAGCAACAACTTGAAGAAAGCCAGTGGGAATTAGAAGAAATGAAGGCGCAACTTCATGCTCAAAAAATTGCCCTTGAGTCACAAGTATTTGATCAAGAAGCTTTAGTGATCAATAGCCAATTAAATTATGAACGCGCCCTGCTAACACTTAATGCGCAAGAATCTTTAATTGCACAAGATATCGTCGCGGTATCAAAAATAGCTCATGAAGAAGTAAAAATTGATGTAAACCAATTTAAGCAGCGCTGGCTACTAGAACAAAAGCGTTTACTAAAAAGCCGCGAAAACATGCAAGCACAAATAAAAGCATTTTCAGCGCGCTCAAAACGCATGCAGCATATAGTCAGCAGAATGCAAAGCCAAGTGGACGGCTTAACGGTTAAAGCAACGATTGATAGTATTGTACAAGAAATGCCGCTGGAGCTTGGCCAACGTGTAAACGCAGGCACTAATCTAGCCCGCCTTGCCAAAAGTGGCGAATTTTTAGCTGAACTACGCGTTCCCGAAAAACAAGTCAGCCATGTTGCTCTAGGTCAACACGTCACCATCGACACCCGCGCAAATATCACAACAGGCATTGTCAAACGCATTGATCCTGCGGTGATCAATGGCTCTGTACAAGTCGATGTTGAATTAGTCGGTGACATTCCAAAAGAAGCACGCCCTGAACTGTCTGTTGACGGCATTATTGAAATAGCAAAACTCGATGATGTGTTATTTGTAAAACGCCCCATGTTTGCTAAAGCAAACAGCACAGGCACCATTTACGCATTAGATACAGCCAACGAATATGCCCAATCAACAACAGTCGAATTTGGACAAATGTCAGCAACCCATATTGAAATAAAACAAGGATTAGCGACAGGCAACAACATTGTCGTCTCAGATGTCTCCGCGTGGGATGGTCATCAACAAATAAAAATTAATTAGGAAGCACTATGAAAACGCACTCAAACCCTGTACTGGTCGAACTCAAACAACTGAAAAAAGTTTTTGTTGCTGATGACATTGAAACCCATGCCTTAAATGACATTAACCTGTTGATTAACCAAGGTGAATACATTGCAATAACAGGCCCGTCAGGCTGTGGAAAATCTACGTTACTTTCTTTATTGGGTTTATTAGATAACCTTTCGCAAGGGCATTATTTATTAGCTAATCACGACGTATCAAACCTTGATCGTGATGAGCGCGCACATATTCGCAATGAAAAAATTGGTTTTATATTTCAGGCCTTTAACTTAATTAGTGATTTAACCGTTGCCGAAAATGTTGAGCTGCCATTAACCTATCGTAAAGACATTAGCAAAGAGCAACGTAAAACCATGGTTGCTGATGCTTTAGCCAAAGTTGACATGGCTCACCGAGTTAATCACTTTCCTTCTCAGTTATCAGGTGGGCAGCAGCAACGCGTTGCCGTAGCCAGAGCGATAGCAGGCAACCCGTCGATTATTTTAGCCGATGAGCCCACAGGTAACCTTGATTCAAAAAATGCGCAAGCGGTGATGAACTTACTCGACCAACTTCACCAAGAAGGCGCGACTATTTGCATGGTTACTCATGATCCGCGTGGCGCGAGTCGTGCAAAACGCACAATTGAAATATTCGATGGCAAGATTGTTGCCGATCACGAAAACAATCAGCAGTCAGCTGCAATTACGGTATAAAAGGACAAAATGATGTCATTAGCTATCGAGTTAAAATATACCGCACGAATGTTACTAAAAAAGCCAATGTTTACTGCTTTAACCATCTTGATTGTCGCAATTGGCCTTGGTTTAACACTTTACGCCTATTCAATTTTAAATAATTTGGTGTTTAAACCCATGACAATGAATGGCGACACGCCACTTGTCGCCATTGAAGCTAAATATAATTATAACCATCAATACCGAATGCAAGCAGATCCTTTTCATTTACTGCAATTAGACCAACAACTAGGGTTATTTACAGATGTTGCCTATTATTATGAAGGAACGACTATTGCAGGAGGCGCAAAATCAACCAATAGTAAGCTCCAACAAGCAAAAAAATATAATGCAACTTACACCAGTTGGAATATTTTTGAAATTGCCGGTGTACAACCCATACTGGGGCGAGGATTCGCACCTGAGGATTTTTATGACGGTGCGGAGTCTGTATTTGTACTCAGTTACGAAATATGGCAACGAGACTTTAATAGCGACGCTAAAATAGTTGGCCAAACAGTATCACTTGATGCCATGCCCTCACGTGTTATTGGTGTTATGCCTGAAGGCTTTTCATTTCCACAATATGCACAAATATGGCAACCTTTGGGTCCTGATTACTTAAACCCAATTGAAGCAACCAGAAACAGCGCTTTTGGTATTGCTCGCCTAAAACCAGATGCCACATTCGCACAAGTCGAAGCCGGGGTTGCCTCTTTCAATACGCAAATTGAGCCTGAGTTAATGAAGGATTTTCGTTGGAGACTCAGCGATAACGGCGAATACCTAATTGCAAAACCCTACAAACACGCCAGTATTGTGCAGTATTACACTATTTTTGTTGCCTTGTTTGTTGTGGTATTTCTTATATTAGCGCTTGCCTGCATCAATGTAAGTAACTTACTCCTTGCACGTGTAAACGAACGTCTAAAAGAGGTCGCGATCCGTGTTGCTCTCGGTATTCCTAGAAAACGTTTAATTTTACAAATGCTGTGGGAAAGCGTCTTTATATGCTGTACTGGTGGACTGTTTGCATTGTTATTTGCCGCTTACGGATTAGAAGTCAGTAACGAAATACTTAACGCCAATTTTACTGTCGAAAATAAAAAGCCATTTTGGTGGGATCTATCACTTGAGCCAAGCGCTATAGTGCTATTAATCGTCTCAGTGGTGTTAATGATTGCAATCACTGGCCTGCTCCCTGCGATTCGCTCGTTATCAAATGATTTTAATGCAGTAATACGAGATGGCACACGAGGTGCTTTAAGTAAAAAAGCAGCTAAAGCTGGCAGAGTGTTAGTCATTTCTGAGATTTTACTGTCCTGTGTTGTATTAGTCATTGCCACTATTTTACTTGTCACAGGTTACTCTGCAGGCACCGCTGATTACGGTGTTGATACCGACAAGCGCCTTACAGCACAAGTACAACTGTCACCTGAAAAATACCCTGTAAGATACGATACTGAGTTTGAATACCAAGACCGTATAAATCGTTCTGATATGTACTATAAATTAAAGGAAACACTTGAAGCCATGCCAAGTATAGAAGCCGTCTCTTTCATGTCACAACTACCTGGTCGAGGGGAAGGCACCAGTTATTTTGAAATTGAAGGACGCGCCGCACAAGTTTGGAATGAAAACCCTTACAGTAATAATGAGCTCGTTGCCCATGATTCATGGCGAGCCATTGGCATGGAAATAATTCAAGGTCGTGCTTTTGATTACCGAGACCGAGAAGACGGTGCGCTTAGCATTATGGTTAATCAAACCATCGCCAAGCAGTTTTTTCCAGAAAATGATGCCATTGGTCAGCGTGTAAGGCGTGTTAGTGCAAGGGGCGCATCTGACGATTGGTATACCATTGTTGGCGTTGTATCTGATACCTTTCATGGTTCAACTATGCGATCCTCTAGTGCCTCTTATAACTCCTATCATTCAATGGATAACATTGGTCCATGGCGGCTATATGTCGCATTACATTATCAAGGCAATGAAGCAGCTATCAAGCAAGCCCTAATGGATGCTGTAAATACTGTTGACCCTGATCTTGGTATTTATCATATACAAAATTATGACGATCTAATTAATCAACCAATGTTACTGGTGCTGTCAGTGAGTAAAATATTTTTACTGTGCGGGGTAATCGCTGCATTTTTGGCAGCCAGTGGCATTTACGCAATGGCTGCAAATAGCATTACTCAGCGCACTCAAGAAATTGGTATTCGCAGAGCCCTAGGCTCACCTGATAATGACATTATTAGATTATTTATGAATCAAGCCATTAAGCAGTTAGCTATCGGCCTTGCAATCGGTGTTTGTCTGTCGCTATTATTAGTCAGTACCATGACTAATACATTAGTGATAAGTAACACCAGTTATGTATTAAGTCTAATTTGTGTCCCATTGTTAATAACAGCAATGGTCTTATTAGCTACCTTTATACCCGCTAAAAAAGTGATCAAAATGGAGCCCAGTGACGCATTACATCACGATTAATGCTTAGGGCGTGTTGAGCTTTAGTGATTGATTTTGCAGCAGTATGTTTGGTATTTAGGCAAGGCAGCGCCTATGGTGTGTGGTTGTTCCCCATAAATAGGCGATAACGCAGTATAAATGCCAAACATGCGCTGTCCAAAGGGTTCTTCCTAGGGGCGATTGACTCTTTGTTGCCTACACGGATGTAGGTAAGGGGCGTGAGCAGGACGCGGAAGCTTTGCTCGGTTTTTACTTAGCCCGCTAGGTTACAAACCTCGCGCCGCGATTAAATCGCCCCTAGATTGAACAAATTTCAATCCACAAAGGTCAACACGCCCTAATATTTCTTTTATGCGAACAGCTCTAAATAAGTTGTTCGCTGTTAAAATGGTAAACTAATGACACCAAATACCCCATCGATACTCGTCGCTGATGACGATGCTAACGTACTCATAGCTTTAAAAATGCTACTTAAATCAGAAGGTTTTGAAGTAACCACCGTTGAAAAGCCGTTTGATGTATTACAGCTATTAAAACGAAAAGACTTTGCCTGTGTATTAATGGATTTAAATTATCACCGCGATACCACATCCGGACACGAAGGATTTGAGCTACTTACTGCAATTAGAGAGCTTGACGAACAAGTCCCAGTCATCGTTATGACCGGGTTTAGTAGCATTGATATTGCCGTTGCATCAATGCAATTAGGGGCTGTCGATTTCATACAGAAACCGTGGAAAAATAACGACCTAATTACCAAGGTTAACGCACAAATCAAACTCAGTACTTTAACCCGCCAAGAGCAACGTTTAACCCAAGAAAACGCCTTACTTAAACAAGAATCACAACTACCAAAAAGCCAAATAATAAGCCAATCTACTGCAATGCAGTCGATCATCAACCAGCTTGAACGCTTAGCTCTCAGTGATATGAATATTATTTTTACTGGCGAAAATGGTACAGGTAAAAGTATGCTCGCTAATTATTTACATCAATGTTCTGCCCGTGCCCAACAAGCATTTTTGTCCGTCAATATGGGGGCTATTAGCGAAAACTTATTTGAAAGTGAAATGTTTGGTCATATAAAAGGCGCCTTTACTGACTCCAAAGAAACCCGTATTGGCCGTTTTGAAATGGCTGATAATGGCACTATTTTCTTAGATGAAATAGCCAATATTCCATTATCGCAACAAGCAAAATTATTAAGGGTGCTTGAAGAGCGACAATTTGAAAAAGTGGGGAGCTCTAAAACCCAAAAAATTAATGTTCGCCTAGTCTCAGCAACCAACGCTGATTTACCTAGTTTGATTGAACAAGGACAATTTAGGCAAGATTTGCTATACCGACTCAATACTGCCGAAATACGCATTCCTGCACTGCGTGATCGCACTGCTGATATACTTCCTTTAGCCCATTATTTTCAAACACAGTTTTGTGAAAAATACCGCTTATCGTGCAAACCGTTTTCAAAAGATGCCATTAAAGCATTGCATAGCTATCATTGGCCCGGCAATATCAGAGAATTAAGCCATATTATTGAACGCGCATTATTTTTAGCCCAGCACGATGAGATACAAGTCAGTGATTTAGGCCTAGCAACACAAGATAAGCCCGAAGCATTCGCGTTTGATGAAGCAACATTAGACGATATCGAATCACATGTAATTAAAAAGCGCCTTGCTTTGTTTGATAATAAAGCCCACGAAACAGCGCTATCTTTAGGTTTAAGTCGCAGCGCATACTACCGACGTTTAGATAAATATAAGTTACTATATGACGAAAATTAAACGCAAAATAGTAAAGAGCTACGAAGGCGATATTATACGTTTAGTGTTACTAGCAACTGCTTTACCAAGTGCTTTGTTATTTTATTTTGTAATATCAGCAGGTATATCAATTTACTTAAAAATACTGATTATACTTTTTGTAGTTATTGTTACCGGCTATAGCTGCTTCAGTATCTGGCAAAAAATAACCTACCAATTACGCACATCTATAAACATTATCGAATCCGTTATTTTTGGCGATGGCACAACGCGCCCTGTTAGTCGATACAAACAAGGTGCGCTTGCTGAGTTTAACCACACCCTTACAGGTTTATCGTCGGCAATTAGTACACACAAACAAGAGCTAAAAGAACAACAGCTACTATTAACAAAAATCATCAATCAAATCGATGTTGCCATTATTACCACTGATCATAATAACGCGATTGTTTTAATGAACCCCAGCGCTGAAAAGCTTTTTACCTGTCGTTTTGAAGCCGTTATCGGTGGGCCAATTAATCAGTTAGGTTTGCAAGATGCGTTAAACGTGGATGGGCAAAAGGTGGTTGAGTTTCAATTAAAGCAGCACCGTAAAAAAGTGTATCTGCACGTTGATAAGTATTTAGTTAATACCCAAACACATAATTTGATATTTATCACGGATATTCAACAACTGCTGCGCGAAGAAGAGCGAATTGCATGGCAACGCTTAGTAAGAGTATTAAGCCATGAAATTAATAACTCATTAGCGCCGATAGCCTCAATAAGCGAGTCTTTAGCAAAGCTCACGAGGGCCGATTTAACCCAAGCTGACAATAAAGCGGATTTACATCAAGGCTTATGTGTTATTTCAGAGCGCGCGCATTCGCTCAATACATTTATTAAAAGCTATCAGCAATTATCTACCCTTCCGCCACCAGCAAAGTCTCTTATGTCTGTCGCTGATTTTATCCACAGCACCACGGCCCTTTACCCGCAAATAAACTGGCAGTTACCTAAAAGCCCAGACATCTCTTTTTTTGTTGACTGTCAACAATTACAGCAAGCGTTGGTAAACTTGATCACTAATGCAATTGAAGCTTCAAACACAAACCAATCAGCCAGCAATAAAGAACCGATTAGCTTAACGTTGCAATGGAAAATTAGTGAGGGAAAGCTATTAATACAACTACTGGATTCAGGCGTTGGAATAGCGAATATTGATAACTTATTTGTGCCATTTTACACCACTAAAACTCAAGGTAGTGGTATAGGGTTAGTCCTCAGTCGGCAAATAGCCATGAACCATGATGGCGATCTACACATAGAAAATCGTGATACTCAGCGCGGCGTACAAGCCACGATTGTTCTACCTACACGTTAATATAATTATCTTGTGAAGTTTGCAGATTTTACAAATGCCTGCAAACTTTTCATAAAAAAATTATATAAAAACAATCACAGTGACAAGTAAAAAAACCCAACTAATTGTATTTAAAGAGATTTAATTTCAATTCACACTAGGCATGACCATTGCTTTATATCCTATGGATTATTTAAAGCATCAATTTATTTAAGCAGGAGAAATTATGAGTAATAGTAAAGTTGCTGAATTTACAGCTCCCGGTATGACTAGCGAATCTGCAACACGCACCATTGACCTACTCGATAACCGCATGGTGGCCCTGATTGATTTACAACTGACTTTAAAGCATATTCATTGGAACGTAGTAGGTCCTAACTTTATTGGCGTACATGAAATGCTTGATCCGCAAGTGGAGGTAGTTCGAGAAATGACCGACACCATCGCTGAGCGAATTGCCACGCTAGGTGGTGTGCCAATCGGTACTCCTAAATCTATTGTCGATCGCCGCTCATGGGAAGATTATTCAATTGGCAAAGGCTTGGTAAAAGATCACCTAGTAGCACTTGATAAAGTATATAACGGCATTAATGGTGATCACCGCAAAGCTCTTGAAAAGCTATCTGAATTAGATCCTGTGTCTGAAGACATGATCATCGCACAACTTGCTGACCTTGAGCAGTTTCAATGGTTTGTTCGTGCGCACTTAGAGTCGTCAACTGGGGAACTAAAAACCAAATAACCCCCATAATACCCAGACAACCCTGCCCGTAGTGCAGGGTTTTTTGTCGCTATTTTTTACCTACGCGCTCAGCTTCTTTATAAAAATAATAATCGTCTTCGCAGTCATATTTATCATAGTCTCGATGACTTATAGTAAACGTTTTAGGGTCAGCTCCAAGTACTTTTTTCTCGTGCCAATACACGGCATCAGCATCTTTTAGCAGCTTATCTCGATTAACAACTTCCATGCTATCAAGATCTACCCCATGTATTTTATGGTGACCAAAATACACTGTTTTTCCGTCACAGCCATACATAGCAAACCGCTCTAATAGCGCGAACTCCTGTACATCAACAGATTCCAATTGCGTGCCTTGATAGTAAACTGCATCAGTCGTTTTTAAAAAATCATTGTTGCTTAGCTCTACTCGCTCGTCGCTATAAGGACCAATAAGCTGTTGTTTAAAATATAGGTGATTTTTATCGCTGGAGTAATTTCCGGATGGAGATAATAATGTAAAATGTTCAGGCACTACTTTTTCTAGTGGTTTAGCTAAGTAAAAAACCTGCTGTGAGTCACACCCAAATGCAAAGTTACTTAATAGCTCAAACTCATTAGCTTTGGCATTGGGTAATTCCTCAGCCCCTAAATACACTTTACTATCAATAATAAAGTAATCGTCGTCGAGCACTTTTAGTGTATTAATATCTTTGTATGGCACGCATTCAAGCCATGTTGTTGTATTAAAAGAACCATCAATATCCTGCTCATATTTGCCTTGATGCCAATATAAGTGGTTATCGTCGTATATGTAGCGCTCATCAAATGCTTTTACTCCAACGCCACTGACAGCCGTTCTATTAAACGTATCATCGCATTTAATAAACACGCTATGTTGATCTTTCACTATAGACTCAGTTAAATGTGAAAACGTGTCGTAACCGATATTCTGGCGTACAAAGTTATAATAATGGTGGTTGCAGTCTTTTGCCCAAAAATCATTCATTAATACAAATGTGGCAGGATCTGCACCACCTAGAATGATGAACTGTTGTTCTGGTCTTAATTGACTCGCCATGGCAAAAGACACGCTGTGCTTATGAATAAAAACATGGTATTTATCGCGAATAACATCGTGCTCTATAATTTCAAAGCTATCGTAATCCACTTGACCTGAAATAACATGGCAACCGTAATAAAGCTGATACTTATCTTTTGCAAAGTTACGCGCGATGACTTCAAATGAATCAATATCAGCGCCTTCAACTAAGCTATTACCGAGTGAAAACCAGTTTCCCATTGGAGAAAAACGGATCTGCTTTTTATTGACCGAGTAATAATATGAATCCGAGCGTTCACTATCAACAGGTCCTGAAAAAACCATTGACGGGCTTACTAAAAAATTAAACAACGTACTCTTATTTTTAAGCGTAGGAAATAGTGAGTTCAAAAGTTGTAGCACGGCAAAAAAAGCAAACAATACAAAAATACAGGTCCAAAAATCCATTTTAATATCTCTATCCATAGGGGAGTAAGCATCTTAACTCAAATTATATTTAAGCTAAACTTTCGTCAGCCAATCAATCATTTTCTGCTTACATAAAAATAGGTTATTTTATATAACCTAAGTTATTGCTATTAAGTAAAAAAACAGACTCTGCGCTATACTGATTAGATTAAATTTACTACCAAAGTGTAAAAAGGAAGCTATGCTGCTCTCTCGTTTATATGATTTTATGCCCGGCTTAAATACGTTACTTCACTATGAACGAAAATGGTTTGCTGATGATGTAAGAGCTGCACTCTCTGTCGCAGCGGTGGCATTACCAGTTGCGATTGCCTATGCACAACTCACCGGTGTTAACGCTGCGGTAGGTTTATACTCTTGTATTTTACCGATGATCCTTTACGCATTATTTGGCACTTCAAGACAGCTCATCGTCGGACCTGACGCAGCAACTTGCGCTGTTATTGCAGCAGTCGTTACACCACTGGCAGCTGGTGATAGTTTCAAGCATTGGCAACTTGTTGTCACCATGACTGCAATGACCGGCTTTTGGTGCTTTATTGCAAGCCGCTTTAAGTTGGGAGTATTAGCTGACTTTTTATCTAAGCCGATTCTTATGGGTTTATTAAATGGTGTCGCGATTACTATTATTGTTGGTCAATTTTCAAAAATACTTGGCTTCACTTTTGATGAAAAGTATTTATTGGAGCGTTTAGCCGCAATACCAACATACTTATCCCATACTCATATTCCAACTCTTTTAATGACCTTCTTTACAATTGCTGTTTATTTTACAATGAAACGCCTAAAGCCCACCTGGCCTGCATCTATGTTCGCCATCGCATTTGGCGCAATACTCGTATGGCTGTTTAATTTAAAACAGTTTGATATAAACACTATTGGTACTGTTACAGGTGGATTACCGGTATTTCACCTCCCCGTATATGATTTTGGGATTATTCGTGAGCTGGTGGTGCCTGCACTTAATTTAGCTATTGTTAGCTTTGTAAGTATGATGCTTACTGCGCGCAGTTTTGCCGCAAAAAATGGTTACGACATAGATGCTGATAAAGAATTTAGAGCACTGGGTATTGCTAATATTGGCTCAGCTTTATCACAAGGCTTTGCTGTAAGTGGCGCAGACTCACGCACTGCTGTTAACGACGACTCTGGCGGTAAAACACAGTTAGTGTCAATCATTGCAGCTGGCATAATCGCTATCATTGCACTGTTTTTAACAGCCCCCCTTGAGTTTATTCCCAGCGCAGCTTTAGGTGTGGTGCTTATTATTGCCTCTATTCATTTATTAGATTTAAAAGCTGTATGGCAATTAAAACGCAAAGACAAACACGCATTTTACCTTGCCTTAGCAACCTTGTTCGCCGTGCTCTTTATTGGTGTAATACCGGGGATCACACTTGCTGTACTATTAGGTTTATTTCAATTTATTCGAACTGTAATGCGCCCAACAGACAATGTGCTCGGCGTTGATGTAAAAGGCGTAGTAAGAAGTTTAGACACCACAGATAAAGCAAAAGCCGTACAAGGTGTATTTATTTATCGGTTTAATTCTCCTCTAACCTACTTTAATGCAGGCTATTTTAAACGCAGGCTTCTTGAGCAATACGCACGACAAAAAGACGACACACAGACACAATGCGTGATTATTGATGCTGTGCCCTGTTTTACGCACTTAGATTTAAGTGTCATGGCAATGCTAGCCGATTTAGATGTGATTTTTAAAAAGCGCGATATTCGTTTAGAGCTTGCAGGCAGAAAGCGCCAGCTACTTACGTGGTTTGAAATCGCAGGCATGACAACTGGCAAAGAAGGGATCTACATCCACTCAGACCTATATGTTGCCCTGCGAAAAAACAGCGTCAGTCAGCCTATTAAACAAGTCGACTTATTTGAAGAAAATCAAATAGCGCCTTAGTAATAATAAAAACACACTGCTTAATGGATGAAAATTACTCATCCCATTAAACTCAACAATAAAATTATTTGAGTCGTGTATATAGCGCTATATCAACATAAAATAATAGTTTTTGCCAACGGTGGTCTTTTATCTTTATTGAGTAAAACAAACCAATCAAGTCAACACCTTAAATTGTATGATTTTCATTCGACGATATGAAAACTATTCAATATTAAAGCCAAACTCACAGTGCTAAGTTTTTATTACCCAACAGGGTAAACAATCAATAGGAAATAATAATGAAGAGATTTATAACATTGAGCCTCGCTTTTGCAGTGACACTAGTTACTACAACTAGCTTTGATAGTGAAGCCGCGAATAAATATACAACGTGTAAATATCAAAAAGTTGCCGGTGCCCCTCACGAGCCAAATACAAGAACCAAATATTTTTCAGGTCATGTTCAATGCCCTGCAAACTTAACAACAGGCGAGGGTTATCATAGATTAGTATCACAAGTGCATAACAACTAAACTTAATTCTTAAATTCAAAAAAAGATAATATATTGATTATAAAATAAAAGGTCAGATATTAGCCTGACCTTTTATTTATTTGGAAGTATGCTCTACTTTAATCTTTCCATAAGATAAACATAGCTTAAACTACTCACCATCGCGCTTTGCTCATTATTAGCAGCGCCAGCATGACCACCTTCCATATTTTCAAAGTAAAGAACTTCAAGACCCATGCCTTGCATTTTTGCTACCATTTTACGTGCATGTGCAGGGTGTACACGGTCATCACGTGTAGAAGTAGTAAAAAACACTTTTGGATAGTCTGTCTCCTTTTTCAAATTATGGTAAGGCGAATACGTTTTAATATAATTCCATTCACTTGCAACATCAGGGTTTCCGTACTCCCCCATCCAACTAGCACCAGCTAATAACTTATTGAAACGTTTCATATCAAGTAATGGGACTTGGCAAATAACCGCATTATATAAATCAGGTCGACGTGTAAATGCAGCCCCAACTAATAAACCACCGTTGCTACCACCTTGAATTCCTAAGTGTTTTGGTGACGTTATTTTTCGAGCAATCAAATCCTCTGCAATAGCTTCAAAATCTTCAAAAGCTTTATGACGATTCTCTTTTTGTGCACTTTGGTGCCAGCTTGGTCCATACTCTCCGCCACCGCGAATATTCGACAATACATATACACCATCATTAGCTAACCAGTTCTTTCCTAAACTTGCTGAATAATAAGGCTGCATTGATACCTCAAAACCGCCATAGCCGTATAACAAGGTAGGATTTTTACCATCGAGCTTTAGATTTTTGCTATGAACAATAAAGTAAGGAACTTTAGTACCATCTTTTGACGTTGCAAAATGCTGTTTCGATTCATACTTACTTGCATCAAAGTGAGACTTTGCACTTTTTATTACTTTCGGACTGAGGCTTTTACCATCAACTAAATACAAACTTGAAGGTGTTAAAAAGTCAGTGTAGTTTACGAAGAAATCATCTTTATCTGGATCTGTATTGAAGACCGAGATACTTCCCGTCGTAGGAAAATCGACTTGCTCTATTTTCCATTCATCATTTTTAGCTGGAGTATAATGATAGAGTTTGTTTTTTACATCTTCCATTACAGTGACTAAAATAGCTGACTTTGTAAAACGAAGGCTTTCAATTGAAACGCGCTCAGTAGGTTTAATAAAACTGATAAACTCAGCTTTGTCGGCAATTAAAGAGTTGACGTCAGTATAAATAACCTCCGCTTGCACAAATTTTTTCCATGGCGATTTTAGCTGTACAAACACTTTATCGTTATTTAATCCGACTACAGACGCATCATTAGGAAGATTAAGCTTAACGAGTTTATCTTTTGCTAAAACATACATGTCACGCGTATAAAAACTTGTACCATCATAAATCAAATGATGCGTTTTATCGCCGTCATAAGCCGTATATCCCCCTGCTGATACAGAACTTTTACTCGCAGTAAATACTGTTTTTGCGGACTCTAATTTGGTGCCTCGCTTCCACAACTTTACTACCCCTGGATAACCAGAGTCAGTCATTGAACCTTCGCCAAAATTAGTACCAACAAATACTGTATTTTCGTCATACCAAGAAATAGATGATTTTGCTTCTGGTAAACTAAAACCATCTTTAACAAATGACTTAGTGCTAATATCAAACTCTCTTACAACGGTTGCATCCGCACCGCCACGAGATAATGATAATAAACAGCGCTGATAGCGAGGGTAATGGCAATTCATACCTTTATATACCCAGTTTTCATTTTCTTGCTCAGCTAATTCATCTAGATTTAAAACCGTTTCCCACTTTGGTGAATCTTTTTGATATTCAGCAAATGTAGTACGGCGATAAACACCACGAACATGTGTTTCATCACGCCAAAAATTATAATAATAACCCGCACGTTCTGCGGCATATGGTATCCGCTCTTTGTCATTTAAAATCGCTAACGTATTATCAAATGTTGCTTGATAGCTTTTCTGGGATTTAAGGTGCGTTAAAGATTCATCGTTTTGTTTTTTAACCCAGTCAAGAGCTTGTTTACTTTCAACCTCTTCAAGCCATAGAAAGGGGTCTTCTGTGGCAAAAGTATTCGTTATTATTAACGAAGAAGCGATCAGTGCAGTACGCAATATATTTTTTCTTTTCACGTCATTTCCTTCTGATTAAAAAAACCACTTTATAGCAACCAGTACCTGCAATCAACACAATTGCGAATGCCAAATATCATACTTTGGCCTATACACCCAAGTCACCTCAAAATGCGAACATCGTTGGAATTAGGAACATAAAACAACTATTTCGTAATCGCTTAGCTGTAAAAATTACACAGCAAGGGATAATATAATTACTTTAATAGTCACATATCATAGGCTCTGCCTTGTCTAAAAGCCTAACATGCTGCTGTAAACTCAACCTCGAAAGATAAACAGGCCCTACGCTTTTTTCACAAACTTAGCCGTTATCATCATTTCTCCTACCCCATCGACTTTACAATCGAGCTGATGGTCTTTCGTATCTTTAATCCAACGGATCACCGCTTTGGTGCCAATTTTAATAACGAGCGAGCTGGCTTTAATTTTTAGATCTTTAACCACAGTTACTTTATCGCCCTCGGCTAATAAAGTGCCATTGGCATCTTTAACGTTAACTGCATCTTCTAAGGCATCACTGACAGGATCCCATTCATGTGAACACTCAGGGCAAATCAATAAAGTGTGATCTTGGTATACATATTCAGATTGGCATTTTGGGCAAAGGGGTAAAGACATAAGTAAGCACGCGTAAATAAATTTTCGATTATAATAATCACTCACACTGAATTTGTCTATTTGTAGACATTACGTGCAAAACTCTTGGAAAACACTTTTGCTTACTCACCACTTACTTTGCTCTTTACCTAGGAAAAATGGCATATCCACCTTTTGAGTAGGCTGTTAGCGTTGAAAATAGCCATTGTAGAGAGGTTTATTATCCAGAGTTTTGGTTAATTACAATACAACCCTAAGTAGCTTTTATTGCGTCGTAAAAGCCTTACATGTACCCTTACCTGACTTTTAGAATAAGTAACTATTATGTATAAGCGTAAACTTTTTTATTTTGGCCTAACAACCGCCTTCTTTTTATTTTTGGCCCTGCTTAGCACCGCAATATCGTCGCATTTAACACGTGAAAATTTATTACAAAGTAATATAGCGCACTCATTACTTGTAGAGCATGAAAAGCTATCAAGTATTTCATACCGACTTTTTAAACAACTGACCGATGAAATAATTTTTGGCCAAAATGCCAACCAAGCTTACGTACGTAAAAAACAAAATTTAATTCAGCAGTCACTCAATCAAATTAAAAAGCTCGAAATTGAACAACGAAAAGCACTTGGTATATCTTTTACCAAAGGAAGCATCGAAGATACAGATGAGCTTGTACGGATGATTGATGAAATCACCATTGAATTTAGAGCGGTTGTGAGCAGCGGAAATAAAGCACCGTTAAATCAACAGGCACAACTAAAGCGCTTATTAGAAGTAACCATTGATGATCAGTTTAGAGAGGCTATCAATTCAGCCGTGGCTCGCCAAACCCGTGTTGTTACAGCAATTAATGCCAAAATGGATATGCTCAACACCACTATATTATGGTTTGCTATTGGCCTAGGCGCTCTTTCTATTCCACTAATATTATATGGCTGCTATTGGCTTTTTAACCAGCTTTATCAACCTCTTATATTAATTGCTAACGCAACAAATTCTATTGCGCTGGGCCACTACCAAAAACCTATATCTGTAAAACTAGATGATGAGTTTGAAGAACTTGCCACCTCGATAAATCAACTCGCTCTGCGCCTTCAAGAGCATGAAAACAATGCAATACAATCTAGAAAACAATTAGAACAAGAAGTAAAACAACGTACCAGTGAACTCACTGAAGCCAACCTTTTATTAACTAAAATTGACTCAAGGCGTCGTCAATTTATTGCCGATGTTTCACATGAATTACGCACACCATTAACGATAATCAGAGGTGAAGCACAAGTAACACTGAGAATGCAGTCTGTATCGATTGATGACTTTAACCAAACACTAACCTCAATACTCGGACAAGCCGTGGGTCTAAGCCGTTTAGTTGACGACCTACTACTGTTAACACGCGCAGAGATGAACCAAATAGGCTTAGAGGTTTTACCAACCCAAATAGTGCCATTAATAAGAACTGAAGTTGCTAAATGGCAAAAACTGAACCTAAGTCGCAGCATTGCATGCGTAACTCACTCAGATCTAGACGATTTAGTCGTAACAATAGACACCCAAAGAATACAGCAAGTGCTAGCAATTTTATTCGACAACGCCATTAAATACTCAAAATCAGATCAACCCATCGACATCAGTCTACATAAAACAGAGTCACTTATTACGATTACCATAAAAGATCATGGTGAAGGGATCTCTGCTGCTGAAGTTGATAATATTTTTGAACGTTTTGTGCGCTTTAGTAAACACAGTGAAGGCTTAGGTTTAGGGCTACCAATCGCAAAAGCCATTATTGAAGCTCACGATGGCAGCATTAGCGTTATATCTACCCAAGGACAGGGATCTGTATTTTCAATCTCTTTACCTTTAGGACATGCATGATGAATATATTACTCGCAGACGATGAATTACCTCTATTAAATTTTTTATCGCGAGGTTTACGGGCTGAAGGCTATGAATGTACAAACCTAAATGAACTACACGAAGTGCTCCCGTTTATTAAAAAGCACTCCCCTCAACTAGTGATCCTCGATAGGCTATTTGGTTCACAAGATAGTTTATCAATACTCGAAGCTATAAAAGCCTTACCAACCCCCCCCATGATTTTGATGTTAACTGCACTGGATGAAGTATCTGAACGCGTTAAAGGACTCGAAATGGGCGCTGATGACTACCTATGTAAACCTTTTGATTTTGATGAGCTATTAGCCCGTGTACTCGCATTAAAACGACGCATGAATACACCGCAGCAGCATAATCAAACAACACAAAACATCGGTTCACTCGCTTTACTGATCCAACAACGCATAGCGTTACTCAATGATGAAGAGTTACCGCTGACAAAAATTGAGTTTGAGTTATTGCTTTATTTTGTTGAAAACCAAGACAAAGTACTATCTCGAGAGCGAATATTGAGCCGTGTATGGCAAACCTATAATGAGCCAAATACTAATATTGTTGATGTTTATGTTAGTAAATTAAGAAAAAAAATAGAAAGCGAACCTGATTTAACTATCCAAACATTGCGCGGAAATGGTTATAGAATGAGTCTAAAATAGCGCGAGCGGGTCACTCGCGCTTTAATTATATTAAAGTGAAATAGGCGATAACAACTTAGGGTTTTGCACTAAGTTTCGCACAGCGTGGGCATGATCTTCTTTAAATACATTATCATTACACCACTTACCAACACTGTTAATATCAACCATTGCAACATTAGGTCGGACGCTCCAGCTCACCTGTAACGGTGACGCTTTTTCATTATATGATGGGCCAGTAGTCGATCCTAGGTATTCAACAGGCACCCCCATATTAGTTGGTATATTAGGCGCTTGATAATAGCCATTTACTTTTTCAATATCAGCAAGTTGTGAAAAGTTAAGCGCATTTTTATCATTCGCTAAAACAATCACCTGCCCTTCAACTCTCAAGCCCGGATTCATCGTACTTTCAGCTAAACACGCGCCTAATGTTGGCCCTGGTGTAACTTGTGCAGATGAATAAACAAAGTGCACTTCTAGCGTATCACCTACGTTTAATGAATCCCCCTTTGCAGAACAAATATTACTATTAACGGGTTTTAACTGGGCTGCTGATAATTTACCATCATAGATATAACCGGTGTGATGACCTTTCCCATCACCGTTGCCTGCAAAAGAGGTGAACTCGCCACCTTTATGCTCTGCATTTTTATGAAAATGAATATTACATAAATTAAGATCGCTACGGCTAGGCGCAGTACCAAAGCTACGTAAATTAGTTCCGTAACCTTGATCTATATCACGTGGTGATTGTGGCCCAAAGCCTTTGCCATTCGTGTTTTTTTCAAGTGCTACACGCTGCTCTGCAATCACACTATCACTCACTGTTTTTGCACCAGCCATAGCACTCGTTAAAGTAAATGCCGACAAGCTAATAATACATGCACATTTTGCAATCATTGTTTTTTTCATTTTTTTCACTTTCATTTATGCCTTTTGTTAAAGTTCATAAACTCATGTTATTGAAAGTATCTAAAAAAAACTTATAGGGAACATTAAAATTAGATTAAAACTAAGAGAGTAATCGCACCAACATCGCAGCGATTAATAATTGAAAATGAAATGGTAACCTGACTTGATATTCAAGCTACCTGAAAAAACAGTTCGGTCCATTAATGTGATTTTTTAGGCCCTCGGCGAACCAAATCTTTCCCATTTTCAAATACATCCTGTGTTATCCAGCGACCTAATAACAACTTATGCTGATCATCAAGCACAGCGATAAACGGGCGACCATTTGTATTATTAGTGGCCAATGCCACACCTGTTACATTTTTTAAACCCAAGCCGCCGTTATCAATTAAAAATAAAAAGGCTTCAAGTTCCTCAAGTGTATCTATTACATCATTATCGTTAATCATGTTCATTACTTATTACTTATTACTTATTAATGGACATAGAATAACAGTTATGGGAAAGAGGATAAATAATAACAAGCTTTAACGCCTGCAAAGAAGAACATTAATTAATCAAAAAAGACTTCCGAATAATCAATTTTTAAATTAATTATACAAATTTACCCATATACTATATCGACTAGCAGAACTGTCATAATTTTCAATTAAAGGTCCAAAATTTCACCTGAAAATTATTAATACAAAATAACTTGATCAGCGTAATCAACTAGAGGATGTTTGAAGGGTAATAGCAAAATAAATAGGGTAAAACATGTCTAAACTAAATAGTGCGCTGTTCATTGATTTCGATAATATATTCATTTGCGCTAGCTATGAAGAGATCGGACATTTGTTTATTGATAAAATATCCTCATGGCTCAAAGAGCTCAGTCAAACCCGACATTTTAATGTTAAACAAGTCTACATGAACCCTATCTCATTCTCTCAATATCGACAGCCATTTTTAGAGCATGGATTTAAAGTAATCGACTGCCCACCCGTCACTACACTTGGTAAAACAGCAACGGATCAAGAAATTGCGGTCGATGCAACTATGTGCTTGATAACGCAACCCCATATAGAGGAATACTTTATCATGAGTGCCGATGCCGATTTCACTCCGGTTTTACGTAATGCCCGTGCACTTGGTAAACAAACCGGTATCAGCTTTGCAGGAAAAGCTAGTAAGTGCTACCTATCAGTTGCAGACTCCGTTTATAAACTCAATGAGCTTATTGGCTATACACAAAATGATCTACATTTAGAGCTAACACACACTCCACCGCTTCCCAAATCAGTAAAGCATAAATTAGAAAGTAAGTTAGTGTCCTACTTAGCAACAATTAAAAAACCGATTTACATCGGTAATATTACAACTAATGGTGCACTAGAGGATATCGAAATTCCAAAACATCGCTGGGGGTTTAAAAATTTTACGCAGTTGCTCAAACACCTTAATTTGCACCCTTATAAATCTGATTCGTCCTATCTATATGACCCTGCTTATCATGCTATAAAAGGTAACTATCCAGATGCGCAAATTATTACGCTAACACCATCTAATAAATCAAATAATACAACTAAACTAGTCTTGTGTGACACTGATAAATCCAATATGGCTGATTGGTTAAACACTCAGATTACACTAACGAATAAGCCTATTCATGTATCTAATTGCATACATAACACCCCATTATCTGAGTTTATTGCAGCAAGAAAACAATATGGCTTTAAGACAATATCTTTGCTTATTGCTAGCTTGAAACTAGATGAATTACGCTATCATAGCGGTTATATTTTTCATCCAAAAAAACATCTCATCACGGGTGCTCACCCCAACTGTGTGATTATTAATTTGCCTCATGATGAGACATCAAATTCACAAGCTTTAAATGAGCAACCTGTGACTTCGTTAAACGATAAATTACAAAAAGTACTTGATAGATTAGAAATTCCTTTATTTAATAATAACGTGTTTACGCGCATTTTTTCTGTTTTGTCTAAAGGTATTGCGTTAAGCCTTTATTGCCCAAAAGCACTGTCAAATTTTGTCACTGAGGAAGTCGTTAAGTCAGGTAATACTGTAAAAACGAAACACATTGAAAATATCATTACCCACTTGCAGAATTCGGGTCATTATTTTTCTGATAATGACTGTACTAAAACACTCACAAATGCGTTTTTAAAATATTTACGCGAACAATGCCGAGCTTTAAATATTCCACTCACCATCAAAGAGCAAGTACAAGTAAAAAGCTTTTTTATAGCGGATAAGCTGTAATTAGAGAGGTAAATACAGGCGTATAAAAAGACGAACTTATTTTCAAAAAAACGATATGGCTGTTCTATCTTTCATTTCAGTTGCAAAAATAACAAAGGCCACGAGAACGGCCTTTGTTATTTTTATTTTTATATTAGTCTAGCTGTGCACTCATAAATAAATACACATAATTACTAAACTCAGGCTTAGTTATATGCCCACCTTCAGCTATCGTATCTAATAATTTGGCATAGCTTTGAGCATCAGTCGCATTGCCACCATAACCATATAGCAATAAAGTTAACTCTTCCAACACCACTTGGTCTACAGGTTCAGGAAAAACACTGCCAAAAGACAAGTTAGGGATTTGCCCTGAAACACCGCCACTGATATCCCAATCAAATCGAGTTTCAGCTGCATCACTCACCAAAAAGCTATAGCCCCAGCGCGCTCTAGCAAACCTCTCATCGACATTACTAAAATCAAAGTTTAACTGCGAATCGTTTGCAAACTGCATTAAATCGAAGCCCAACCCCGATGATATCTCTGGTAAATCTGTAGGTATATAACTGCCATCAGCATTGACACTGCTTCGAGCGTAGCTGTTGAAGCTCACTTCTACATTATTCGCATTACTTTTTTGTGAGTTAACTTGAACATAAAAGTTATGCTCAGTAACTGTTGGGAATACGAATAAAGAATCATCACCACTAAAAAATGCGGACTGTACAAACTGATATTTACTCGCCTCTTCGATATAACCTCTTGTGCTAGAATAGCCATTTTCTTGAGTTTGCTGTACGGCCACTTCTACGCCTTCATGGCTAAAATCAGCTTCTGTCAATTTGATAACTTTGGAATCTTGAGGTATTGCTATTACGGCTGCTTTAGCTTCAACAGCAGATTCAGTAATTGCCGTTAAATAGAGTTTTTCTTCACCTGGGCAAATATATACTGTATCTGTAAGCTCATTCCCTGCTTTGTATACTTTATAGTAAGCTGCAATATCACCTAGGTTTATTGTATCCACCCTATATTCCTCACAACCACAATTTTGATTGTAGTTTTCGAAATAAAACTTACCTAGATTGTTTCTATTTTCAATATCAAGCTCTGTTAATATCTGTGTGTATTCTTCTTGCTGATAATCCGTCACATCACCTAATACTGAAAGATGCTTAGTGCCAGTGGGTAATTCACCAGAAAATAGGCCTTGTTCATCCGTTTTTGCTGAACCTATTGAGTTACCATCTTGATTATGAAAAACGATGTCAGCTTGGTAAGGCGTATCAATCTCGCATTGATAAGAAAGCGCTTGTAGTGAAATAGTCTGTGCTTGATTAGAATTCCCACCATTAGAACCAGGTGTTGTAGGGGTCGTATTATCACTATTAGATGATGACCCACCACATGCTGTTAATGCTACTGAAAGTGCAGCTACAAGCGGCGTAAGTATATATTTATTCATTATTGATCCATTCAGTTTTTATGCTATTTTTATTATCTCAGCTAAGAGCGTGCTATAACAGGTTGAAAGTTAAAGAATTGCAATAAATTGTAAACAAAAGCGAAAATAAAGTTACTCAGAAACTTACCCATTACTGACCTTAGCCTATACGCAGCATAATACGCCTTCACTTAATTATTAGATCAGTCAAAAAGCAATCTGTGCATATTATTTTCATCGCAGCTCGTTTGATTAACCCCACCAAAACCTCCATTAAGCACCAATAGCTTTTTAATTTTAGCTACTTAAAATTTTATCTTTTACACACCAACCTATTCCTTCTTGATTTATGATAGTTTTCAAACGGAGCCCATTACTAAATACAACAATCAATATTTGGTTAGGCTTGTATTAACCGGCACTCAGCGATTTTATTTGCGCCAGCAACGCATTAATAAGATAGTAAGCCTAATAAATAGCGCTAACCGCATAGGACCTCCATGATCAAACAACTATTAGCCACTAGCTTAATGCTATCTTCTTTTTCTACCTTGAGCGCTAACTTAACAGTTGAAGAGTTACGCCTTGAAAAAGCCGCAACAGCAATGCCACAGGTTTTAGCTGCATTTTCTGATGATTTAACGCAATTTGAACACAGCTGGAAAAGCCTAAAAAACTTCAAGCAAGCAACAGACTTAATACATGATTACTCAAGCCAACTTTGGCAAAACGCTAAAACCCGTATTGTAACCAGTAAAAGTTACGATGATCGCGAACTATACTGGGCTCGCTTACTTTCGAGCAAAGTAATTCGTACCACAAAAACCGAATTCCCCTTAACTCCAGCACAGCAGAGTACTCTGTTAACTATGTTAGAAAACGGCAGTCGTGGCCGCACTGATCTTGCCTACTCTAAAAGCACCGCAAAAAAGATTTTACTGACTGGTTTTGACCCATTCTTACTTGATCGAAACATCAACCAAAGTAATCCATCTGGCGTAGCCGCATTATTATTAGACGGACAAGTGATCACTTATAAAGGCATTAGCGCAGAAATAAATACCGTGATGGTGCCTGTGCGCTACGAAGATTTTGATCAAGGCATTATTGAAGCACTACTTGCACCTTACTACGCACTAAATAATGTCGATATGATAGTAACTGTAAGTATGGGGGGTAAAGACTTTGACCTTGAGCGCTTTCCGGGCAAACGCCGCAGCGTCAACGCTCCAGACAACGCCAATATTGTTTATGGTGGCACAGCAACAGCCCCTAAAATACCAAGCTTAAACGAGCGCCCGCTACCGGGTAACGAATTTGTAGAATTCAGCCTACCCGTTACACAAATACAACAAGCTAAAGGGCCATTTACCATAAATGATAACCACAAAGTCATTACACTTGAAAAAGCATTTGAACCCAACAGTTTGAATAAACTAAAAAATGCCATTGCAGTAAAAGGCGGTGGTGGTGGCTACCTATCGAATGAAATTTCGTATCGCAGTATTCGCCTGCGTAACGAGTTAAATTCAAGCATTCCCACAGGGCATATCCATACTCCACGCATTGCACAATTTGAACCAGAAACAGAAGCAAAGATAGTTAAACAAATTCAATCAATGTTAGAGAAAAGCTTAATAGCATTATAACGAGAATCATAAACCACTATTAGCTTTACCAAGCTGTTAGTGGTTCAATCAAATTCCCCACGCCCCCCAAAACGAATAAATAAAAATACCTATTAAGTAAACTTTGTTAAACTAAAATTCGTATAGGCATTAGCAAAATTATAAGTTGGATAACATGGAAAAGATTTTTCAAAATAGTCGATTTTTAGTCATCATAGCCGTAATCACCGCAGCATTATCAGCACTGCTGGTTTACGTGTCATGCATTAATATTGTGTTTAATATAGTAAAAATAACTATATTCAATTTGCCTGACTCGGCTAAAGGTGGAAAAGAACTCATAGTAGAGTTACTTAAAATTCTCGATTTACTCTTAATCGGGATCACATTACAAGTTATCGCCATCAGTTTGTATCGTCTATTTATAGCGCCCCCTAAGTCAAATGAGATTCAATTTTTAGCCGCATTCCACATCAAGGACTTTCATGACTTAAAAATAACACTCGTGCAAGTCACTTCTGTCGTACTGGTTATCGTATTTTTAGAGCATGCGGTTGAATTTGGCGGCGCCTTAGAGACTCTTTATTTAGGTATTGCTACCGCCGTTGTAATCGCCGCTTCTACATTTGCATGGCGCTCAATGAAGTAGCTCATATACCCAAACCACCTAAAGGTGCGAGCGTCGTTGGAATTTAAAGCGATTTAGGCAAGGCATTGATTGCTAGTAATAATGGTTCTATTGTTAAAATCGATCCCTTATAAAAGTAACCTAGTATAAATCGCTTTAAAATCAACCCGCGGGGCGTTTAACTGGGACTTACTCTCATCATTGTTACTTCTTAAAAGGGATTGCCATTGTTGCAAAGTAACGCTGATATTAAGCCACTGTGAAACGCTGAATTCTGCATTTTGAGGTGGCTTGGGTATGTAATATCAAATTAACGACATAAAACAGGTCGAAACAACACTTTCGGCCTGCTCTTTTTATAGACAGGTTATTAATTGTTTGGCCATATTTGCGCACCATCCACTTCAACTTGAGTGTGATTTAACGAACTGCAATAACCTTTTTCACTCGCAGCAAAATACACATCGCCTAATACGGGATAATTTTTACTATTAACTTGCTGCTGCGCTTTAGCCGAAGTTGCCATTCCCCACAGAGTAAAATAATTGCTTAAATTAAGCGACGTCACCTCTGACAATGCAATCAGTAACCAATCATTATTAGTTATCAACTTTGCCTCTGCGAGTGTGTAGTCATTAAAGCCCAATGCATTTTTTTGCGCTTGCCAATTACTCTCATTGTTATCGGCTTGGCTAAAAGCACGCTCTATAATGTGTAGTCGTGGATATAAATGCCAACCATTTTCAAGTTTGTTATATGCTTGTGCCGCCATCATAATTTGTAGGTAAATGGCATGACTTTGTGACCATTCGGACATAGCCAACCCTTGCATGTAAGCAAATGGATCAGGCTGCTTTTTACTATGTTGTAAATGGTTAAATAAACTTTCAAACGGTAAACTTTGGCAGTTCGCTGAATTACCTGTCTCATCTTCAAAAAGCGATTTAGTGTAATAAGAATAAAAGTTTGTATTTGAATGACCGCCAAACCCATCTATACGAAAACGCCCTTTTTCTAACCCATGGCCAAGCTCATGAATATCACCATGACCAACAGGGTTAAAATTCCAACCTGCATCATATGGATTACCAGAACACCCCCAACCGCATGTAGGTTGATCTGCATTCATGTGCTTTACAATATCAATTGTTTGCACTTCAAGATTACGGCTAGTGGCAAAGTCATGGATCTCATTAACCACAGAAATACCAGGACCTTTAAAGCCCGCTAACACATGAGGGTAATTATGCGTATAACGCACAACCGCATTAGCAAAGTCAGAAGCGACTGGCCAGTAACCTTCATTAATCGATTGTCGCATTTTCTCAAGTTTTGAATGTATTTCAAAGCCATCCGTTGCCACTTCAGCCCAATCGAAATCGCCTTTTTCTAGTTGCTCTGCAAAAAGCACATCATCAACTGGGCTTCGCCAATATGGATGCTGCCCTACACTTTCAAACTTAAAACTGACCGATATATTATTTTTATCAAACTCAACTTGGATAGGCCCACCATAAGGTGACGTAAAATATACCGTTTCATTGCTAGCAACTGGAACATGAATCGATTGTAATTTAGACGGTCGGTTATAACCATTTTCGCTCATAAAATGAGTGGCACCATCGCGTAGTGAATTAACAAATATTTTGGTAGATACCGCTTGATTATCAGTGCGAGTAATAGAAAACGTTTGCCCAGGTAAAGCATATACCCCAGCAGAGCGAAATTTGGGTTTGCTTACCATAGTCACGGTTACCACTTTAGGCGTTACATGGCTAAAATCGCTGCGGCTAAAATTTCCCAAGTCGGTTTGCTTTGGGTTCACTTTTCGTAGATTCACAACCGAATGATCAGCAAATAATGATTTAAAAAAAGCATTCGTATCACTACTTAGTTTATCCATCGGAAATGTGACTGTTTGGCGATAGTGATCGCCTAATAACGCTAGTAACTTATGAAAACGATGCCCCTCACTTTCAAATATCATACGCTTATTAAGATCAAACTCTCTTAAGTCATTTTTGATAATTTCTGCGGCATCAGCAAACTGTTGTTGGTACTGGCTTTGATCTGGGCAACTGCGTGTATCACAGCTCGAAAGGTCGACAGTGAAGCTATCGTTTTTAAATCGTAACAGTAGATCTTTAACTACTTGAGCCGCTGCGGGTAAAGTATTGTTAAGTACGTTTGAATCCCAATCTTTCAGCTCTAGTCGATGCCAGTAATTATCTGCAATAACATTTATATTCATAAGCTCAAACAAGGCTTGCCCTAACGGTGTTTGACTACCATCTCGTTGAATATAAAGTACCGCTATATCTCGCGCTAGAGCTTGTTTTACCGCTGCTGCTATTATCTCAGTGTTATGTTCTGTACGCAGGTGCTGCGAAATAATTAATACATCAATGTCGTCAGTTAAGCAGCCTGTTAGCGCAGTATTATCACATGCGCCAGCTTCGTTATAACTCACGTTGTCGGCAAAGTGGGTATCGAACCATAAACGTGTTTGACTTTGATCTTTAAAGTAATAACTCTCATCAAGTTGCGCCATAACTAATTTAAGCGGCTCAGCCAAATTAATGTTGCGCCCTGCTAACCATGTAGAGCTATTACCCAAAAACGTCTGCATTTGTTGGTTAATTTCAGTGCGAAATGGGTTACTACCAAAAACTAAATAACGTCCGCTGTTATCTTTATTATTGCCTGCAATAGCTAAAGGCTGCTCTTTGCTTTCATACCCTTGTTGCCAACTATTGTTTGTATAGAGCACAGTTTGATTAAACGGATACTTTGCTTTTAATAAGGTCGCATCCCATGTTGGGTTCCAACTTAGTGCCGTTAATGGGCTCTGTGAATCATATTGAAACAATGCTTGTTTGATGGTTTGAAAGCGCAAACTATGTGCATCAACTTCAGCTAACGCTGCGTCTAATAATAGCTCACTGTTTGGTACATCTAATGCATTACCAGAAACCAAAGCCGTTTCAACATAACTAGGTGAAATAGTGATAATTAATTGTTTAACTGTTGTCACGCGAGCATCTGATAAAGACACATTTAACGTTAACTCAGCAACATCAGCGTCTGTTGCTATCCCTGTTAGCTCAAAAGAACGGCTATTAAAAGACAGCCAATTCGGCAGTTCAGCAATAGATACACTAACTGGATCTGAGTTTACATCACTTACTTGCAGAGTTAATGAAAATGCTTCACCCGCTCTGGCGGCAGCCTTTGTCGTTATTAAAATTGGTGGTGTATTTGCTCGTTCTTGTACTTTAAAAACTTGCTGTTTTGTTTGTTGGTTTTCACTATCACTAAACTGAAACGTAATAATGTGCTCACCCACATCTTTATAAGCAGGTATTCCTGAGAATGTTTGCGTCGTAGCATCAAATACTAACCAGTCTGGCTGCAAACTAGGTGTAACAGTAACTAGGTCGTTTTCAGGATCTTTAAAAGTTAATGAATAACGATACATCAGCCCTTCATGCGCATCCAAAGGCGCTGACAATAAAATTGGCGTTTGATTTATTACTTCTGTGATTGGCGGATCAATAATAGGAGACTTATGCTCATCACTCCCCCCACATCCGCTCAAAAAGGAAAGTAAAAAAGCAGTTATAAGCGATGACTTGAGGTTGGGGCACATTTTTATCATTATCAACTAAAGTTACAGACGATCATTACTGGTATTATAATCTCATATGCAAAACTAATAACTAGCAATAAACACTTATATTCACCCCAATCAAACCAGATCTTTTTGCCACTGATAAATTCAATAAAGCTAAATAACACCAATAATAAAGCGCAGTAAAGGCAAGCCAGCACTCACTTTATATTGAATTATATTCACCTATTGCTGTTTTTAATTTATGCTTGAGTAAATTGCAGCTAGGCATCATTATAAATGAAACATAAATACCCTCCCCTTCACCTGTTAAGTATTTTTGAAGCCGCTGGACGTCTAGAAAACTTTAAAGCCGCCAGTGAAGAATTATTCATTACTCCATCAGCTGTTAGCCACCAAATAAAAGCGCTTGAAGGGCATTTAGGGTTTGCTTTGTTTCAACGAAAAAGCCGTGGTGTAGCACTCAATGCAGCAGGCGAAATGTATTTAAAATATGTGCAGCGAGGGCTAACCCAGTTTGAAGATGGTACTAAAAAGTTGCAGCACCACTTTTCGTCCCCTGCCCTTAAAATATCTTGTTTCACTTCCTTAGCCAGTAACATTATTATCCCACAACTTGGTGCATTTCAAGCTGCCCATCCAGATATAGAAATCAAAATAGAAATAGGAAATAAGCTGTCGGACTTGCGCTACGATGATATCGACTTAGCGATTAGGCTAGGTGATGGTAATTGGCCTAATACTATGACGCAAAAACTCGTTGATATTCAAGTGGCAGCAGTATGCTCACCCACCTTTGCCAAACAACATCAACCTCAATTATTAACAGATATTAGTCAATTACCGTTAATTGACTTTACCTATATTGACGACGCATGGCAGCAATGGGCAAAAGCCATGGGGGTAACACTCAACAGTAGCAAACGCTCACTTACATTTAATGATTACGAGTCTGCAATGAATGCTGCCACACAAGGATTAGGTATGACGCTTGCCATGTTTCCTATTGAAAACACGTCACTGAGTCATGGGATGATTGTCGCACCATTTAATGAATTTATGCCCTACCCAAAATCATTGTATGCAGTTTATCGACAAGAAGATGCTGAACGCCACGACATTCAATGTTTTATCAATTGGCTAAAAAAGTCAGACCTACTGCCACGCAATAGATGAATATGACTCACCCATCGAGTGAATATTATCCTTTTGTGCCGCTAACCATTTGTTTCTAAAATAGCCCATATATTAGCAAACACAATGAATAGCCCATGCTCAATAAAGCCTTACTGATCTGTTATCGCATCATCGCCACTGTGATCATCCTGATGCCGTTGATACTCAACGTCGTTATGCGAGGTGACGTAGTAGCCTCGTTTATTTATGTACCATTACTTGCCCTTGTACTGCTACTTATTGCTGTTTACTGTGATGATAAGCTGGTGCGATTTATAACTTAGGGCAAAAGGTCTGGTTTTATCAAAACAACCACTAGGATCATAGTGTTTATATTTGCGTTGTAGCTGTTTTATATGCCCAAGCCACCTCAATATGCAGAATTCAGCGTTTCACAGGGGTTTAATATCAAGGCGTTACTTTGCAACAATGGCTATCCCTTTTAAGAAGTAACAACGCTGAGAGTAAGTGCCTGTGAAACGCCCAAAGGGTTGGTTTAAATAAAAATTTAACAACGTTATAACCTTGATTTAATTAGTTAAATTATTCAAATATTTATGCAGATTGGTATTATCACTTCCTCTACATTGTGGAGCTAATTTGTCGTGATAAATATCGAACTGCAATAGGCTCGTGTTAAACCGCAAGTTCGGCTTCAACCCAAAAGCACGAGATTTGAAGTTGCAAATAGATTTATTTCATACACCTTTTTTCATAATAAATCACAGTAAATTAGCCACCAATTCGCAAGCTCTGCACCTACAACAAATAGCCCATATGACTTAGCTTTTGGATAAGATTTAGCTTAACTCTTGCTTAAAGTTGTTGGCACTCTGCAAGCTCGGTTATAATCCACCTATCTGGCTGCATTTTTAGCCTCTAATTGGATTAAAACGATGAAAAAACTTTCTGCAGTGCAAATAAAACAACAAGCAGTGGTAATAAAAACTGCTGATACACTTGAAGAACAAGCCCGTACTGAAATCCCTGGCATGTTACAATGCTGGTTTGATGTGCAATATCACTTATTTCCAAGTTCTTTGCTACTGTGCTTCCAGTTTGAAGATCAGCAATCGTTAGAAGCGGCAGAACCCGATCTATTAAAATGGCAAAAACGCTTAAGTGGCGCGATGTTAAAAAAAGGCGTTATTTTAAAAGACATGCGTAGGCATTTAGTTTTCACGTTAAAAGGACCTGATGAGTAAGCCAGGTTTAGCCATCAATCAAGACGATTTTAGCGGAATTATTTTTTATTTAGGTCAAAATTAATTCCGCCAAGCGATACCTCTATCTCACATAACTTTCAGGCTAAAGCCTGACCTACATTAAAAACCATTTACGTTACCATCTTAAGCTCCCTCAAGAGCGCATTGATTCACATGCTTAATCAACTCAGGGAAGAATGCTAAAAAAATAGCATCTAATTCAGTGTAATAACGGGTAATATCTTCAGCAGCGCCAGTAAAGGTGTTAGTAAAACGAATCCGTGCAGCAATATTATCAAGCGCCAGCCCCACCCCATCGACAGTTTCGTACTCTTTAAACCAATCGTTTTCTGTCATGCTGGTTACTACGCGCTGCATTCGCGCTGGCATAACGGGTATACGTTTACCCAAAAGCCCATAACTGGTTTGCTTAAAGTCATTTAGTGGTTGTTGATTAAAAGTATGCCAATGCTGAATAAGAAAATGATCAAACAACACATCAATCGCAACCCCTGCGAAGCGCCTACGCTTAGGAGAAAAATACTGCTTCGCTTCTTTTACAAAAGGGTGTGAATCTGTGAATTTATCGACTAAATAATGATTATCTAGTGCATTTTTAACCGTGGTGGGTATCTGTGTTAACTGCCGTTGGCCACCAAAATCTCCCAGTAAATTCCCAAAATGTGAGTCGGCAGTAGGTTTTGCTAAATAAAGGTGGGCTAAATAATTCAAGACAGTCCTACGATAGTTAATACAACCTAATGCATATACCCAAGCCACCTCAAGATGCCGTTTCAGTTGGAGTTAAAAGCAATTTAGGCAAGGCATTGATTGCAAATAATGGTTGTTCCCTTGTTAAAATCATTCCCTTATAAAAGTAACGCAGTATAAATTGCTTTTAAACCAACCCGTTGGGCGTTTCACAGGCGCTTACTCTCATCGTTGTTACTTCTTAAAAGGGACTGCCATTGTTGCAAAGTAACGCCTTGATATTAAACACCTGTGAAACGCTGAAGTCTGCATCTTGAGGTGGCTTGGGTATATTACTAAGAATCAATAAGTATCTACTCAACCAGCCCTGCAAAGATCGGACTTTGATAGTCACTATTTTGTTTTCGATATTCATTAGGAATACTCCCTACGATAGCTTTAAACACCCGGTTAAAGGTCGCCAGAGACGAAAAGCCGCTCTCAAGTGCAATACTCAAAATACTCCACTCTTTAGCTTGATCACTTGCTAATAACGCTTTCGCATAATTTACACGGTATTGGTTAATAAACAGGTTAAAATTAGCTACTTTATAGTGAAAGCGAATCGCCCGGCTAATTTTATATTCAGGCACCATCAGCGCTTGCGCAAAATCTGAAATTTTAAGATTCGTTTGTAAAAATAGCTTTTTTTTGTTTATGAGTTCAGAAATACCAGCTATCAACTCAGCCGATACTTGCTCTTGATGATGAGTGCTATTGCTAAGATGCTTTACTTCATCGCTATCAAAACCAACCTCACTCTCATAATTTTGAGGTGGTGTTTGCTTGTTAGAGATACTTGCTTGAAGTGCCATGACGGCTTGCATCGCTAATACAATTAACAGCGCAGATGAAGTAATAATTATGGGGTTATAAAGCTCAATTTCCGCTGGGCTAAATATAAATACAGGTAATATACTGGCATTAAAAACAGCTAAAAAGTACGCACTAGCAAAAATCACTGATTGCACTTTTTGAGCGTGTGTTTTGCTATTAAAGCCTCTCATCGACTCCCAAAAAGAAAGCACTAAAATGCACGATGAAAGTAAACCTGTTATTTCATTCATGCCTTGTTTTAACCGCCACATTACATGACTGCTAGAAAGTGCTTGCGGATCAAGGCTAACCAAATAGTGCCATGTTTGATTAAACATGATCAACAGCGCGATGGTGCTAGCCACTGCCACATGTCTGCGTGAAATAGGGTTATGCTCACGGAATAAAGCCCGTGATATTAACCATGATGCATTACATGTCGCACAAGTAAACAAGCCAATAAAATACTGATATTCCCCCAAGCTTGGTGCACTAATTTTTTGCGCCCCCACCATACAAAGGGAGCCACAAAATACCACAAATAAATAATGAACCAGCTGCTTATCTTTTTTCAACGCATTTAAAAACATTAACCCCATACAAACAAAAAGAAGAAGATAATAAGGGGAATAATTTTGCATAATAGCGTGCTCTTAAAATGACGTTTTAACAAACAACGTGGCCTGAATTACATAGTACAAATTAACATACATATTGGCAAAAAAACTTTGTTAGTGAATATGTCTATACCGCCCTCGCTAATTGCAAAAATTTATCAATATATCGTTGCTCAAATTCCGAATTTGATAAGAAACCGCCCTACAAGCCCTTTATATTGGTGTTATCTGTATCATTGATAAAAAGAAAACACCAATGCCTAAAATTAAAATAACACCAAATACACTGCTCAATAACAGTAAAAAAATATGGTTTACGTGCCTATTGATGGCACAAATCTGCTTTGTTACTTACCTCGCCTTAGGGTACGGGCTCACGGGGATCACTACGGGAATATCTGGCTGGAGTCGCCTAAATAGCACCGCCTATGTTGCCAGCGACCCCATCGGTAATTCAATGTATGCGGTACATGTATTACTCGCCATAGTGATGATAATTGGCGGTAGCTTACAGCTCATACCCGCAATAAGAGCAAAGTATACTAAGTTTCATCGCTATAATGGCCGCGTGTTCGTATTGTTTGCCTGTACCATCTCTGTAGCAGGTATGTACCTTATGATAGCCAGAGGAACCGTCGGCAACACCTTAATGCAAGGACTAACTATATTTGGTGGTTGCGTGGTTATTTTATCAAGCATATTAGCTGTTAGAGCCGCCAAGAAACGTAATATTAGCCTTCATAAAATATGGGCAATACGCTTATACCTCGCAGCTAATGGTGTACTGTTTTTTCGGTTGATGATTTTTGCTTGGTTCTTACTATTTGGTACTTTAGGAGTTGATACCACAACATTTACCGGTCCAACCGTGCTAGCTGTAAGTATTTGCTCTTATGTGATCCCTTTACTAATTGCTGAGCTGGTAAGGCATGCCGAAACTACAACTAATAAAATTATTACAATCGCCACAGCAAGCTTAATGGTGTTGATATCCATTATATTCTTGGTGGGTTTATTTGGGATCGGGCTAGCCGAATGGTATCCGGCGATAGTTGGTTAACATAATCAATAACCATTGAAGAAGAGAAGCCGAAGCAGATGGACAAATACAGTGTAAAAAACACTTAAAATAGTCATCAATTAAAAAGTGTATTTTCGTATTCTATTCATAGCGGTCTAGACATAGCAATTAACTAAATGAGCAACAAACTGTAAAAACAAGACGTTGATATGTAAAGTAAACATTTAATCCATTTGGTTATTTCCGCTTAGCAAGGTATGGACGATACATCAATAAAAATAAATTAAAAACGAGTTATTCTACGGCTCGTTAGGCACACACTTAAACTCGAGAATAAAAATGACTAAAAGCAATTCAAAAAAATTAAAATACTACGTGATTGCAGCTACCATACTTTTTGTAGCGGCACATCTATTATGGGAGCATTTAAATGGTGGAATATTGAGCCATCACTTGTTGCACCGTTCTGATTATCCTTCAATATCAAACTGGTGGGGATTATTAATCCTTCCATTCTTGGCTTGGCTTTCTACAGTAAGGATAGAGAAGCGTGTAACTCTTCAACCTGATGACGCGCTAGTAAGGGCAAAAATTTTACGAGTCTTACTCATCGGTTTTTTTTGCATGCTGGTCTTGAGCTTTGTACAGTCACTCAGTTTTAGTGCTGGCTACGAAAACGTTGCAATTTACTTGTCTTTAGGTTTGGTAGTAGTCGGTTTATTCCTACCTATATACAGAACTGAGTGTATTTTTGGTTATGTATTTGGCTCAATAGTTTCTACTGGAGCAATAATTCCGCTTATAGGTATATTGGTAATAGCGGGGATTTCATGGTTTTCTCACGTATATATAAAGCCATTAGTTTTTCGAGTTATCAGGGCGAAACCGCTGTAGTCTAGCCTAACAATCCACCTCATTCGGGGTCTGCGAGCTCACAAGTTCGCGCGCATGTGCGGGGCGTTAGACATAAATCTAAACTATATAGAAATATTTAAGGTGATTTGTAATGTTGAAACTATCAGAATACGAAGTAAATATAAAAATAAAACTTAGCGCAATATGGGCGTCCGCTATGTCTTTGTATATTTATTGTGACTACTTCGAACTATATACGCCCGAAAAATTAGAAAGCATGATAAATGGCACGACTCTTTTTGGCTCAGGTGACCAAGGTGTTTTACTGGGTTTATCATCAATAATGTTAGTAACCAGTTTAATGATCTGCTTATCCATACTATTACCAGCGACTATTAATAGAGTTTTAAACATTCTTGTCGGTTTAATAATGACACTAATGTTAGGTTATCTTACCTATGTAGCTGGGTGGTATTTTTATAAAATGTATGCAGCAGTTGAAGCTATTTTAACTTTGCTAATTGTTTGGTTCGCATGGACTTGGCCAAAAGAGTCAAATGCCTAATAAATAATGGAACGCCTTGATATTAAGCTCCAGTGAAATGCGGAATCCTGCACATTGAGGTGGCCTGAGTATATTATAGCGATATAAAAACAGCTCAATAACAAAGCAAAATCACTTATATAGTTATTCTATATAAGTGATTTTTAACGCAGTGAGTAAACCACCCATTTTAAAAATTAAAATCAAAATCAAAAGCTTATGCAAAAAAAATTATCCATGAATTTATTTTGCCAATTAACATTCATTATTTCGTATTCAGCTTAGCTAAAATCTAACCGCATAAGTGCACCGTTAAGCTCTGGGCAAATATCAATAATTAAGCGTCCTTGGTGTGCTCGGCAGATTTCATCAACGATAGCTAAACCTAAACCACTACCTTTATTGTCTGACTGGCCCTTCCGCCAAAATACTTGCGTTGCCATCTCTTTATCTACGTCATTAAAACCAGTGCCATTATCACTAACACTGATGCTATTATTGGCGACTACAGCAATTACTCTACCTTGTTTGGGGGAGTATTTAAGTGCATTTTCAAGTAAGTTTTTACAGGCTATGGTTAATGAAGCTTTATCACCTTCAACATAACAATCTTGATCTTTTACTATCAGTTCAAGATCTTTATTAAGACTTAAAACCATTGGTCCTAGCATTTGACATGCCTGCGACATTACCTCTGCTAAGTTGACTTGTTGCGTAGAATAACTGTGCTGACTTTGCGCCCGAGATAAATCCAACAGCTGTTCAACTAATCGACTCATATAGGTAATGTCAGTTAATAACGTCTGCCTGATAACCTCAGGAATATCATTAAGCTCTACTCGTCCCTGTAAAATAGTTAGCGGCGTACGTAATTCGTGGGCAGCATTGGCGACAAAGCGTTTTTGTTGATTAAAACCTAATTCAACTCTATCTAATGCTCTATTCATTGCTTCCGTAAGTGGTTGTATTTCATTTGGTACATGTTCAACTTGCAGTCGCTTTTCCATCTGATCTGGCTCAATTTGATTTGCTTGCATCGAAATACTACGAATTTTTTTAGTGATACTATTTATGGAGAAGAAGCAAACCGCAATAAATAGTGCCAAAGAGGTGCCTGCGGCTAAATACATACTATTAATAATGGCTGGTAAAACCGCTTCTTCGGCAAATTTCCCTAAACGATCACTACGCATTACATCAATATAAATCGGCAGGCCATTAATACTGTCTGCATGACGAAAACCAATAACCTCACCTAAATCAGACGCTAAGGTTACCCCTCCTTCGGGTATATTCAACGGTACATAATGTAGTAGCGTTTTATACTTTTCTTCTAGTGGTGCAGATTTTATTAGCTCCTTTAAAGAGGTTTGGCTTACGACCCTAAAGCCAATATTGCTGTATAAAGCATCATAAGACCATTGAGAAACTTCACTAAGGTTAACAGTCAAATCCCCCTGTTCATCCATGGTTAACGCATCATGAATATCAAACGCAAGCTCTTTTGAAGCTTCATTAGCCGCAATACTGGCAAAGGAACTGGTAGAGCAATATGCATAAACGGCTGCAACACTAAGAAACAATATCAAACCAGCCAAAACATAATGCTTTAACAGGGTATAAGTTAGTGAATGGCGGTAGTTTTTTAATCGCGTAATATTATTGTGAAAATATGACTTCATATTATGCTTCATGTTGTAAAACATAACCGATTCCACGTAGCGTTTTCACATTAAAAGAGGCTTTGTGTTGCAATAGCTTCTTCCTTAATCTATGCACAGCAACTTGCACGGCATTTTCACTGATATCATCATCGAAACCAAATAAACTGCTGATGATAGCGTCTTTTGACACCGTAAGGCCGGTATTGCGTAACAAGTAGCTGAGGATAGAAAACTCGGTTTTCCCCAACTCAACACGCGCACCTTCAACCGATAAATGTGACGTTCTCAGATCTAAAACCATATTGCCATGGCATAACTGATTACCAGTAAAATGGTCAGGGCGGCGTAATAAAGCGCGGAGTCTTGCCAATAACTCTTCTGTAGCAAATGGTTTTGCTAAATAGTCATCTGCACCACCATCCAAGCCTTCAATTTTGTCTTGCAAACTACCACGCGCTGTCAGGATTAACACTGGCGTGGTGCAACTAAGGTGACGCAATCTAGCTAATACCTGCATGCCGTCCATATCGGGTAAACCTAAGTCTAAAATAATAGCGTCAAAGCGTGTGGCTGCGCACATAGCCAAGGCTAGTTTGCCCGTTACTGCTATATCACTACGAGCATTTAGTTTAAAACAAGCCAACTTTAATAATTCTGCAACCTGAATATTATCTTCTACCACTAAAATTCGCATTAATACCTCTCTACAGCCAGAGTAACTTTATCACTCTGTGCAGCTTTAGTTTGCTTTTTAGACCAAACCAACTTGGTTGCACAAGGAACAACAATTAAGGTTAGAAGAGTCGAAAATATCATGCCGCTCATCATAGCCCATGCCAATGGTGGCCACAATGGGCTGCTAGAATACGCCAGAGGCAGTAAACCTAGGACTGTTGTTAACGTACTTAATAAGATGGGTCGAATGCGTAAAGTGACCGAATTAATAAGGGCAGCCTCTAATTTTTGGCCTTGATTAATTTCAGATAAAAATTTATCAATCAATACAATGCCATTATTTACCACCACGCCAACTAACCCTAATACACCCAGCAAGGCCATAAAACCAAATGCTTTACCTGATAACGCTAAGCCGGGATAAATACCTAAAACAGCCATAGGAATACTAAGCAAAATAATGAAGGTTAAACGAATAGAACCAAATTGCGCTAACAAACAAGTGACCAAGAGCAGTAAACCGACGGGCAAAGCTTTCATGATTGCACTGTTGGCATCACTTGATTCTTCGCCTTCACCACCAAAGCTAATTTCAACATTAAAGTCATCGGATATCGTCTTCAAGTTAATCGCCAGTGACTCTAATACACTGTCATCGTTTGCACCAACAAGTAAGTCGGCACGTACTGCCATGCTCGCTTGCATATTTCGACGAAATAACTGCGGCGATTCAGAACTAAAATAGGGTTGAGCAAACAAACTGATAGGCCATTGTCCGCGCTCATTAACTAAGGTAATACTCGTTAGGTCACTGCTGTGAGTTGTGTCTTTTTCGGAAGCTTTGATGTAAACGGGCACGGCATAACCATTGTCATTGATTACCGTCGCCAAGTACCCTTCACTTAACCATTGCAAATAACTACCAATATCTTGATTACTTATACCGGCCTTGTTCATTTCAATTCGGTCAAAGCGATATTTCATTGCAGTAACTCTTTCGTTATAAAGAATACGGCTATTTATTGTTTGATCATGCGCAATTAACAATTCGCGTATTTTCTCACTGGCCTGTGCTAACTGTTTACGATCATTACCATTAATAAATATTTCAATGGGGCTATCAATCGGCGGCCCCTGCCCCAACTCTTTCGCGCGGATATATGCATTACTTTGCCAACCATCAAGTGCTGTATTTAACGATCGAACTACATCTCGTGTATTAGCACCATGCTTGGTATGAAAAGCGATACGAGCCATATGTTTTTGTCTTGGCAAGGTATTAAGATTGTAATAAAAGCCCGGCCCTGAATAACCAATAAAGCTGGCAATGTCAGTGATGCTTTCATTACCTCTAAGTAATTTTTCCGTCATTTTTACCTGAGTAAGTGTGCTTTGGTAGCTACTGCCCGCGGGTAATTCAATGTCAATATAAGCAGTAGTACGTGATGTTGTAGGGAAAAACTCGTTACCCACCCAAGCTTGACTACCCGAGAGCCCAGCTAAAATGATAAAACAAAATAATAAACTGGTTTTGGGTGCGCTAATTATTTTTTCAATAAAGCGTATGCCCAATTCACTTCCTGTATGACTACTTTTGACCTTAAGTAAATGCCGACCTAAAGCGGGTACCAAAATCAGTGCAACAAACAAACTGCTGGCAATGCCGGTAATGACTACAACAGGAATGGTACGAACAAAATCGGCAACGTCACCTGTAGCCAATAACATAGGTAAAAAAGCCGCTATGGTGGTTAACGAGGCACATAATAATGGTTTGGTTAATTCACTGATGGTGCGCTTTGACGCTGCTAATGCAGACATGCCTTGTTGACGGTAGCGTTGCATTAATTCGGCGCTGACAATACTGTTATCAACCACTAAGCCTAAACTGATCACTAAACCAGCCATAGACATTTGCTCTAATACGCCATTAAATAAACCACCATAAATTAAGATAGTAGTTGCCGTAGATACAGGAATAGCCACCGACACCATTAACGCTAAGCGCCAATCCATTAATATAAATAACACTAACGCGAGCAGTACAAAACTAAACAGTAATGACCAAGACAACCCCGTTAGTCGTTCATTGGTCCAACGTGGCTGGAAAAACACTTTCTCAATTACTAACTCTGGATAAGCTTGGTTTATTTTTAGCAGAGCGTGCTCAAATCGGCTAATAAAGTCAGTCACCCGTAAACTATCTGGAGCCAAGGTAATAGCCAGGCCTATACTGCTTTTACCATTAAATCTAAAGCCAATGTCAGCAAATTCATCTGGCTGCTCTTGTACAGATAGCAGTTGCGCTAGAATAAAATTTTGTCCTTGCTTATTATTTATCGCCAAACTATTTATTTGGGCGCTATCAGTTAGTCCACCTGGAGATTGCACAGGATTTAAGTATTCGAGGCTACGTAAATTGTCTACTGGACGATACACGTTCTGTTCGCTAACTAATAATGCGATACCTAAAGGGGAAATACCTGACGATAACTGCTGTTGTGCGGTGTAAGTTAAATTGACTCGCCGACCCGGATCAGCAACTAATTCTACATTACGTATTCCACTAACTTGTAATAGCATTTCTTTAATAGAGAGTGCCGCAGCACGTTGTTCAAGCACCGAGTGACTTTCTTTTGCTTGAATGCTCAGTACAATGCCTTGCGTATCACCAATACGATCATTTAAAGTAAGTTGACTAACACCTGATGGTAACACATCAGTAAGTTTTGCAATTTCATTACGAATACGCTGCCAAGCAAGGTCCGTTTCATAAATATGCCCTGCCAGCTCAAGTGAGATAACTCCTTGACCAGGTAAACTACTGCTATCTATCTGGACTAAGTCTTCCAACCCACTTAACTGACGTTCGATCACTTTAATAGCATTATCTTCCACTTCTGCCGCAGTAGCCCCAGGGTAACTAAAGTTGATGTGAGCTGAGCGGTATGGAAACGTTGGGTCTTCTTGATTATAAATATTAAACCAACTCACGCTACCTAGAAGCACTAATAAGCATGCTGTTGACAGCACTAACCTGTCATTAAATAGCCAAGCAAACATTAGTGCAGCCCTCGACTTTTGTCGATATCATTCAGCACCCAAGCCGTCGTGCTTTCAGCCATAATGGTGTTTGCGCAACAACTCGCTAAATCTACCTGTGCTGATATAGCGCGCAATAGCAGATAATCACCTTTGATTGCTTCAACAATAACGCCGATTTTCGTTTGTTTTACATCGTCATAAACATAGCCTTCGCCAGCCAAATCATATTGAAGTGAAGACTGTTTTACACGGTATAAAACCTCCGCAGAATTAATCCTCAGCTGCGCTTGTAACCCTATGAATTTATGCTGCGCTTGACTTAAAGCGACCGTTACTTCAAACAATCGACTAGCGCCTTTTTTTGGTCGAGCCAACTCGGTAATAAGCACTTGTTGATGCAGCCCTAAAGCAGGGATAGTTAAGGTGACTTGTTGACCTAATGATAGGGAAATGGCAAAACGCTCAGGTAACTCGAATCGGGCCTTTTGGCGTTTAACTTCATCTAAAACAAGTACAGACTGACCCGTATTAAGGTAGTCACCTTGTCGAACATGAAGGTGACTAACTAATCCTGAAAAAGGAGCGCGAATTAAGCGCTCTTGATAGCGATTATTGCTGCTGTTTACCTGCGCTTGCGCAACAGCTAAACCCGCTTTTGTTGCCAAATAGCTTGCTTCTAAGTTATCAACATCAGTCTGCGCGAGTAAACCTTGTTGATGTAATGAGTTTGCTCTTTGCCACTCTTTTTGCGCATGAATGAGATTAGCTTTTTTTTCTCGGTAATTAGCTTGCGCTTGATGCCAGTTATCCGCCCACTCGGGCGAATAAATTTCGGCAATGATATCGCCTTTATTAACGGTACTGCCATTTAGCAAAGACAAAGAAATAACTCTCCCTGCCTGCATAGAGCGTAAACTTACCGACTGTTGACCTTCAATGATGCCAGTGAAAAATGTACTTATACGCTCTTGCCCAATATTAGCATCAGTAACACTTTTTGCTTGGCCAAGCGGTGATAACAAAAGACCTAAGCAAGCTAAAAATCCACAGAGCATGGGGCTAGCTTTAGAAAACATAAGCGTAACCCATAATAAACTCATAACTATTGCTACCATCAACAAGGGGGCTATCTTCTATACTGCTGCCTAATACTGAGTACTCTAATCTAAAAATCACCCTATGATGCGGGCCTGACCACCACATACCTCTTAAACCAGCAACCGCTTGGGTTGCTGCATCTGCCTGGTAAAAATCACGTGTGGTGGTTACTTCCTCTTGACGCACGCCATAGTAATAGTCGACTAATTCTTCACTTTGATATTCCAGCCCAATAAAAGGCGTTAACATGGTAGATTCAAATTTAAAATTATGACCAAAGGTAAGACCGGCTTGATAGCCCTCATGCTTGCCCAACACATCAGCTGCCATGCTAAAACCAACATCTACCGGCCCTAGTTCGTACTCCAAGGCAAAGCCCAAATCTATGGTTGAATCTCTATCTTTCATACCGGTAAAAAACTTGTCATCATCTGCTGAATAACCGTCAAGACGAATAGAGCCGGTAAGGTCAAATGTAAATTCATCACCCCGATGTAGATTATATTTAACTTCTGGGCCAAGCAGACTAAAATCACCATAATTAATAAGTAATGCTGGTACAACGTTACTTTCGGCGCCTATATCATAACCAGCATTTTGTGATATTACAGCTAGGCCAATACCAAGCTCATTTTGTTGAGCCTCTTGCGCGTTGGCACCAAAGCTTAAAAGTAAAAGTGAGTAACTTAAAGGAAGTAGTTTTTTATTCATTGGTATATCCAAATTGATTAAATCTGGCTATACCATAATAACTGTAACTTTCCTGAACATTACAGTTCAGGATTATTTTGCTCTAAGACAACAGAAATAAAAAATTAAAGAGCCCCACCAAAAGCCAATACATTCAAAATTTTAATTAAGTTAATCACCTCAAACAATTAAGCAGGCCTCATCTAAATAACATCTCACAAATAACCCTATGTCATAATTTCTGCCTTGATATTGCACTCTTTCACTCATTTTGGACAAGTACACAATCGCCACACGATAAATTATAGGAATATAAATTATTACCTTAAGGCAATGTTTAAATTGAGTATATTATCAAACAGGTTACTTCAGACATCTTACTGCGCACCTGCTAGCTGTTTTAAATGCTACTGAAGATACTGTAGGAGTAACGTGTGTCCAAGCTTATTTGATTGTTTTCTTGCAGTTGATACGCACACTTTGCTTTTTCACTAACCGGGGATTAGTAAAAACACACACTTTAAAGAGAAGGGTTATTTTAGAAGTAATATATATACAGTGCAGATATAAAGCCGCTGGGTAGATTAACAACCCTGACTTTATTTATATAAATGAAGTCAGGTGTAACCTTCGTAATTTTCACTCTCGCATTGAGCTAAATACTCACCTATTAGCTTAGCTGTTGTACTTTATTGAGTGAGCGCTTCACCAAAACGATTTGCCTTCAGCTTACCTTTCGCAAAACCTAAGTAAATAATACAACTAATCGAGCCAATAAAAGGAATTAAAAAGCATAACGTCATCCAGCCAGATATATTAAGGTCATGCCAACGCTTAATTGTCACCATAAGATTTATCCAAATCAAGCACCCTAATACTACAAACAAGGTTAAGTACATAAGCCCTGTAGATAACCACGTTTCTTCCATAGGGTAATCCCCCATATTAGATAGTCCATGAATAATTGATATAAACAAAACGGCATTAGACACAGCAACAAACCAATAAATACTTCGCGTTACTCGACCTCGCCATGATAAAAGAATGCTCGCAGCAGAAGTATTAAGCACTTTGCTACTCCATAAATTAAATAAAAATGCAGGCAGTAATATAAAAACACTAAAGTTGTATATTAAACGAGCGGTTAGTAGATATGCTTGATAATATTCAATGGAGAAAGGAAGAAAGCTCCCCGCAAGGGGATACATGTTATAAAAAGCTGATGAGACTAAACAGCAAACGAGAAAGCTCACCAACCAATAGCGCCCTGGTATATTTTTTAAAGACAGGCTAATAGCTAAAAAACAAATATAAAAAAGAGGCTCAGATAAATAATAAGCAATGTTGATTGAATCATGAAGACAATCGAGTTCGGTATTACAAAACATTACAGTCCTTGTAGTGTGCATATTAAAGTGAAATGTAGGCTACCCGACTCAAATTTTTTGTCAACAATATGAAACGGTACAAAGGCGCAGGCTGAACAGTTGTGCCTTCATTAAATTATTAAAAAACATATTATTAAACAAAGTGCCCGCCTAGTTTAGCTTTTTTGCCTAAAACCCCTTCCAAGCTGCACAATTCCAAGTCCTGTAATTAACAGTGTGCAAATAATAAGGATAAATTTACTGACAAAATATGTGCCAGCCCTTTTTTATGCTCACTCATAAAAGTGTGTGCGTTTGAGGTGAACAAAATGGCTATACACAAACTTATTTAAAACCAGCGAGTGTGATTTTAAAATTAAAGTCTCTTTTGCAAAAAAAGTTATTGCTCTTCACATCTATTTCACACCTGCGTTGTTACCGTTTAACCAATAAAACAAAAGAGGTTTACCTTATGCCATTCATTAAAAATAACATTCTTCGTTACACGCTTATTACTGCCATAATTATATTACTTGCAGGCGGGGGCTGGTTTTTTCATTTCTCGTTGACACCTTATCAAGTAAGCCCTGAGCAAGTACAAGCGCATTATGCTTACCAAGCAGGTAATGATTTACATTGGCAACAAACTAAAATTGAAGACAACTATTACGAATTTACTTACCAAAGCTTCGATGGTCAAATTGTAAATGGTCGAATCAAATACCCTGTAACGCATGCTAATTCAACGCAGCCCATGCCCGTTTTAATTGGTATACATGCACTGGGTCGGAGTCAAATACGGTGGTTTCAAGATAGCTTTAAAACCCGCCCAACAATTACATCTGTTGATAAAATCACGCAACAAGCACTCAAACAAGGCTACGCCGTCATAGCCATTGACGCTCGTAATCACGGCCTTCGTAAAGACCCTAACTACTCTATACGTGACGTGATGATGGATTTACATTACTTCGGTGACAAAGCCCCGTATGAAGCGCTGATCACCGATACAGTCAAAGATCACCGCGTGCTCCTTGATTGGATAGCGCAGCAGCCACAGTTTGACCCGTTGCGTATAAATGTTGCGGGCTACAGTATGGGTGGGCAAGCAAGCTTATTATTGGCGGGTATCGACCCACGTATCAATAATGTAGCAGCCATTGTTCCTCCCCACCTAGATGATAAAACAGCACTGGTTGCGCCTAAAAATGTATTAACAGGTCTGGCTAACAACAAAGTCTGGCTACTTACAGCCGACGATGACGAATACGCAAGCAAACAACAAAACAGCATGTTATTCAATCTGATACCGAGTGAAAATAAAAAGCACTTTCGCTTTGACAGTAGCCATATTCTGCCTTCAAACTATGTCGATGACTTAACTGACTGGCTGTGAGACATGCATAACAAAGAACTAAAAATATTAGTCATCGAAGACAACCCCGAAATAAGCCTCAATATTGCTGATTATTTTCAGCAATATGGCACGGTGATGGATTTTGCCGATAATGGTCAGCTCGGCTTAACGCTCGCCATTGAGCAGTATTATGACTGTATAATTCTTGATATTATGCTCCCTAAACTTGATGGTTTAGGGGTTTGTCAGCAACTACGCCAGCACGCAACACGCTATACCCCTATTATCATGATGACAGCACGCGATTCATTAGCAGATAAACGAGAAGGGTTTGAGCTCGGCGCAGATGACTACCTAACAAAGCCATTTGATTTAGAAGAACTCTGGCTACGCTGCAATGCGCTCGTCAAACGGCATATACAACCGATGCAATCGACCCTTATTGTAGGGCCACTCCAACTTGATAACCAAACAAAACAGGTTAGACGTGACGGGTTAGCTTTAAAGCTACAGCCTATCCCATGGCAAATAATACATAGTTTGATGCAAGCCCACCCCAGCGTCGTAAGCCGCACTGAACTATGCGACAAAATATGGGGGGATGAGCATACCGACTCAGATGCCCTTCGGTCACACCTTTATCAGTTACGTAAAGTAATTGATAAGCCTTTTACCTCTCCACTCATTAAAACAATGCATGGTATTGGTTTTTGCTTAGATATAAAAAATGAGTTAACCCCATGAGAAAACACCCGTTACGCACACGAATTATAGGGTTATTTATTGCCCTTACTGCGCTGATCAGCGTGCTATACAGCTTAATGAGCTTTGTATTTGCCTATCATGTTGAAGACCACTTTTTTAATACCTTTATCGATATTGAAAGCCACGCTATTAGCCAACAAATAGCAAAAGGGAGTGCAGTGGCACCTCGATTCGACTTTATTTCATTTTATGCACAGTACTCAGAGCTGCCTGCTGATATAAAGCAATTTTTAAATCAACACCCTCATCGAACCGAAATCTCCCTAGCTAACGGTGAGCATTTTCATTTAAAACAATTTGAACACGGCTACTTACTCGCGGATGTTAGTAATCAACTATTTGTTAGTAGCGTTAAAAACGAACTGCTTTCTTATTTATTTGTTATTTTTGCTTTTGTCTCTGTAATTGCTATTTTGATGGGAATTACAGCCTACCTCATTGCTAAGCGCTTATTTAAACCCCTTGATGAATTAATTACTATTATTGAACAAGCCCCTGTTGAACAACTGCCCAATGGATTTGCCGAGCGCTTCAAAAACAGTGAAATTGGAACCTTTGCCAATGCGCTTGAACAAGCACTTACACGTATACACGCATTTATTAAACGTGAACAATTATTCACCCGAGATATATCCCATGAACTACGAACCCCCGTCACGATAAGCCAAGGTGCAATTACACTGTTAAAACAATCCAAACTCACTGAAAAGCAAACAGATCTCATTGCCCGAGTTGAACATGCTCAAAAACAAATTGAACAAAGTTTAACAGCCTTACTCGCCTTAGCTCGAGAAGAAAACAGCCAACCAGCTCAAACGCGCATCCTCCCGCTGGTCGAACAAAGTATTTTACAGCAACACCATTACTTGGCCGGTAAAAGCATTGAACTAGCCGTTAACATTAAACCACAACAAATAGCCCCTATAGGCGAACCACCCCTGCTTATTTTATTAAACAACCTGATAGGCAATGCGTTTAAATATAGTCATTCAGGCATTATCGAAATCGAATATAAAGACAGCTCACTTTCAGTGCGTGACTGTGGCGGCGGGATTAGCCCGAATATAGAGCAACACATTTTTGACGCTGGTGTAAAAGGCAATGAAAGCCAAGGATTAGGCATGGGGCTTAATATTGTCAAACGCTTATGCGAGCACTTATCGATTGATTACGCCCTAAACTCCACAAAAGCGGGAAGTGAATTTATCATCACATTTAAGTAACCTGTCTACGTTTACCAGGACTCAATCCCAACAAATTACGTAAAATTTCTAATAAAGGGGCTGGTTGTTATTCTAATGGGTGACCCCTTTGTTGTCTTTTGTGCTTTTAATCTACAGCCCCCTAATTATACTCAATTGAATATTGAGTGTAATGATTTGTAATAGATATCCTAGATTATCCAACCTAACATTTTATTAACAACGAATTTTATGTTGTTTGACAATGAAATAGTTATTAATAATGGAGAAATAAATTATGAGTACCGATACTAATTTTAATATTGATGTTAATCAGCTAATTACTAGTGTTTTTGGTAGCAATAAAGATCGTAACGATTTGGCTGTTGGTGTAAGGAATGCTACAAAATCAACAATAAGTGTAGATTACTATATTGACCACGGTAGTTTACGAGATGTTGATGGTGGCAACAAAATTAGCCCGGGAGATCTTTGGGAAGCAGGTGTTCATGCTAAAGGTGCTGGTTCAAATATTACTATAAGCATTGAAATTTCAGATAATAAATCAGGTTGGGCAGTTATGTCCGCAACACCAGTAAATAAAGAGAATTACTTTAAAGTACAGCATAGTAGAACTCCTTATAGTAGCTCTAAAGATGCGTATAAAGCGGCTGATAACACAACAAAACACTACTCTGATGATGGTATTTACGATGAGAGCCATAACGGTTATACGGCGGTAATAAGTATGACAGGTGAAAGTCCTGCTGCCTGTACTATTGTTATCGAAGATAACTAATTTTAAATTTTTTTGAAACCTATCGAGCGGTAGGTTTTATTTATATTAAAGATTTAGAATGAACGAAATGACGAAGAGTCAAATCTTAACTTCAGATATCAAACCATCTCGAAGTTTTTCGTATTGTAATTTAACCTTTTTATCTTCAACCATTAATGTATTCAACCTACCGACAGCTTTCGATATCGCCGAATAAACCCAAGGAAACCCAAAGGGGTCAAAATGCAGAGAGTCAGGTCTTGTTTCTTGCCAAGACCAAACACCACTCACTCGTTTAACACCCTCACCTGTTATCAAGTCCTGAAAATAAACAATTGATGAGTAATTCACTTCATGGCAAGATTTTTGTTCCCGACAAATCCTAAGTACCTACAACCATGTAGGCAATGCGAGATAAGACGAAACTAGGCCATGGGTGAAAAGCGCAGCTTTGAACGAGAGGCCATGGATGGCCGAACTGGGGAGCGTACAGGGATGTGAAAGTTGGCCTATCTTCGCGTTTGCGTTAACTGCTTATAAACAGAAAGCCCCATAGCCTTAAAGAATTGTTAGTTTACATTACAAAAAAAAGTGAGAATATCGACCTTTAGCATAGGTCAAAAAAGGAACAAGGAAAGTTATGAGCTCATCAAAAGAAATGAGTGTTGTAAAAAAAGCAGGTATTGCCGGTAGAATCGCTTCAGTAGGCCATTTCGTATATCGCCAGTTCATCGGTAATCATAAAGATGCAAATGAAGCATACACTAGAGTTTACCCTACCATAAAACTTACGATTCAAACTTATGACCGCAACTCAAATGAATCTACCAATTTATTAAAAATACTAGCAAACCTTGCGCCAGCAGGTGCGATAAGAAGAAACTTTACCAAACGATACATTGATAACAGTGACGGTTGGTCAAGGCTACCAAAAAATCCGAACGATATACCTTATGGTCATTGGTATTGATACTATGAAAAGCAATATATTTTGGTACTTGTTTCTCCTGTTGCTTTTACTTACCACAGGCTATGACATATATAACTCCTTTTTCAATATAAGCTTGCACATAATTCAACCAGCATGGCTGAGTTATCTTACATTTACGTTTGATACTCTTACTATCGGCGCATGTTTAGGTATTATATATAAACGCTATATTTTACATCATATCATTTGGTTACTCATTATATACGCTCAAATAATGGCAGTTCTTTTGACGCTTTATTATGAGTTTACTGCTGGTGGTTATACTACAAATGAAATGTTGTTATTTTCTAACATCATTTTTTTCGTTGCTTTAATCTTCTTATATCCACTTATTAAATATTATCAATTAGTTAAAAAACACTCAAAACAATGCAATTCTGAATTAGTTGCATAAAGGTAGTGTGCTTTTCTATGACTGGAAACCGCGGTACTAGATCTTGTATATTGCCAAGACCAAACACCAATCTCACGTTTAACACCCTTCCCCGTCATTACGCCCTGAAAATAAGTAATTGATGAGTAATATCGCGCATGGATGCGCGATAAGGCGAAACTAGCCCATGGATGGCCTATCTTCGCCGCTTACGTTCACATCAATTGTGCATTGAAGGATTAAGCGTGATGCTCGGGGCGCCGTGGGGTTTCAAGGGGCGGTCGGCGGCAGCCGCCCCTTGGTTGCCGCCAGCAATCTGGCAAAAAACCTTGAATAAGGTTTTTTAATGTAGGTCGCGGATTTATCCCGACAAAAATTAACAAGTTAGCAGTAAGAACCATCAGCTAAGGTGAAACAACTTTTTGAGCTAAAGCCCAAGCTACAAACCCACGCGCTAACAAGCTCAGCGCCTACGGTGGTTAACTCTAACATTGGTGTAAACCATTCGTGGCTAAAGCCATCTCCTACAATAAATATAAGCCTCGGTGCAGCGAAGTACCTCTGTGATCTCTGTGGTGAATTCATTTTCTCGCTTTTTTCGCCCTAAAGAGCGACCTACAAACAATACATATTTACGTGCTTGGGAGATGGTAATGATATCGGAAAATCGTTGGGTTTCGTTGCACTCTACCCAACCTACAAATCACACGTGGCTGAAGCCGACTCCTACAACAATATTTAACCTCGGTGCAGCGAAGCGCCTCTGTGATCTCTGTGGTGAATTCATTTTCTCGTTTTTTTCGCCCTAAAGGGCGACCTACTAACAATCCATATTTATCTTTTGAGAGCAAACAATGATATTGGAGAATCGTTGGGTTTCGTTTCACTCAACCCAACCTACATAAGCATTTTAAATGGTTTTTCACCACGCACAAAAAAGCCGCTACATTGCTGCAACGGCTTTTAAAATTTTATCAATTCCCAATCTTTAATTGGGAATTTTTTAATGATCAGAGTTATTATAGTTTGGGAAAATGCAGTTTTTTAGACCGCATTTTTCGTTATAGAGTTTTTAATTATAGATTGGGAATTTTAGTAGGCGCTAATAGCCCCAATCTAAGCGTGATTATTATAGTTTGGGAATAAATAATTAAAGCTTAATATTTTCCATACCATTTATCATCACAGAGAAGGTTTCACCAAAAGTGAATACTCTTGTTATTAACTTTGCTACCAAAATTTTCTTTTACAAGCTTACTTCGCTCATTGAAGTACACAGCTGCAAAATGGTTATTTAATTGAAAACATAATTAACAACCTAAGTAAGTAGCAAAATCAGCATTCAATTACTGAGAAGAAACTCAAAAAAGACTTTAGCCACCTTAAAGCTTTACATAAAAAATTAAATTTAAATAAACGACATAAAATACTATTTCCGACTTATATAGCTCCCTCTACGCCTATGAGTTATGTCTGCATGTAATATTAGTAAATCACTTGTATTTAATTATCTAAAATATATCTGTAAATATCTCGCCTTCACATTGGTAAAAACTAATACTGGATGAAAAACCAAGTGTACAAAATGGGCAAACTACCCAGTCAACCTTATCAATAAATAAAGCGTTAGCTTCAAGTTGCTTTCGCTTATCATAGATGTATGAGTTCAAACCTTCCCATTCATAATATTGGTGGTCAGCGTTACTTTTAGCGCTTGCCTTCCGGAAACGATAAGCTTTAAAGCCATAGAAAAGGATATCGCGCTCAATTTTGCTAAGCTGATGTATCTTTTTTCTAAAATCAAATAACCCTTCTTTGGTAGCAAAGTGGCTAATTGTACGTTTGGGTAAACTATTCTCTAATGGAAAAGGAAGTGAACCTTTATCTAAAATACTTTTTGTTTCATCTATCCATTCTCCTAATGGATAGCTAAGAATTTTTCCATAACCATGACAATGTTGGCAGGAATTTCTATAAAGATTGAAAGCAAATTGATCAGGGAAAACTCGATCAACAACTTTTTCTTTCAAACTTAATAAACGAATGCTGTGATAACTTAGCTCATTGGATTGTTCACAAATTACAACAACGCCAGAACCTTTCAAATATGCAGACTCAAGACTTTCGCTAGAAGCTAAGCAGCGCCAATCATCATCTTCAAATAAGACTGCTTTAGTAGTTAAAGCTGATAGTATTTTTTTTCTTTCTGTCAATGGTACGGATGGATAACGCTCCAATTGCCGCATAAACGGATTGTAATAGTATTCTTTTGGCCTCAGTGCTATTACAGTGCTTTGTAGTGTTTCCCAATCGCTATAAAAAAAACAATTATCGTCTGGTACTATGATCTCAAAACAATTTCTAAACTTTTTTTCTCGTTCAAAGTTTTGCTGCTGGCGGTATATCTTAGGAATAAGTTGATAGCGTTGATTATTTCGCTCGGTACGGGGAGCTCTTACTACTTTAGTTATCGGCTTTATGCTTTCGAATGCTAAACTATTTTCAACATAATCAATCTGAAAAGTTTTTTCTAAAATTTTAGCCTTAGCCTGCTCCATGATTAGTTGATGATTTAGACTAGGAAATTTTAACAACCTCTCTTCAAAATCTAATTTTTGGATACTGTGAAGATCAGCCTGATATATGTTCGCATCTGTTTTCACCTCACCACTACGTCCAATATCTGTTATGTAGTCACATTGGTAAATAAAATAAGGGTTGTGCTCAATAACAATAACCGTAGCATGGGCTAGATGTTCGCGTAATATTGACATTAGACGAGCAACAGCTTGATTGTCTAGACCACGACAAGGTTCATCAAGAACCACAACTTGTTGTACATTATTGGGCTGCCTCTGTTTTTGGTTACGATTCAACCAATTAGCGAGTAAAAATTTAGCTAACTTCAATCGCTGGAGCTCACCACCACTAAGGGTTTGTGTTTCCCTGCCTAGATGTAAATGCCCTAATGAAAGTGCTTCTAGGGTTGTTATAGTAGTGTGTAATTTAGAAAGATCTTTTTGTGCTGCTATCCAATGAAAGTTAGAACTCAATACTTGAGGAAGGGAGACAGGTTTTTGATCAATTTCGGCACAGAATAATGCAACTTCAGCACGAAACCTTGAACCAAAGCATACAGGGCAAGTCTGTTTTATTTTATCTTTATTAGCTCCGCGGCCGTCACCTACTTCTACAAACCCTTTACCGGAGCAGTGTTCGCAAGCACCACCTGCATTGAAACTAAAATCATTAGGTGAGTATTTTCCCGAGCTTTGAACAGAAAAGAACTCTCGCAATGTATCAAGAATACCAAGGTAACTGGCTACGATTGAGCTGGATGCACCAGTAAATGGACGACTATCTAATAATTCTACAGAAAAGTTTTCCTGAATAAGCGCAGGATAAAGCATCTCTCGGCAAAGGGTAGACTTCCCAGAACCACTAGCTCCTATAATTGTATTAATTGTATTTTTAGGTATGCTGAATCGATTTAGCTGCATATGCCTAGTAGGTTGTAGCGTTAAGGTTAGCTGCTCTTTTTCTACTAGCGGCGCAATATTATTAGAAATAGAAAGCCCTTGAAGCTGTTGGTCAACCGTAAGTGCTGGGCAATAGCTCCCCCCCTCTATCCCTGCTTTAGGACCTATACACAACACTCGGTCCGCATAGGCTTGGTATAGAGGGTTATGCTCTACCAGTAATATGCGATTACCTTTCATTTTGATAGCTTTTAATAGCTCGATGATCGCAAGATTGTCTTTAAATTGTAAATTCGAAGATGGCTCATCTAGGATATACAAACGCTCGGAAACATCATCTAATAGTGCAGGGAGTAACTTCAACCGTTGTAGTTCGCCTGAACTTAATGTGGTTAGAGGGCGCTCAAAATCGATATGATCAATAGCTAGTGCATGCAAATATTTCAATAAATTCTTTAGCTGGCTTAGAATCGGGTGAGTGACTTTTATATCGTCAATGGAATGCTGAAGTTGTTTACCATTCATTGCTAAATAGTCAGGCAAAGAACGTCCATTGACTTTAGCTTCTCTAGCTTGCCAACCAAAACCATTACCGTGACAAGCTAAGCAAGGTCCTTTTTTTAAAAATGTTTGTGCAAATTTATCTTTGCTATTAGATGCCAATTTATCACGTAACGTTTGCAACACAAGATCTCGTTGCTCTTTGGATAATGCGTGAAAGCTTAATTTTACATCTACTCCTGCTTTTCTTAACACAGCCGTTAACCCTGAAGGCAAAAACTTAAATCCTTGATAACGTCCTGTTTTGGTTTTCTCTACATCAAGAAACTCTTTAGTTAGAGGCACATCGGGAATAATCACACTGTCCAAATTGTAACTAATTCGCTCCCCTGAACCATTACACTTTCGACAATATCCAGCAGTAGAGGACTGAGTCGAGCGAGAAAATAATTTTTGGCTAGGTAATCTAAAAATTCGACAGTATTCGGGGTTGAACCCATGTTGATCAAATTCGATTTCATCATGATCATATTCATCAATTGAAGTCTCTTCTACGCACCGTGAGTCCAACATAAGTACAGGCACTGAATTAAGCTTCTTTAGCTTTTCTGCTTCTTCCGTACGCTCTATCGCAATAAACCCCTCGTACTTTTCAATTTGTTTTGGGAGCTTACTTAGAGGTACCGACTTTAATGTCAACTTTCCTTCAGCACGCAATAACAATGAGCTGACTTGGCTTTGAAGTAGTTGTTGTCTCAGGTTTGTGCTTAAAGATTCAAAATTTAATACACGTAAAAATAAACATGAGTTGCTATAAAACCGTTGCTGGTGAACAAATATTTCCGGAAGAGTTGGTTTTACTATTAGGTGCTGATTATGAATAACCTGCCCAGCTTCTACAAAGTACTTCACTAAAAGATCGTTAATCCGTGAACGGGTACCAAAACGTATGTTTTCAGCAACATGAGCACTACGCTGGCTAATAATTATTGGTTCGGGTAGTGAAGAGCAACTTCTAAACTTAGGCCGTACTGCATAGTGTAAAATTTTATCGCTCTTATTGCGCATTTTTTGCTGCCTTAACGCTTCAGCTGCAATTACTTGATGCACTAAGGTTGACTTACCAGAACCACTAACGCCACAAATGACAACTATCTCATTAGGCACCATATTAAAATCTAAATGCTTTAAATTGTTTTGGGTAATATCAGTAAAGGATAAGGCTTCATCCATGTTGATTACCATCCTCTCTATCATAAATATCAAAAACTTGAGAAATTACTTTTTTATAAACGTGACACATTGGGCTCTTACCGTTCACTCGGTAAAGCGGACACCCTCCTGCGCACACAAAACGATACTTACAGGATTGGCAATCATCACTTAGACCGAAGTGTTTATGCTTGCCTGTACGGATTATACTTAATAGATTTTGCTCGCCACTAAGGTGCCCTAATGGCTGACCTTTCTCAAATTCGGTATGGCAAAAATATACTGAGCCATCAATATAAATAGCAGCTGCATGGCTCCCCATTGAACAAGGTGTGCTTGCTGCTTCATGAGTACGTAAATCAGAAAATATGACACGACGACTTACTGGATAGCCATCTTCTATCGATTTATCCAGTAAAGTATTCACTAAATCCATCGTCTGCTCAAACTGCTCTGCGGTCAGGTAATCACCTTTAGCATCAGATATACGAAAAGTCATATCTTTTTCTATAAGATACTCAACTAAAGCAGGTACTCCGAGATAGTTATCCCCAGCAACAGTAATCATGACACTAGGGAAAACTCCTCGCTCACGCAAGCGGTTGATATTAGTCATCACTGTTTTAAAAGAGCCAGCCCCATTTTTATGTTTTCGATGTTGATCGTGAGTTTCACCCAAGCCATCTACGGACACAGAAATGATTACATTATGCTTTTTAAAAAAAGCGACCATTTCATTTGTTAATCTCGTAAGGTTTGTAATAATACGCAAATCTAAATTTATCCCAATGCTTTTAAGCTGCGTTCTTAGCCATTGAACTCCCTCTTTCCATGCAGAAAAAACCATTAGGGGCTCCCCTCCAGCAAGTTTCAAGTGCACTGTCTCTAAACCCTTAATTTCTTTGAAATGCTGAAATAACAAAGAAAATATGTCGCTGCGTAAAGTTTTATCGCTGTATAAAGATGGGATATAACAATAATCACAAGCTAAGTTGCAGCTATCAGTAACCTGTAGCCAAAGGTTAATACTTCTAGCAACTGGTTCAGTCTTTCTTATCCTTGGAGCTTCTAAAGGCACCAAAATATTTTCTGAAACTAATCGAGCTATGCGCTTAAAGTTCTGAGCCTCTTCTTCTGCACTAAGTTGCTTGTTATTACTTATTTTTTCTAAAATTTTTGCTGAGGGCGCATCTATTATAATGACATCATCACGATGTGTTGTTTTTTGAATAAAGTAAATATCACCAAAATGATCATGCTGTTTGGATTCAAGCCGACACAGAGCGTTCAATACATATTTCATAAGTTAAACCGTATACTCGCCATCTTCCTAGATCTCCAAGTTTTATTATCAGCATTAAAACTGACACTGCACTCACCTCGCCGATGCAGCGCATGATGATTTGAAAGCACCAATAGATCTCCCGCATCCAAACAAATATCCTCAGCTACATCTATCATCGCAGCATGAAGCTGTGTCATATAAGTTTCTATTTCTTTTTCTTTGAACTTATCGCCGTACATACCATCAGTTACTAAATGTTGGTGGAACTTGAATTGTAGCTGTCCATTACACCTATGAAGCAAAGGCACTGAAAAATGTTGTCCATTTGCGAAGTGGTAGGGCAAATTGCGCTGCAAAATATCCTCAACGGATAAACCAAATCCAGAGCTTAATCGCTCTAACAAAACTGACATTGATACGATTTGGTTTCGTCCATAAATGGGGTGCTTGGGATCCGTTTCTAAACACAATAATCCAATATATTCAGGAGGCTTATCTTGAAACATAAAATCTGTATGAAAACCTCCTGTACGCATTTGCTGCGAAAAGTTATCACTATTGACTTCGACGGAGTATTGATGACAAATGCCGCCTACACGTGGCGAGCAATATAACTGCTCATTGGAGATACGATTAAATACTTGTTCAAATTCAATAACATCAACCCCAAAACCTCGGATAACTTGATACCCTTTATCTTGTATGGATTGAACATCTATTTTAGTAATCGAATGTGGCCTAAAGAAGGTTTTTGAAGACGATGGTAGGCGCGCAATATTATCACGCCTACTAGAACCTTTTTCACGCATCATTACTAAGCGCTTTTTAAAAGCGCTGAGGTAGATCCTCCAATACTAAGCTGGTCAACATGACAAGGGCAGACCTGAGGGCATTTTTGTGCAACACTATCTTTACTATATAAAGGCTCATTAAATAAATTATGCCAAAGCTCTTCTGATTGTGTCTGAACATCTACCCATTGCTGTTGGTTCTCTTCGCTTAACATACCGAAGTATGGATAATGATGGAGGTACTCACCGAATAAAGCGTTACAATCTTGCATATATGCACGAGTGTCTAAAATATGCATATGCCAGATTTCATCAATATCCGCATTTGGAACAAGCTGTATACCTCCAAGCGCTTTAGTGACTGCCATGTAGCGCTGATAGTCAAGAATAGCCTTCTCCGCACGTTCTAAATTCCATTGTTCGGGGTTCGAATCTATTAATTTCTGTATTGCTAATTCAAAGTCCCATTTTTTAGTTTTAGCTAAAGCTTCAGTAAAAGTATGCCCATTAAATGACTGCATCATAATTATTTTTCCCTTATGTATAATTTGAATTAAAACCCTTTATAACAATATCAGGTAATTATAAAAATGCTAGCGTGTTATTGGTATTTAAACTTGAGTTCGGTACTTAAAGAATTCGTACAAAAAATTTACTATCGAGTTGACTTTAACACTTGACAGAATTAATCAAGAAAAATTGAATGGCCCATCAACAAACTCTCTAACTTGCTTCAATTGCTCTATATCTCCACCAAGCATAAACTCCAAAGCAGACTGATCATTGAACTCTTTGTTTGGTTTATTTACCCATTCATCAGCCATGCTTCTATCGTTGAAAATTAAGCCTAATCCTTTGTATATTCCTATAATATATGAGATACGTATAATTACATCGCGGTTCATGCTTTCAACATTACCTTGTTGCCATTGCTCAAATTCATTTCTATCAGGGCTACTTAAAAACACTTGACGCTGTTCTAAATTAACACCCCATGCATCCATAATATTTAAAAATACCTTTAGCGCGATCCGAGCCGCTTTTCTCGGATCTTGTTGCAGTATATTATTTGTATGCTTATCCATATTCTCTCTCTTACTTGTTGTTGAAGTATGTTTTTTTTAAATCGTTTAACCACTCCCTATCGTGCTTATAAAGCCACATATACTCTTTATCTATTACTTTTCTAACTCTAGAAATAGATGGCCTAACAAGCGTGTATAGCGCTGAGATAATAGCCTGCCGTGCGGTTTTTCTGCGGGTATAAAACCTGATGCGTTGACGCAGCATTTTTATCGCCGTTTGGCCAACTAGCACTTGCTCAATATCACCTACTGATAAATTAAAATCACGCGCTATTACTTCTGTCGGCTTTCCTACGACTAACTGTATCAAGATAGACCTGTGCATTATGCTGCTAACTTTTCGGATATGTTCTTTTAGTGCTATACCATGCACTCTAGCAAGATTACGAACTGTTGCAGCACTGACATTCGCTTTACAAATAATATCCCTTAAGGGCATACCTGATTTCAATAATGTTAATGTTTCCTTATGGCGCTCTTCGTCAATATTCACTTGTGGTTTGGGTTGTTTAACTGCACGTACCTTAATGCTTTCTCCTTTTCCGTAAGCCACAATAAAATCGCCGAAGTGCTCGAACAAAAAACTAATAATTAATACGTGCTTGATAGGATGATGACTAGAATCATCGTTATAGAAAATATTTGCAGGAAAGCCCTGCTCAACCGAGGAATTTAATAACTTTCTTACTCGCTCATCATGCATAAGTGGAGCAAAGTACGCTTTCATTTCATTACGCCATTGTATATGTCGAACAGATTTCGTTGTTGCCAAGCCTTTATTAATAAGCCTCACCGCATATGTTTGCCCAAGCTTAGCTCGATCAAATGAATAGTCATTAAGGACAAAGTGATTTATTTCCGCAATCTTAAGTAGTAGAGGGCTTGTACAGTCAGTGACTGAACTGCCAATCTCAGGGAATACAAGCTGCTTACGCGCTTTAGGTTTTGAAACAAGCATGCATTCATGCTTTAAACAAACCATAGAAAGTGGCAATTGATGCTCTAGCAACCAGTACGCCTCACCAAACGCTAACTCTTGCTCTGAAGCGCATACAGGGCAAAATTTATGAGTACCTTCATTCATAATCCGGTTGGATAATAATCCAAGCACTTTGAACGCAGCACCACTGTCGCCAACTATTAAAAAATCACGTGCTTGCTTTTTAACTCTATCAGGTGAAAAAGAAGAGTAATATTGAAAAAGAGAGTGGTTATCTATAAAACAATCAATCTCGCACGATGTTAATGATGATAGCTGACGTAAATACGAGGGGAAAATAGAGTTCAGCTGAATATCCTTATTACCGAACTTATTTATCATCGATTGCGAAAAAGACGTGGATACATCATTTAGCACTATACGTGCTGCTATGCTGTATATTGTTTCCCCTTTATAAATTCGAGGGACTATTTGTAACATTCGCATAACTTATCCTTGCCTGACTATTTAGCTACGCCGCACTAGCTTTTACTAATTCACGAATGTCTAATGGCAATACAACAGGAGGGATCTCACGCCTTATATTTGAAGTGTTTAATAGGAATTCTAAAGACAAATTGAACTCGTCCCTCGTTAGAAACAAATCAATGAGCATTAAATAGAACATGGGATGAAAGTGTTTCTCTGGTTCTAAAAAGTGCATTAAACCACCTGATGAGTTCAACGGGTAATGTCCCGATGTCAACTTACCCCAATCAAAATAACGCTTATAAACAGAGCTATTAAAACGCTTTGCTAGTATGTTTTGCATATACTGAACTCGCTGCACCTGATATGGATTTTTTCTATCATAAGAATAAACACACGCCTTTTGACGCAGCAAATTCAGTACCCGGAGTTTACGCTCTTCTGGAGGAGTATCTGTTAACTCAGAGACCCACCCCAATAACGCAACATCTTTTTCAATATCACTTTGCGAAGCAAGTATCGATAAATTATTGCTAGGCGGTAAAGAAACGTGACAAGAGGCAAGCTCTTCAAGCAATACACTATGCTTATTGCACACACGTTTATATAAACATTGATGTGCTACATGAAGGTAAGTTGTGCCATATTTTTGCTCATCTTCATTTGCACACTCAGGGCAATAGCGCCAATATTTATCTTGTAGAACATTTAATGCATTACTAAATTTGAACGTAGATAACTTTTTCAAAATGGTTTCAATACTTAAACCTTGAAACGCGGATTCATCTAAAAACAAACTATAATCATGTATATTGGTAAACTTACTAATAAAGTCCGCTAATGAGTATTTTGATAATAGTGCATGAGCAAGTTCAGAATATAGTGGGCACCACAACCGTCGGGGTGAGTTCAATTTTGAACTGCACCCATTTACTTGAATAAATGATTCAAGAGTCTCAAAGCGAGTCATTTGAAACCAACGATAAATGATACTTACTGCATGCTCATCAGGTAGTGGAGTTGGTACTTGATGCATAAAACTCTCACTCGTTCTCATAACTTGCAACAATTGAATCAGCATCTATCATTTCATCCCCCTCATTAATTCGCTCAACACTTTGGGCTGGTTTTAAATGGTGCTCACTAGTGCGCTTACGTGCAGGTTTCGGAGTGAATGCCTCGGCTTCACTGTAAAGCTGTGCAACATTCATATTTGAATCAGTGGAACGATTAGCTTTCTTTTTAGGGCTCAATACGTTGTAGTCTTTTCGAAGCTTAGAAAGAGGGGCATGCCAAATTTCCATACGTGTTTGGTAAACTTGTTTAAGTAGCTTTAAACAGTCTAGCTTCTTTCCTTTCTCTGAAAGCGAATGATAGTTACGTATAAATGCGATTGAAAGCACTGATATTGCATCAGTCACTCCAGCACATAATACAAGTAATTGCAGCTTGAATTCATTACTATTTACTTCACTATTTTCAAATATCGAGGGTTGGAAATACGCAGAAAAAAACTCATCAAACTTAGACGTATCGGCATGCCATTGCTTAATTTTAATATGTGCGACAGAGTTTAACCGACGCACAGTTTGCAACTTAGTCGCCTTTGTTAATGCTTCATTTTCAGTACTCTTAAACGTAGCTAAAGCATCATCTGTTGTAGAAATGATGACGGGTACGCCAATTTTATTAAAGAGGGTTTCAATTTCCGGTAGTGTGGGAGCATCTTTGAAGTTTGATGAAGGGTTTAATACAAACTGTGCTTCATCTATGTGTATCAATCCGATGTTATATACAACAGCTGCTGTTTGCATTGCATGAAAAAGTTGATCGATAGAATCTCGTGACTTTACAAAATCACCTTTAATTTCACACCCTACCACACGTTCTAATTCATTAAAAAAGTTATGGGCAAGCGCTTTACGACTACGAGATGCTTGCATATCAAATGACATCCACACCACTTGCTGTGTTTCGAATACCTGACCACGATACTCAGTGTGTTTTATGACTTGTGGAAATGTACTTAAAATACGACGAATTAACACTGTTTTGCCAATCCCTGCCTTCCCACTTACCAAGATGCTTGGTGCAGTTGCCACATGTTCGCACGGTTGTTCTACATCAAATTTACAATTAGCCTTTAAGCGAGTACTAATAGAATTCGCTAACCGGCGGGCATCAGCATCTAAAGGGTTTCGCTTCACATAACACTTGCGCATTTGTGCATATACATTTTCATAGAGTTGGTATGCCTCCCTCGTAGGAATGTGAACTAATTTCAAGTCATCGAGACAATCATTCACATCAATCCTTGATAATGCATTAAAGCAGTCAGGAAAATGCTTAAACACATACATTAGTTCAGTAAACTCACTTTCAGTGAGTGATGATGGGAGCGCTTCAACAAGCGGATTCCCTTGATATTTACTAAGCGCTTGCGCTTTATAATTTGCTTTAGTTCTAGTTACTTTCATCAATATATATCCTCATAGTCTTCATCATCATTAAGTTGCTCGCTACTCACTTTAAATTCGGAGTTGGCTTGCATTGTTTTAAATAATTGCTCTGCTTTAATTCGCTGCTCATCTTCAATCATGATTGCTTTACGTTCTGCAATACCACTTTGAATAGTTTTTTGTGTATTGGGTGGAGCATCTTTAAAATCATTGTTCAAACGATGCTCTACAGCTTGTTCAACTTCATGTTCAAAATTGACCAGTGCATTTTCTTTTTTATGCTCTAATTCTTTGCGATTTTCTTTTATTAAATTAAGTTGATATTTTGCTTGCAGCTCAGTCATACCTTCATACCGCTGATACTCTTTTTTGAGTGAGAGAGGCTGAAGTTCGCCTGCTTCATCTTTGAAGTAAATAGTGTCTACAGTGCCGCCGAGGCTGATCACATCAATTTTAAAACGAGCGCCTGTTGCTTTTGCAAACCATCCTTTTTTCTCAGCCCAATCGCTGAAGTACCCTAAACCTTTGAGACTAATTTCGTTTCGATGAACTGTGGCCTTAAGTTTAGGCATTAGGAGATAGACAAGCTCAGGGAGCCGCTTTTGCGACATCCTGGGACGCCCTAAAAGCTCATCATTGATTAAGTGGGACCACATGGCTGACGGCGTTTGTATGACGTCGCTCATCGCCATTTCAGTTGTCAATAAGCGCTCACGAGAGTTCATCGTGTTATGGATACAAATAGCTCTTATGATGAGCCTATGAACATCTTCAATTAAGAGAACAGCTCGTTGAGACGCATGCTGAATACCGGCGTCACGCTTTTTCTCTACTGACCCAGTAATGTTGGAAAGAAAGCCTTGAATAATATGCAGTATATGTTCGACAGTGCCTTTCCCGGCTCCATTTGCTGGAGGACAATAATCTACAATAGAAAGACCTAAATCTTCTTCCAATACTGTACTAAACTGCTTGGGAGTATTTTCACCACCATTATCAAGGCGAATTGACAAGGGGAGATGTTGACATGACCAATCATCATCATCGATATGAACATTGTATTGCTTTGCATACTCTTTCTTATTTTGGACACAGTTGACTAATGCCTCTGCAACACTTATCCATTTTGGTGAACTAAAACCAAGAGAGTAACCCATCACCTTCTGAGTTTTTACACACACTACAATACACAAAGTCGGCTTGCCCGCAGCTTCTATTTTGTTTTTATTCAATGGGTAAGCAACATACAGAGGCAACTCAGTTGAGTCTGACTCACAAAGCTGGCCTGCACGAGTAGCGCCTTCAAAAGCGCAGCCTGTCATATCTTTACGATTATTTTCATAAGCAGACTTACCAATTTTTAAAACTTGCTGCTGTTGCGGATCAAACGCTTTATTAAATAAACGTTTAAATTGCTGATAATTAATTTTTTTGATTCATCAACAGCAAGTTCAAAGTGTGTTTCTCCTGCTATTTCAACGACTATTTCATCGGAGCAATACTCTTTCAAAAACAAAATATGTAAGCGTTTTAAACAAAACTTCCCATCTTTTTTATCCACACAGTTTCGAAGTGCAAGTCGTTGAACTTTAACAATGTCGCTTGGTTCAATCATTCTAGTCCTCAAAGTAGGAAGAAGACTGCCCTTTGGTCCGGGTTTTGTTTTATAAACTCGCTTACTGTTACCCACATTCGCGTACGCAATTGGTAAAAGCGCATTCTTACGACACCCATTTGAAATATATCGATTCAAGGCTCTTCGAATAGCTTTTTCATTAACGTTTAAATCAGCTGCATGCTGTGTGATTTGGCGCGCAAGCATGCCTTGCAAGTATTTTAAGATTTGCTCATCTGATTGAAATTGCTCTATCACAGACCAACTCGCTTCGCGCTTTTTTATCCAGTTAGGGCTCTCTACCTCTAACTGTTCATCACTTACACGTGAGCGCTCATCATGCAAGTAGAATAAGCCACACCCATCATCGTCAAGCAATTGTTTAAAGAGCGTGTGCGCATGATTGGTCGATAGTGCAAGCGGTTTTTGCGGCTCAACTTTGCTTTTCATCTGCGTTAAATTTGTTATCACAAAGTATTGAGCGTACTCCGTACTCTCATTAATCACTTTTGAGACAAAAAACTCATCACCTGCACCAAATTGTGCTTTAAACTTTTCAACTCCCATGGGCGTCAGTTGTAGTATGTCATTTACAGCAAACATAAATATCTAGCCCCACTTACTTATCAAAGCGAGCTTAATCGGCTTATGCAATTTAATTTCTTGCATCAAATCGATTGGCAAAGCATTTTTAAATATTGCGTTCGCAAAAAGTGTCATACTATAAGATGGCTCTATATGCAGTGATGCAGACGTTGCACTCAATGACTCTCGCAGGGTGTGGCTCGGATGTTTAATAACATCATCTAGAAGAGTGGTTACAAACTCGTTTATTTCATTTATACATATGTTCTTATCATATTTATCTATGTAATTTATTAAGTTATGCGCTTTATCCTTTGACACATCATCTCGTAAGATTTGCTCACTACGCACACCAAATCGTTTCCAATACGTTTCTGCAATCTCTAGTTTTTGGTTCGTGCGTGTTTGATTTCGACCACCAATACTATATTTAAATGCATAAGCAACACGATACTCCGAGCCATTTTCATCACGGTATGTAATTAGTAAGTCGGTAGTAACAACCGTCAATTCGCCAGTTAAGTATTTGCGGGGGTGGATGACGCCGAGCGTGTCAGCAATCTCTTGCGTAAGCACATAGTCAAGCGGATATTGCTCTTTAATTTCAACAACATTCGAATCAAATAACTTTGAAATGTAAAGGTGCTTTTCACCTTGCCCCATGAAAGTAATCACTCGTTTTTGAACTGGACAAAAGAATATTGAGCGTGTACCAGCCGACATAAAAGTGCTTTTCACATATGGAATATGGATACCGCGCTTTTTAGCTTCGTTAAACTCTCTAACTTTTCTATTTGTCGCTTCAGAAACGTATAATTTTTTCACTTGAGTAACTCTTCTTTAATCTTGTCTATTTTTAGTAATAGAACAGAATTGAAAGTTAGACAAGTTGAAAAATTAATTGAAAAAATGTAAATCCATGTTTTTAAATATCTTTTTTTGCATTTAATTGTAAAGTAGGAGTTAGGATAGCAAATGTAAATTTAAACACTAAAAAGATAAGATATAAAAAATAAACAATTAAAAACAAGGTGTTAAAAAACATAAAAACTGTTTTTTTATTAAACTAGCAATAAATTATGTAAAAAAATACACATCAAAAAGACTACTCACAATTAGAAAAAGCACTGTGTATCTATACAATAAACTGGGTTTAATCTAGGCTTAAAAAACAGAGAAGCAAGCTTATTTTTTGCGTCCACGAAGACTTATAAACCGATTTTGAGGGTTTAATTATGGCTAAAGGCAGTAGTATTAATGGAAATGGCGGTGGTAAAAATGGTGGTAATAATAGCTACACAGTTACTGGCAGAGGCGAAGTATCACGAGCCAAACTCGTAAAAGAGGTAAAGCAAGGTCAGCATCCCGATACCCACATTTATAAACGTGACGGCGTAGAGTATGTGCGTAATAATCCTAATCATGATAAGCCCGATAATATAAATGATTAAGAAAGTTGTAGCTGAAAAGGGATTCAGCACTAGCTTACGTATTTGTTTCCGGTAATTATTCAATTAGCGAAAGCCGAATAGCTTTAACTAAGAGCATAAATAGATATTTTACTTACACCTACTAATAGTTTTTATATCAAGAAATTGATAGATCACAATTGAAAAGTGCTATTGGAGGGAAATATAAGCCTTTTGTTGTCATCAACATTATCTGATACATCAAAAGGAATTATCCATAGTTTTAATTCATTACTGTATTCAAATGGCATTTCAATAGGTTCAATAAAGTCATCGTGACTTGGATAGATCAAGAACAGTTCTCCATAACCAAATAAGTATTTGTGCCCGTAGGCAAACATTTGATACAAATCGCTCTGTGACAACCCAAATTTATCAGTGCCATTGTCTTTTTTACTGTCGATTAATTTCCATTTTGTATCTAATACAACAATTCTCTTGCTACTTTCTGTGATGAGGAGATCTGGTTGTAAACGAAAAAATTTTCGTTTATTGAATGACACTAGCGACTCAGATTTTGCTTGAGTCTCAAGAGTCATGTTTTGAGGTAACTGCGTTGCTAAAATTGAAGCTACATAGCTTTCAAAAACAGTTTCTAGTGGAAATAATAATGATGATGCATAGCTGCTGCCCGTCATCGTCAAGGGAGAAAATCCTTCGAGAATTAACTTAGCCCAGTCAAAGGGTTCTTTATAATAATTCATCCCCCGATCTAACTTAACGGCAGACAAATCATTTTTAACATTTGTGCTTAAAGGGATACCTGTAAAAGCAAATAAAAGTTCTTTAGCTAATTTTTGATTTGAAGCACTAGAAGAAAAAGTGAAGACTTTAGCTAATGCTAAGTGAATTAACCTATTAATAGGTCTATCAAGTACAAACTCATCATACGCAACATAAAATTTATGTTTATTAATTGAGTTCTTTTTTAACTGCTTACTAACTAACAATTTTCCCTTCAAAAAATAGAGGTTGTTTTCACGTCCAATATAATCACTTCGTAGCCCTTTTTTAATCAGTACGTTCACTGAATCAAGAAATTGACTAATAAACACTTCAAGTAGTGGCATTCTAGACTTAGACAAATTGGCGCTCTTAGTGCGAATGTGGCGGAAAGAGCCAAGTGTTGCCAACATACTGAGCAATGAATTGCGCGCTCTAGCTTGACCGTCTTCGCCATCTAGCTTTCTACCGATCTTAGGCAAGACTTCAATTTGAGTGCCATCTGGTGTAAACAGCACCCCAGCATAGTTCTGGAGTTGGAGTACCTCGGTATTATCTATACTCTTTAAATTCAGAAATCGGCTTTCAGATTCGTCACATAGGCAAAGTTGCTTCAAGTAAGCGAATGATGATTGACTGATTCTACTTATGCGTTTCGAATGCACTGCCTTTTCGCCAACACCTAAATAGCCAAATTCAAATACTGTTATTGCAGCTTGAATCCTTTTCACTACTTAATCTTCTTTTTTTGCTTTATAAATGCGTATGTATGCTTCCGGCTTGTTCCACACATCATTATCAAAAGGCAAAAGCGTATAGCTTTTTTCTTCTTGTTGATAATTATTCAAACCGTGGTTATTGCCAAACAAGCTATCAAACGATTGTTTTTCTTCTCTTACAAATTGCAGCTCTTCGACTTTTTGGTTATCACCAAGTACTAATCGTATTTTATTCCAGTCCTCAAAAAAGTACTCTTCTAGCAATGGAATTATTTTGTTTTTAAATACTGACTTTAGTGTTCCAAATGCTAGGTCCTGTTTGCCTACTAAATCTTTAATAGGGATGAAAAAAGCGTGACCAAGTGTATGCTCTCTGTCGTATAGTACTTCAATGCGCTGATTCATCTTGCTAAGTAGTGCTTCCAAATCTATACCGTTAATTGACACCTCATGAAACAACTCAGGTCTAGGCATCATTTCGACAAAATCAAATCGACGACGAAGAGCTGTGTCCATCATTGCTAATGAGCGATCTGCCGTATTCATAGTTCCAATTAGATACAGGTTTTCTGGAACACTAAATGGTTCACCTGAATTTGGCAAAACAACTTCTAATGCTTCGTTTTGCTCCTCTCCAGACCTTTTCGATTCTTCGATTAGGGTAATCAATTCACCAAATATTTTTGAAATGTTACCCCTATTTATTTCATCAATCACAAGTACAAAGTTTTTAGCTTCACCTTGTTTCGGCGATTCAAAATCATTTACCTTGTATGTTTTTTTAATATGGTTAAGAATCGATTTAACATACGATGAATTATAAATTTTCTTAACGCTTAACCCGCGATATAACTTTCGTATGTTATCAATTGAAACAGGATATCCTTTTCCTAAATCGTCGTGTGAAGTTGCTTCAGGGAACACTCTAAACGTTGTGTTACCGTGATATTGCACATCAAAGTCATTGCCACGAAGTGTCTTTAGCGTAATGGTAGAGGTTTCTTCTAATTCGGCTTTAAAAAGCTCTATTGCTTGCTCTAGGGGATCATTATCTGGCTCAACCCCTTGACGAGCATCTTCACAAATTTGCTTAAATATACCGGCTTCAACATCATAAGAAATTTCCCCGTTATTTGAATTTGCTTTCAAGCCCTCAACAAATTCTTCGTAACCATAACTTTGATGAAACGTAACAAATCTAACTCGTTTTTCTTCTACCAATGAGTCATACTTTGCCTTCAGCTCTTTTCTTGAACTTGCTTGGAAACTAGGCTCCGCAGCTTTAACAGCAGCCTCAACAGTGTGGTATGTTTTTCCCGTACCCGGTGGGCCATATAATATGGTGTTAAGGGAAGTCGGGGCATCATCCATTGAATACTCTGCCTTAGGCTCTTTTACCTGTTTTGACTGTTCAAGCATTTGCGCCACCTCATCATAGCCCAATGAAAACTTATGTATTTCAGCTTCACTCCAATCCACTAATTCAGATATCGAGCTAAATTTTTGTAAACCTTCGCTTGAAGGCAGAATACTCACGATCCCAGAACCGGCGTAGTCTTCTCCACGAATAGCTAGATATTTTTCTCTAAGACCTTTTTTAGCGTTAACCGTATCAATTTTGACAGTAAAACAATCCGTATCTATGCCTACCGTATATGCCAAATATTCTGGGGAGTCTTTAAATGGATATATTTTGGCCCAGTTGTAAGAGAAAAAGTTACCACCTTGATTAATCGGGCTTTTTCTAATTTTTACCGTTCCAGATGGAAACATTTTTTTCTGTAATGCTCTAGCCCACCGCTCGGTTATCGCGTATGCATCTTTTAATTGCGGGTAATCTTGTTTTTGTTCTATTTTTTTAGGGTTACTTTTTTTACCTTGCCACTTATTAAGCAAATCAAAATGTTCTTTAATGAAAAAATCCATGTATTAAATCCATATTTTAAAATTTTAGTGTCACTGACTCTTTAATATCAAAAGCCTCAAGTTCACAGTATTGCTTAGAGCGTTTACTAAATATTTCTTCGTTAAGCATAACAACATCATCATTCACTTCAGAATGACGTTCGTCTAATCCAATACCCCAGAAAAGAGCACCAAGCTCACTAATGATGTACCTGTTGTGCAAAGCTTCACCGTTATCTTTCTCTATCAATGAATTTACCGTTAAAGAAGCAATGCCCGTTGAATTAAAGTCGTTATGTGTAGTTATTGCATTCATCAAGAACTGAATCAAAGGTGCGCCAACGCGGTCTTTTAGCAATATAGTAATTTCTGTACTTTCAACGGGTGAGTTAGCACCGCAAAGCTCTATAAATTTAACCATCGGGTTTAACATAGCTGGGCGATGGCTAAAATATGGATCTACAAACGTAATTCGAGAGGATAGCCTTAGAAAATCAGTAGTTGCTTGTACCATTTCAGCCAAGCTTTTTTGTACTAATTTTTGATTGGGAAGGGATCGAATCCCATCGTTCAAATCAGCAGAATAAATAAAATCGATTCCCTGAATAGCTTGTTCTGCACGTGCATTCAAACAAAATACATGACTGGGAAATTGTTGATGTGCTTGGACACAATTTTCGAAGAAGCTAATACCCCCATCGATACCCGAATTTCTGTCAACTAAACAAGTTTCTTCTATAAAGTTAAGTAGTTCAATCAACATACCTTGTTGATCTTCATTTGCTTCTTCACCTTGGGCGAGAAGCGTTTTTTTTCTGAACTTATTAAACTTTTGTAACTTGCCAACAACCCTAGGAGATTGACGAGAGAATTCTCGCAAAAAATCTTCATAATTTCGTTTAGAAGAAACGACCTCAGTCAAAAACTCCGGCTCAACTAAGTGTTCCACCAACATTACAAGTACTCCTCTCTGCGTTCAGAGAAGAAGCCTTGAGGCCATTTAGATGTAAATTCACCGTCCTCATCTAGTTTGATTCGTCGGGCGATAACACCTTCGTCAGATGGTTCGAAGTACACAATGGAGATATCATCTTTATCAACTGGCTTAAGTCCTTCAGGTAACTCTTCATCAGTTGTTTGCCTTACACGTTTTCTTAAACGAAGAATTAGATGCTCGCTATGTGTTTCAATCAAAAAATTAGTCGCTCGCCCGGTTTGCGTTATTAAGTCGCCAATCGCGACTTGTATTCTAGGGTGAACATGCAGTTCAGGTTGTTCGCAAGCTATAAACCCTTTATTTCTGCTAAGAGCAGCTACAACCAAAGGCATTAACTGTGATATGCCAACACCTATATCACTGGGCGTAACTGGCATGTGATTATTCATATCGTACAATGTATACGTAAACTTGGTCTCAGCTTTGTCAGGTTTAACAGTTTTAGAGTTTCCTTTAATATGCTCAACAATTACATGTTCTAATTGTCGCTCGGCCTCATTTAACGCTCCCAGCATTTTTATTCGTTTAATTTCCGCATAGTTCTTTTCTACGCGGTGTGCTAAACCGTATCCCAAAGCCAATTTATCTTCACCAGATATCCATTCATCAACCGCTGTAATTAGTTCACTGTTTGCATTTGCTAACACATCCCACGCTGCCAATCCGTTATGCCAGTCCTTCTGCTCAACATATGGATTGGGTTGATGTAGGGAATCTGGTATTCCTCGCAAAGGACCAATGCATATGCTGTCATTTAACAATTTTTTAAGGTTATCTAATGGCGCAACAAGAATATCGCTTAACAACTCAACAAACACTTCGCTTTGCTTTTCGTTATCTAAGCTTAGCGATGACTTAAGTTTTTGACCTAATGGTGGTAATGCGCCCGATAGCCCTTCAATACCAATAGGTACATGCAATATAGTTTCGCCTTCAACTACTATTAAATTATCAGCGGTTTCAAATGTATTACTAACGACTCGCTCATCATTTAAAGCTTCATGAAAAGTTGAAACAAAGCAATCATCTGTGAATACTTTTGGTTCTTCATCATTATCAAAAGGAGGTTCAGCCCCATCAGCTATTTCACTATGGCTGGGGTTATATATCCCTTTTAACTCCAAAACCTTGTCAAAAAGAGCATTGCTTATTGGAACATCATTATCAAAGCAATCAATTAACCAATCATCATGATCGTCTGGTAATAGCAGAGGATGCAAATAGTTTAAGCTGGTTAACTGTGGTTGCTTCAATCCTGAATCAGATGAAACTTCCGCAATCTCAATACCATCAAACCATACTTTATAGTTCGCAACATAAGCCGTTTGATGTTGTTCTGCCCATGAGATAACAAATTCTAAAGTTACTTTTTCAACATCAATCACTGGGCTACTGATACGAACATCAAGATCATCTTCTTCAAGTAGATCTGCTAAGAAATCATAGCTACTGCCGACTCGATTTGCTTTGTCGTATTCAATTTTTAGGGTGATAGATTGATTTAAGTTCCTACGGTGGACAAGATTTTTAAAACCACCTACCAACTTACCACCAAATGGTTCTATACGTTGCGGATCACATTGGCCTTTATCCAATATTTGTTGAAGATAAAATAGCGCCATCAACACCGAGCTTTTGCCAACACTATTTGGACCAAACAATAAGGTTACGGGAGCAAACTCTATGGTTTGCTCCTGCTTAAATGATTTAAAGTTGGTTAATGATAATTTTGTTATTCTCATATTATTATTCTTATTGAGCCACCAGCTCACATCCTTGTTGATAGATTACAATTTACCAGAAAAAGTTTTTTGACTTAGTGAGTTGAAGTTATCAGCCATTCTATTTAGAGACTTTGCCACTGAATTATTCAATAAATCAACTTTCCAAAATAAATCTTTAAACTTATTTTGCATTTCAATAGGGGGGATAATTCCTAAAGAGTTTTCAAATTTTGCTTTAGATATATTAAGCATTGAACCACTGGTTCCTGTAGCTTGCGATGTCAGAATATCTTTAAATTTAGGATGTTGTATCAAGTAATGTAAGAATTCTGGTAATAATAATTTCGTATCCGTTTTAATTTTCCATAGTTTATCTGGAAGAAACACATCATTCCTTGACTCAGTAACGATACAAGTAGCAGCAACTAACTCTCTGGTATTTGCTCGACTGAAAAGCAAGTCTCCCTTACTCGGAAAAACGAGTTTCTTTCCTTCTGTTAATTCACTTTTTACAAACTTGTTCTCCAATGGTTTAAACACACCTGAGGTAACAGCACTAATTTTTAAAACTCCTAACTCATCCTCTTTACAAGGGTAGCTTTCAGCCTTTGCACTCCAGCCAGATTTAATTTCTTTAAGTCCACTCTGAATAGGCTTGACATCCCACCCCTTCGGGTTTGTAACAGGATCACCGAACATATCGAGGAAGACGCTGCGCAGGAAGTCGTCGGCGAGGTCGATGGCTTGTTGGCGTTTGCGGCGCACACTATCGGCTTTATCTAAAATCGCAGCGATTCGTTTTTGCTCATCAAGTGGTGGAAGTGGAACTTGTAAATCCTTTAAAAAGTCTAAAGTAATCCCTTTAACCGTTGCTCCCTTCCCTTCTCCTTCAATATATCTAGCCTTGGAAGACAAAAATCTAATTAAATAGTTTCGCTCAACAACAGACGGGGCGTTAATAAACAGAGCCTTTAAGTCTTGATTGATTGCCATATCCACAGCGTTGATCGCAAATTTTCCTAAGGCCATTCGAGTAGCTGTAAGAATGGTTCCTGCTGAAATTAAGTTTGTAGCTGAGTTTTTAACACCAGCTTCAGTAATGAAATCAGCAGTGCTACTAATCTCATTACTTTTAAGATCTTTCACTGAAGCCCAAGGAATATCACCATTCCAATATTCATCAACCTTCTTACTAGGTGTTCCACCACCTTTGATAGTAACTAAATCACCAAGTTTAACTAGTGGCCAACTCACAGCATATTCTCCAGATCTTTTAGGTCAGCTAATATTTCATTTTCTAAGCTAACTAAATTTGCCAGAATATCTTTTGGATCGTCATGCTCTTCCTCTTGGTAAACAACCTCTTTATAACGATTAATTGACAAGTCATATTTATTGGAAACTATCTCGTCTTTACTCACCCAAAATGCTTTTTGCGTTTTATCGTTTGCATCAGTGCCTGCAATAGCTTTATCACGGGCTTTAAATTGCAAGACTAAATCAGGCAGGTCGTTATTTTTAATCGGTGTACGCTTATCGTCTAAAGAAAATCCATCTGCTTGCAGGTCGTAAAACCAAACATGATCGGTTTGTGAGCCTTTGGTAATAAAAAGAACAGCCGTAGATACCCCGGCGTATGGTTTAAATACGCCTGATGGTAATGAAACAACACCTTGAAGTTCATTATTTTCAACTATGTGTTTACGTAACTGTTGGTGTGCATTTGATGAACCAAATAGTACGCCATCGGGCACGATTATCGCCGCTTTACCATCGTTTTTAAGCAAACGAAGAATTTGCGCGACAAACAGTAGCTCTGTCTTCTTGGTTTTCACCATACGCAATATTGCCGGGTCGACGTCTTCTTCATCTAATGACCCTTTGAACGGCGGGTTGGCTGCACAAATAGTATAAGAGTCTTTACTTTGCGTTGGGAAACGCTCTGTAAAGCTGCCACTTAATGTGTCTTGGTAATGAATATCAGGCTCAGTCACGCCATGCATTACTAGGTTCATCGCGGCGATACGTAACATGGTGGTATCAAAATCGAAGCCATGAAACATATCGGTATTAACATGATCACGATGTTCAACCAGTAAATCACCACTAAAGATTTTTACCTTTTGCTCTTCACCTTTTTCATTCACTACTGTTTCAGTATGGATACCTTCAGAAGACGTGTATTTCTCCATTAAATACTCATAGGCCACCGTTAAGAATCCGGCAGTGCCACAGCTAGGATCGATAATGCGATCTTCATGAGTTGGATCTAGCATTTCGATCATGGCACGAATGATATGGCGTGGTGTTCTAAACTGACCATTAATACCTGCTGTTGTTAGCTTACTTAGAAGGTATTCGTATAAATCACCTTTGGTATCGCTGTCTTCCAATGGCAATTTGTTGATCATCTCAACTGCGGATTCCATTAGCGTAGGCTTTTGGATCATGCATTGTGCGTCTTTCATAAACTCAGCAAACAATGAACCTTCACCCGAAGTGCTTTTGAAATGAGGAAATACCTCATCACGGACCACTTTTAACATGCTGTCTTTATCTTGATGAATGAAGCGGTGCCAACGAATATGTTGTTGGTCTTCATTAAAACGGCGCTTGAACTCTCCGCCTCTTAGCTTTTGGCGTTTTTCATCGCGCTGCTCGTGTAAGTCGAGTAATCGGGCATACATTAAAAAAGTGATTTGTTCGATTACGGTCAGTGGATTAGCGATCCCACCCGTCCAGAACTCTTCCCATAACTTATCAATATCGCTTTTTAATTTACCAGTGATCATAGTGTTCTCTTTTCAATTCTAAATTAGTCTTTAAAAGACGTATCTAATTTGTTTAACGGTGTTGGTAGCTCTAATGACTTTAACAAGGAAAAAACGTCCTCTTCACCGCTACCAAGCACACCTTCATATATTCTGTTGTAAGGCGCTTTGTCTAAGTCCGCCATTTTAATGCCACCACTTCTGGCAATGTGCCCGATTAGCATATCGATAATACGCAAAGCTTGTGGTGGCATGCGATGGTTTTGCAGTAAATTTGTGAAGCTCTGTTCAATATATTTAGTATCCATGCCAACAATACTGCGAAGCAACTTGTCTAGTGGCTCAGTAGTGTCTGGATAAAACGTTTTAAGCGTTTCAATATCCAAGTCAGCGTATTTGGCATGGATAACACCATTGAGTTGCACAATTTCGTCTTCAGTAACGGGTTGCCCATTTCTGATTTTTTGAATAACTGGATCACTTTCAAAAATAGGTTCTAACGCTTCCTGCACTTTTTGTTGATAGATTTTGTAATCAACCGTATGAATATTCGTTGCTCTCGCTTTGTATTCTGTTTCAGCGTCATCCTCGATTACATCCGTATACTTAGGTCCGGGATTCGGCGGCAGGATTTCACCTTCAAGCAAGTACATTATTTCTCTTAACGCAATACGATGCAGCTCTAGCTCATCAAATGTGATGCAGTGCCAATTATTGTCATCCATCAAAAACTTGATTTCAGAGGCTTTAGCTTGCACTTGAGCTGTATTTTTAGGTAAGCGTTCTAACACATCTTTGATTTCAAATTTAAGCTCACCAATTGCTTGAGGATTTAATAATAATTCTGTTTGTGTTTTGGCGATTAAACAATCCCAACGTAGCGCTTTGCTTTGCCCACGAATATCAAGCCAGTTCATCAATGGCGCGATTTCGCTTTCAAGTAAGGCGACTGTAGGCTTAGCAAATTGTTTTAACAGCTTAGCGTCTGACATTTGTTCGACGATTTGCCAATTGTCACGTACATTAATGTTCTTGGTATCTAAGGCTACAATGTCTTGTTGAATTAACTTGATTACCGTTTCAAACGCTGGGATTTCTAGTTTATTTAGCACAGTCGATGCTAGTAACATTCTTAACTCGAAACGCCTTTGCGCGAGTGACTTGCTATTAGTTGGCTCGGCTTCTTCGTATTCAAATTCGAAGTAATCAAAATTGTTCCAGTGATCAAAAATTAGGAAGCGTGTTTTATGTTTTCCTTTACCAAATAAGTTTTCGCATAAGCGTGTGCCACGGCCTATCATTTGCCAGAACTTAACCTTCGATTTTACCGGTTTAGCAAAGACAAGGTTTACCACACTTGGTACATCAATCCCGGTATCTAACATATCTACTGATATTGCCAGTGTTATTGGGTCTGGTAACGATGGATCTTTAGCCTTTTCTTCCTCAGTCACTTTAAACTGTTCGATCAATGCTTCTGCTCGCGGTTCATCTGAGTGAATAACTTCACAAAAGCCATTACTTAGTTCTGGATACATTTCATCGAACAGTTCTTTAAGCAAACGAGCGTGATCGATACGTCTCGCAAAGATAATAGACTTACCAATTAATTGATTGTCTTTGTCTTTGATACCATTTTCCATTAAGTTTCGGAGTACTTTACGGTTGGTATCTTTGTTTAAAATAGCCTTATCAATGTCTTTTGAGTCAAACTCAAATTCGTTAGGGTCTTCGCCTTGATCTTCTAGCTCTGCTACTTGTAAATCAGTTAACGATTTCTGATTAATACCATCTCGCATGAACTTAGTGGTCATAGTGACAATTTCATAAGGCACAAGATGCTCTTGCTCAATTGCTTTTTCTAACGGGTAGTTAGCAGTTGGGTCTTTATAGCCACAATCAAACAATTGACATGTTGACCGCGAAACCATTTCTACTGGCGTAGCGGTTAGACCAACTTGTAAACAATCAAAGTATTTAAAGATATTGCCAAATACGTTATAGATAGAACGGTGTGATTCATCGGCAACAATTAAATCAAAATAGCCAACATCAAACTTTTCATAAATGCCCATCATCCCCGGATAAGTAGCAATGAATATACGAGCCGTGTTTTCGTATTTTTTAGCACTTTTACCTACAACGTATGGCTTAACACCCAAGAATTCTACAAAAGCTTGGTCAGCCTGTTTACGCAATTCTTTCCTATCGCATAAGAACAGAATACGCTTTGCCCATTTTGCATCTTGTAGAGATTTAGTTAGTGCAATTGAGACACGAGTTTTACCTGTACCCGTTGCTTGTACTATTAATGATTTTCTGCGTTTTTTCTCAAACGTGTCGTGTACGCGAGAAATGGTTTCTAACTGATAGCGACGACCTGCAATGCCTGCATCAATAGTGACATCTGATAGCTTTTTCTTTTCTACTCGCTGGAATTTAACTAAATGTTGCAATGAACTTTTTGAGTAGTATCCATAGATCTTTCTTGGCGGATAACCTTGAACGTCATCCCATATATAAATGTCATGTCCATTGGTATAGAAAATAACTGGTCGCTGTCCATGTTCCTTTTCTAAACCATCGGCATAATCTTTCGCTTGCTTCTTGCCTATACGTGCATCTTTTGACGTTTTCTTGGCTTCAACAACAGCCAAAGGTAGTCCATCGTCATCCCACAGAACATAATCTACAGAACCATTGCCTGTTTCTGTGGGTTGATACTTAACTGGTACTTCTTGTCCAACTTCGTCAGTTGATACTTCATTTTCTGCAACATCCCAGCCTACTTCACGCAATTCCATATCAATAAGGTATTTGCGCGTTTCCGCCTCACTGAAGTCGAGCGTTTTAGAGATAGACTGGCTGTTTGTTGTAAAGGCTTCGAAAACAGGTTCATCACGTGTAGCCGTTGCTTGTTTCGATTCAGCTAATATTCTTTCGTTTACTAGGCGCTGTTCTTCTAACTCAGCCATTGCTTGCTGATAAAGTGCGTCACTTTTTTCTAATTTTTTCTTTAATTTGCTCGCCGCAGAAATATTGGTATTAAACTCAATAAATTCAGGAACAGTATCAGCTTTGACATTGTGGTAACTACAATAAAACCATGCGCCTAATTGGTATGACTGCTTAACTGCGAATACAGCATCTTTATCTGTACCTTTGTTCTCGTGAGCAGCCTTATTACCCAATGTTTTAATGGCGTGAAATTTATCTAAAACAGGTGCAGAAGCTAACTGAATAAAGTCTTCACCAATTAATTTTTCGTGGAATGAAGCTTTTGGCAAACATGGTAAGTTCAATTTTCGGTAAATAAAGTTCACCATAAATTCGCTGAATGAACGTAGCTTAATTAACGCACTTTGAGAGTCGCTAAAAGCGTATTCTTCAGCGTAAGCACCGAAGTCGGCTAATTCAGGCCAGTCTTTTCTTAAGAACTCAAAATTCATTGATTGCTTCATTCCTAGCTATTCCTTATTTCCTATGCGGCAGCACCATGCCAAGTACAAAACTATTGTGCTTTTTAATTTTAAATTCTTGAGCGCTTCATCCAGTTTGTCAGCGTTAGTGAAGCTTTTAATACTAGTACTTGTGTCGTCTGCATATTAACTTTACCGCTTACTTTCAATTCAAGCTATACATGATTATGATATTAATCAGCCAATTGAGCTATAACAGTTTTATCGAATGGTTTTCAGATTTTGTCGCTGGTGAAGCAATGGCAAAGCTTAGGTTTTGTTTCATGTTTTAAATATCTAGATTGTCAATGCCACGCAAGAATTCTTTGCACTATTCAATTTCTAATTATTATTCATTTATAATTCATCTTACATGAAATAATAATTTTTCCCCATAAAAAAGCGAACCATTTCTGATTCGCTTTTTTTAATGCATTCGCATTATTAACCTTTTCAAGAGTTATAGTTTGGGAAAAGAATTCCCAATCTTTAATAACTTTCCCAATCTATAATTATCATTCCCAAACTATAACAACTTTGATCATTTAAAATTTAGTCTCTGTATGTCTCTACCGCTGGGCATGAACACACTAGGTTACGGTCGCCGTATACGTCATCGATACGCGTTACTGTAGGCCAGAATTTGTTTTTAGCCACTGCAGGTACTGGGAATGCAGCGTAGAAACGGTCATATGCTCTGTCCCACTCGTTACCAAGTACGTCGCCTTGTGTGTGCGGTGCAAACACAAGCGGGTTGTTTTCGATAGACCATTCGCCAGAGATTACTTTATCGATTTCGCCTTTGATTGACACCATCGCTTCGATGAAACGGTCGATCTCAACTTTAGACTCAGACTCAGTTGGCTCAATCATCAATGTGCCCGCTACTGGGAACGACATAGTTGGTGAATGGAAGCCGTAATCTTGTAAGCGCTTAGCTACGTCCATTTCAGTGATACCTGAAAGCTCTTTAAGTGGGCGTAAGTCAACAATACATTCGTGAGCAACACGGTTGTTGCGACCACGATATAAAATTGGGAAGTGCGCGCTTAGCTCGTGCGTTAAGTAGTTAGCACTTACAATCGCCATTTCAGTCGCTTGTTTAAGGCCTTCGCTACCCATCATGGTGATATAAGCCCATGAGATAGGTAAGATTGCCGCTGAGCCGTATGGCGCTGCCGATACTGCACCGTTACCAATTTTAGTACCTGGTACGTTAATTACGCTATGATTAGGCATAAATTCAGCTAGGTGTGATTTAACACCGATTGGGCCAACACCTGGACCGCCGCCGCCGTGCGGGATACAGAATGTTTTATGTAGGTTTAAGTGCGATACGTCAGAGCCGATAAAGCCAGGGCTTGTAACACCTACTTGGGCGTTCATGTTTGCGCCATCCATGTAAACTTGGCCGCCGTGCTCGTGCACGATGTCGCAAATTTCACGGATTGTTTCTTCGTATACACCGTGCGTAGACGGGTATGTGATCATGATGCACGATAGGTTTTCTGATACTTCTTCGGCTTTCGCTTTAAGATCAGCCATATCAACGTTACCGTTTTTATCACAATCAACAACCACAATTTTCATGCTCGCCATTTGTGCAGATGCCGGGTTTGTACCGTGCGCTGAACTTGGGATCAAACAAATATTACGGTGCGCGTCGCCACGAGACTCGTGGTATTTACGAATCGCGATTAAACCTGCGTATTCACCTTGTGCGCCAGAGTTTGGCTGCAGTGATACCGCATCGTAACCTGTAATGTTAACCAACCAATCATGTAATTCGTTGATCATGATTTGGTAACCTGCTGCTTGGTCTAACGGGCAGAATGGGTGAAGGTTAGCAAACTCAGGCCATGTAACTGGGATCATCTCAGCAGTCGCGTTTAGTTTCATGGTGCATGAACCTAACGAGATCATTGAATGGTTTAATGATAAATCTTTGCTTTCAAGACGCTTAATATAACGCATCATTTCAGTTTCGCTGTGGTACGAATTGAAGTTAGGGTGCGTTAAAATTTCGTCATCGCGTACTAAGCTTGCAGGGATTGACTCGCTGCCATTCGCTTCGATGTCGGCTGCAATTGCGTCAACACTTAAACCATGGCCTTCGCCTAGGATGATGTCGAAAAGCTCAGCAACATCTGCACGGGTTGTGGTTTCTGATACTGCAATTGAGTACTCGCCAGCGTGGTTAGTTGCAAAGTTAACGCCGTTTGCTATAGCGCGCGCTGTTACGTCGTCTTTGTTATCACTAACAACCGTTAGGGTATCAAACCATGTGCTGTGCTTAAGTGCTACGCCTTTAGCTTGTAGGCCTGCAGCTAAAATATCGGCAAAGCGATGAATACGCTGTGCGATAGTTTTTAAGCCTTGTGGGCCGTGGTACACCGCATAAAACGCTGCCATATTGGCAAGTAATACTTGCGCTGTACAAATGTTTGAGTTGGCTTTGTCGCGGCGAATGTGTTGCTCGCGCGTTTGCATTGCCATACGTAGCGCATCGTTACCTAAACGGTCTTTTGATACACCAATAATACGACCTGGTAATGAACGTTTGTACGCGTCACGCGTTGCAAAAAATGCAGCGTGAGGACCGCCGTAGCCCATTGGTACACCAAAGCGCTGCGCTGAACCAAGTACGACGTCTGCGCCCAGTTTACCCGGTGCTTTTAGTAGTAATAAGCTCATTATGTCGGCTGCAACACAGGCAATCGCTTTTTTGCTTTGTACGCCAGCGATTAAATCTGTGATATCAACAATTTCACCTGACGTTGACGGATACTGGAATAACGCGCCAAAAATCTCGTGGTTCACAGCGTCGGCAGCTTTACCTACGATGATCTCAAAACCAAACTGCTCTGCACGTGTAGTAACAACGTCGATTGTTTGTGTGTGTACGTCATCTGCGATGAAAAATGCGTTTGCTTTTTTAGCTTTAGAAACACGCTTTGCAAGGCCCATGGCCTCTGCGGCTGCCGTTGATTCATCAAGCAACGATGCACTTGCTAAATCAAGACCCGTTAGGTCTAGGGTCATAGTTTGGAAGTTTAATAATGACTCTAAACGCCCTTGAGCAATCTCTGGTTGATATGGAGTGTACGCTGTGTACCAACCTGGGTTCTCAAGTACGTTACGTAAAATTACGTGTGGTACATGAGTTGGGTGGTAACCTTGACCAATGTAAGATTTGAACACTTTATTTTTGCTTGCTACAGACTTTAAGTAGCTTAGTGTTTCAACTTCAGTGCGGCTTTCGCCCACTGTAAGGCCCTGCTCTAAACGAATACTTGCAGGTACAGTTTGATCGATCAGCTCTTCAACACTCGATACTCCAAGAGCACTTAGCATATCGCTTACTTGTGCTGGGCTTGGCCCAATATGACGGCGAATAAAATCTTGCGTTTGCTCTAATTGTTCAAGAGATGTGGCGTTTGACATTTGTCCAGATTCCTATGATCCAAAAAATAAATGGTTACTACTAATGGGTGACCAGTAATAACTTAAAAGCTTTTGATTTAATAACTTACAATGTATGGAAGGTAAGCAGTAAAATCATAAAAGCCCCGCTAGCATTTGGTATAACGGGGCTTTTAATATCGAATAAAACTAATTATTAGTCTTCGTCGATCGAGTGTGCGTAGCCTTCTGCGTCAAGCAGGTTTTCTAGCTCAGACTCGTCAGATGCTTTAATGCGGAATAACCAACCGTCGCCGTAAGCATCACTGTTTACAGTTTCAGGTGCATCTTCTAGGTCTTCGTTGATTGCAACGATTTCGCCACTGATTGGTGCATAGATGTCTGAAGCTGCTTTTACTGATTCTGCTACTGCACAATCTTCGCCAGCGTCTACTTCGTCACCAACTTCTGGTAATTCAACAAATACCATGTCGCCAAGTAATTCTTGTGCGTGCTCAGAAATACCTACAGTGAAAGTACCGTCACCTTCGTTGCGAACCCACTCGTGTGAAGAGGCATACTTTAACTCGCTAGGGATATTGCTCATTTTATTCATCCTTTGGTTTTGATACCAATCAACTTAAATATTTAACCATTCTAGCTGTCTAAATAAAGCGCTAACTGCGTTATTAATTTATCAGGTAGAACAACTACATATCAAAATTAATGCCTTGTTATCACTCTATTTATCTGTCGCTATAAGTGGTTAATAACTCAACATGATTGGTATTATTGGGTGATAACACCAAATTTTAATTTATACTTAAAGTACTGACTTACCGTTACGTACAAAGCTTGGTTTAACTACTTTTACGTTAACTAATTTTTTGCGCATTTCTACTTGGGCTGTCTCGCCTGTTGAACGTGGTACACGTGCAAGGGCAACACTAAAGCCAAGTGTTGGTGAGAAAGTACCTGAGGTAATAACCCCTTCGCCACCATCAACAATTACTTTAGAACCGCTACGCAATACGCCTTTTTCTTCAAGCACTAGGCCAACTAGTTTGTCAGTGCTTTTTTCTGCGCGTTGCTGAACGAGTACATCACGACCGATAAAATCACGATCTTCAGGTTCCCACGCAATAGTCCACGCCATGTTAGCTGCAAGTGGTGAAACGCTTTCGTCCATATCTAGGCCGTAAAGGTTCATACCGGCTTCTAAACGTAGTGTGTCACGTGCACCAAGGCCTGCTGGCTTAACACCTGCATCTAGCAGTTGTTGCCATAGTTCAGCGGCTTGCTCGTTCGGTACTACAATTTCGTAACCGTCTTCGCCAGTATAGCCTGTTGTTGCAATAAATAAATCACCTACTTGCACACCAAAAAATGGCTTCATACCTTCAACGGCAGCTTGTTGCTCCGTGGTTAAAAGTGTGGCTGTTTTTGCTTTAGCATTTGGGCCTTGTACTGCAATCATTGCGAATTCTGGACGCTCTGTCACTTCAACGGCAAAATCTGCTGAAACTTTAGCCATGTGCGCTAAATCTTTTTCGCGAGTCGCTGAGTTAACAACTAGGCGGTAATCAGTGTCTGAGAAGAAATAAATGATTAGATCGTCAATTACGCCACCTTGCTCGTTAAGCATACCGGTGTAAAGTGCTTTACCAGGGACTGTTAACTTAGCCACGTCGTTGGCAACTAGTTTACGTAAAAATGCTTGTGCTTGTTCGCCTTTGACATCAACAATCGTCATGTGTGAAACGTCAAACATGCCTGCATCGGTACGCACTGCGTTGTGCTCTTCGATTTGTGAACCATAGTTGATAGGCATTTCCCAGCCGTGAAAATCAACCATTTTTGCGTTTGATTCAAGGTGCTTTGCATGTAAAACAGTTTTAGAAGTCATAATATTCCTTCACTTTATAATAAACCCAATTTTGGGCGTGGCCTCAATTTAATGAGGGGGAATAACATGGGCGGCGATTATACATAAGTTGTACTGCACTGACACCCAAATTGCGATTTGTTCTTTCAAATAAACTACAAAAAACTGGCAAGTAAATAATACGCAAGCCAGTTTATTAATTAATGTTTAGGCAACTTCAGGGAGTGACATATCAAACCCGCGCTGCTGTAAATGCGCTTGCCATTTAGCAAGCTCTGGCGCTTTTGCCACCAGCTGAAAATACTGCTGTGATTGCTTTTCAATGGCGGTAATAAATACATCGCCACTTTGCGCACCATAGCAGCTATTAATATCTGATAAACGTAAGCCTGGTGTAAGCTTGAACGCCTCGATTAAGGCATCAAAAGCATGTTCGCCGCATAATAATAAAGTAGCTAATTCTTTGCGTATTACAAATTCAATATCGTAGCGAAGCTGCTGCTCGCTGATCAACGCTTGTAATTGTGTTGCGCCGTCGCTATGCAACACAAATCTAAAGGCGGTTTCACTAAAATAATATAAAGCAAAGCTATACGTGCTATTTAAGTCACCGTCTAACGTACCTTTAATACCTAACCCACTGGCGGTTAGCTTGTTAATATCTAACCCTAATATAGTGGTTAAAAATGGGATTGCTTCAGTGCCGCTAAAATCTATCACCATGTTGTTGGTATTAGCCTCAAGCAGGTTGCTATCTGGCACGTCAACTTGGCTATGGCGAGCAAACATTATTGGAGTAAAAGTCATTATCGACACCTATCAATCATTAGTCTCAAAAGTATATTGCGGGTGGCTGGCAACAACAAATTGTAATTATTTATCAATTGATAAATAATGCTTATGTATTTAACCCTATAAATTGAATTTTTTTATATGAAGAATATTTCAACAGACAGCCTACGTACCTTAGTAACCGTAATTGAAGTGGGCGGCTTTGCCAAAGCGGGAGAATTACTGGGTTTATCGCAACCTGCGGTAAGCTTGCAAATTAAACGCTTGGAAGATGTGCTTGGTCGTAAATTGTTCAAAAAACAAGGTCAGCGCCAAGTACTTAATCAGTACGGTGAGCTTCTACTGCCACTTGCCAAGCAGATGTTACAGCAAAATGATGCGATTCTTCAGCTGTTCACTAACGAAAATGTGACAGGAAAAATACGTTTGGGTATTCCCAGTGAATTTGCAGCCCGCATACTGCCTGCCATTATTGGCGATTTTGTGGCGCTCTACCCTGATGTATCGTTAGAGGTTAAATCACGTTTAAGTAAACATTTACTCTCCGTTGCGCGCCAAGATCAGTTTGATTTGGTGCTTGCGCTTAATGAAGATTTAAACTCTGAAAAATTCCCTGTATTTATGCAAGACCAGCTAGTGTGGGTTGGCGATTTAACGCTTGCACAAAATGAGGTCGTCACGCTAGTAACTGCGCCGGAGGGTTGTATATATCGCCGTCGCGCTATTGAAGCCTTACAATTAGCGGGGATTAAATACCGTATTATTTACAGCAACGCTGATTTAACCGGCTTAACCGCCGCATTAAAAGAAGGTTTGGGGATCACTGTACTGGCAAAAAGTACCGTGCCGAATGAGCTAAGTTATCAGTTACAAACCAAGCAACTGCCAGAACTTGGCCAAATAGGTATTAGCTTAATAAAACGTGCCGATGAGCCTGAACACGCCGTAGACAAACTCGCTGAGTTTATAACATTACGCTTAAGCTAAACTCCAGATTAAACAACAAAAATAATAAGACACTGTTTAAATGATAAATATAAACGCTAAGCAGTTCATCATGATAACCTAGCACACCTTTAATGTCTGATTGTGCAAACAACTCAAAATTTACAATCTGTAAATCTGCAAATAAGTGATCTACCGCATTGTTAAACCCTAATACTGCGGTGCTTAAATAATTTTTTTGACTAAGATCTTCAAATACACTGTGATTACTTGCACTACTGACATATTTTTGCAAAGCAGTAAAATAAAGGCGATTGCCTGCAAAATTACCCAATGACAAATACAACGCCCTATTCGCCAAATTTTGCTTTAAGGATTGATTAATTTTGTCGTGCCACACTGTATCAGCAAGCTCAAGTGCGGGGCTTATGATTATCGCCCCTTGATAATGCTGCGGGTAATTAGCAAATAATGCTAATGCCTTATTTGCAGCCGTAGAAAACCCTTCTATTAATGTGAAAAATGCAACATTAAAGTTTGCGCGTATATAAGGGTAAACTTCGGTGTGCAAAATTGTCGCTAGTAGCTCATCATCGCTGTAATTCGCTTTATCTGAGCGTTCAATATTAGGAATACGCACCATCACTACCTTGGGCATAGGCCCAAAATCAACATGGCTCAACCAATCAATTTGGCTTTGTAACATAGCGATACGGCTATCACCAGCGCTAGTTGCTAGTAATGGATAAGGCGTCACTCTCTTTTCATCGTAACCATTGGGGATATAAATCTCAACTTCGATTGGCTTAGATAAATGAGCTGATTTGATACTCAGTACTTTTAAACCCGACTGGATGGTACTTGCATATGTAATGTTACATAACAGGCATAAAAAAATAGCTAAAATAATTTTCATATAAACTCCTTTGAATAGAGTTTTCATCTTACCTATTAGCAGGTTATTTGATTGATAAAGACGTGATATAAAACTGATGCTTTACTGTTTTACTTAAGTAAGCTTACTTAAACAAAACCACTTAATCGTTAAACATGTAGTTTGAACAAAGAAAAATCACGAGTAGCACTTTAGTATTGATTTTGAAGTATTGATTGACCTCATATATTAATACTAAACACCTATATTCGAAAAAATGACATAATATAATATGCAATGACATTGATTCGTATTTGTTACCGTGTTTAAATTAGTAAATTATTTTTGTTTCCATTAAACATACAGGATATTCAATGAAATCTCAGTTTATTGTTTCTACTCTTGCTGCAGCAATTACCTTATCACTAAGTGCAGGTGCTATTGCTAAAGATGTAACTGAAAAAGAGCAAGCATTTGAACAAATCACCGTGATTGGCTCACAAGCAGCTATTAACGACATTCCAGGTTCAGCTACTTTTATCAGTGATGAAGAGCTACAAAAATTTGAGTACACTGATATCTCACGCGTATTGAGCTCAGTACCTGGTGTATATGTTCAAGAAGAAGACGGCTACGGTCTGCGCCCTAACATTGGTATGCGTGGTACAGGTACTGGCCGTAACGATAAAATTTCTGTAATGGAAGATGGCGTACTAGCCGCTCCAGCTCCTTATTCTGCTCCATCAGCTTACTATTTCCCTACTATGGGTCGCATGCAATCAGTTGAAGTATTAAAAGGCGCAGCATCTGTTAAATATGGCCCACGTACTACGGGCGGTGTTTTAAACTTAGTATCACGTAGCTTACCAACAGAAGGTTCTACTGGTTTAGTTAATGCAGAACTTGGTACTGATGGTTTTTATAAAGGCCATGCGTACTTCGGTAAAGAAAAAAATAATGCAGCTGCCCTAATTGAAGTTTTCAGCTATGGCGCTGATGGCTTTAAAGAATTACCAGTAGGTAGCGACAACACTGGTTTTGAAAAGAACGACGTATTACTTAAATTTGGTTACAAATTTGGCGAAAACGACGCACATAACCTAGAAATGAAAATTAAGTACTCTGATGAGCAATCTGACGAAACTTACATGGGTTTAACTGAGGCTGATTATCAAGCGTCGCCAAATCGTCGTTATGCTGCGTCGCAAAAAGACCAAATGAACACGCAACATAATGCATACCAATTAAACTATGCATACCGTTTTGGTGCTGGCTATGAATTTTTAGCAACAGCTTATTTAAATGATTTTCATCGTAACTGGTATAAAGCAAGCAAAGTAAGCGAAAGCTACTTAGCACAGTACAGTGAATTTGAAGCTGCACCAACAGCTGAAGGCATTGAAGGTATTGGCGTTAAAGCGAATAACCGTGACTACCAAGCAAAAGGTATTCAAACTGAACTACACATTCCAGCAGGCGATCACTACATCACTGTAGGATTACGTCATCATCAAGATGAAATGGACCGTTTCCAGTGGGAAGACAAATACACGCTTAACCAAGACCTTTCAATGACACTAACAAGTGCTGGTGCGCCTGGTTCAAACAGCAACCGCTTTGATAGCGCTGAAGCAACGACATTATTCATTCAAGATGAATGGACAATCGATGCGTTAGTTATTAATGCTGGCCTTCGTTATGAAGACATCACTATTACTCGTGAAGAGTGGTCTAAATCTGACCCTAAACGTGAAAATGGTTTAACTAAAAATATCTCTAACGATACACAGATCTTAGTACCTTCACTTGGTGCAACTTATACTGTGAGCGATAGCCTAACGTTACTTGCTGGTATTCAGCAAGGTTATGCACCAGCTTCACCTGGTAATGCTGATCAAGAAGAAGAAGAAAGCTTAAACATCGAGTTTGGTGGCCGTTATAACGTAGCTGGTTTTGATGGTGAAATCATTGCGTTCTTCTCTGATTACAGCAATATGCACGGTAACTGTACTGCATCTATCGGTTGTAGTGATGAGAACATTGGTGACCAATATAACTACGGTGAAGTTGAAGTATCTGGTTTTGAGTTCTCTGCAGGTCGTATTTTCGAAACTGACAGCGCAACATTCCCAGTACGTTTAACTTACACTTACACTGACTCACAGTTTAAAAATGACTTTGCATCAGATATCTGGGGTCAAGTAAATAAAGGCGATGCAATGCCTTACGTTCCAGAAAATCAACTTGCTCTTTCATTCGGCGCAGCGCTTTCAAGCTTCGTATTTGATACGCAAGTACGTTATGTATCTGACGCACACGCTGATTTAAGTGCTGACGGCCTAAATGCAATCGACAGCCGTGTAGTGTGGGATTTAGCTGCTAAATACTTAATTGATGACAATCAAAAAGTATACCTAACGGTTGATAACTTGTTTGATAACACTTACATCGCTAACCGCGCAAACGGCGGCATCCAGCCTGGTAAGCCACGTACAATCCAAATGGGTTATAGCTACGCGTTTTAAGCGTAACAGCTAAAAATATTAAAAGCCGTGTTTGATAAATCAAACACGGCTTTTTTGTTACTATTATTTATTACGATAATGACGAACCAATCGTAGGGCGTAATTTATCACGAACATGAAAAGGTGCGTAGATTAAGCCTATTAGTAACCTCAAGCCTCAGTGCCTTTGGGCTAAAGCCCAACCTACATAGCCCCAACAACTAAACACAGATCCACTTGTAGGTCGTGATTTATCGCGAAAACAGCGCGTAGATTAAACCTATTAGTAACTTCAAACCTCGGTGCAT
>NZ_JABCJL010000089.1:0-750 GCF_012952265.1 Pseudoalteromonas sp. NEC-BIFX-2020_015
AGAGCCTCTAAAAAGCAAATTCCCATAGCATAAACAACACCAACTCTATACACCGAGCAGGTAGCGCCTCAGTCCAACAAGCGATTATGCAACACAAACTGCGTGTTGCATAAATACTAAAGTGTTATGAGCCAGTCGTATAATAAGGAAGTATAGCGTTGGATAATCAAGAATTAATCGAAGTAAATAGCGAAATAGATCGTATCAACACTCGTGTTGAAAATATTGAACGCATTGCCGCCACCATTGAAGATCTTGCTGAAAAAGGTGTGGAAGCTTTTGTGAAACATATGGATCATAAGGAAGAAACGCAACAAAAAGAACTTGAGCTAGATAACGCAAAGCATCAAAGAGAGCTTGAGCTTGAAAATACAATTCATAAACGCTCGGTGATTATTGTTGGAGCTACAGTCGTTGGTGTTGTTGCGCTTGTCTTCACGGCAATGATACTTGGAGAAAAGGAATTAGTTAAAACAATATTAACTTCTAGTCTCGCAATCGGTGCTGGCATTGGAATTAAATCAGCTTTAAATAAAAAAGGCTCATAACAAGTTGCTTAAACGGAAAATTAACAGTTGGCCATCGCTTCGCGATTATAGCCAACCATTAATTTCCGCTTAGCAAGGCGTTGTGGCTGTAGAATTACTCTTTTTTAAGAAAAACAGCCTGTTTTATGGGTTCCAAATGCATTACCTAATGCTTTAAAAACGCTTAGAGTTAATTACAGGAGCTCGTTTTTTAATTGAATTT
>NZ_JABCJL010000011.1:0-147615 GCF_012952265.1 Pseudoalteromonas sp. NEC-BIFX-2020_015
AATATGCAACCTTAGAATGGGTAAGTTGGTTTAACAATCAACGGTTATACTCTTCAATTGGGTATGTTTCACCAGCTCAATATGAAGCAAACTACTATGACAATTTAAACGAGTCAGGTAAAGTGGCCTGACTTAAACAAACTGGTCTCCGATGAACTCGGGGCGATTCAGTACTACTATTTAATAAAACGTGCTCTAAACCATCTAAAATACCATCTTGATCTTGGTCATTTTTAATAAGGTTACTGCCAAATGCACGTTCCTTCTCATCATCAAAAGCATCTACATCTTCGTCATGAAATAAAACCATACTGTAGGTTAAATCAGGGCCACCACCGTAATTATTATCCATTACACTTAGTTGATAACGACCTGCCTCAAACATATGAAAGTTAACAATATGCTTTCCAAATTTCTTATATTCGCTAATAACATACTTACTAATTACTCTGCCTTCTGAGTTTGATACATAAACTTGCGGGTCAAATCGTTTAGCTGCACTTTCGAATACAGCAGTGACCATAGTTCCATCATCAACGTTAAAACCATATAAATCGCCTTTGTCTGTTCTTGATGAAATAACGCCCTTAACTTTAAAACCTTTACCAAGCTCTACTGGAGTTGCAACAGATGGGTTATCGTTAGGTTCTTTTTCAAAATAAACAGGGTATTGAGTTTTACTCGCTTCAAACGGATAGTCATCTTGCTCATCAGGCACACCATCACCGTCTTCATCTTTATTTTGCCACGTACCAATATGGGTGGTTGGCTGAATGCTTTTTGCATGTGAAGTTGTTGTATAGGTTAGCGTGCAAAAAGCACAGCTAACGCTAAATAGCGAGAGGTAGAATAGGGGTATTTTCAAGAATCCATCCTTGTGGTTAATCCATAGCTCAGCTTATGAACTTAAACGATTTAATGACTTAATACAATAGCTTCAAAGAAATGGCTTAAGAAACAAAAAAGCATCACTTAAGTGATGCTTTTTATAATGAGTAACACACTACCTAAATAGTACATCTTCTCGGTTAAACCATTTAACACAAAATGCCAGTAACGCACCTGCAATAAGTGCGGTTGCTAAAAATATTAGCCCTACAAATGTGTAATCAACTGTGCCTTTAATTATATCTTTAATGGCTAGCGCAACGTTTGTTACTGGGATAAACGCGGTTTTAGCGGTCAATTCCATATTCGGCATTATTGAAATAATGATAGGGAAAAATACACCCATGCTTAATGGAGCCATGTAGTTTTGGGCTTCTTTAAACGTACGCGCATAAATTGAGATAGCTAACGCTAAAGAAGAGAATATGGCAGCCAGTGGAAGTAATAACACAAAAATCATCAGTAAATCGGTTACTGCTAACGTACTAAAAGCCGTTTTAATAAATTCTAAGTCGGCGAACGCCAATGCAACTGCAACCCACCCGCCCATACTGACGACGGTAATTGTGGTTGATGCAATAGATGTAGTCAGTAATGTGATAAATTTACCGAGTACCAGCTCTGTGCGTGTTATGGGTGTAAGCAACAATGTTTCAAGTGTGCCGCGTTCTTTTTCACCGGCACCTAAATCTATTGCTGGATAAGTAGCCCCCATTAATACTAATGGAATAAGTAGGTAAGGTAAAAAGCCACCAATTTTTTCTCCTAAGTTTTCGCGCTTATCGGCTGTATCTACTTTAACAACTTCAATTGGGTTAAGAATAGATTTGTGCGTAGACTCTTCTATCCCAAAACTTTTTAGCTTATCAGCTTGCAGTACGTCGCTGTATTCTTGAGCAAGTTCTTTAACCCGTTTAAATAAAAAATTTATTGATTTTGCATCGTTAAATACAACTTGCCATTTGCTTTGCTCACCGCCATCGAGCGTTTTTACAGCATTACTTGGCAAGTAAATTCCCATATCTATATCGCCGGCTGTAACACCTGCTTTAAGATCTTCTATTGTATTAAAGGCTTTACTGCCTTTATAGAGTTCAAAGCTTTTGTGGTAAAACACTTTGTCGGTAAATTCTTGTGCATATTCGCCATTAATAATTACGTATGTATTAACTTTTTGGTCCGCTTCAAGTGCGGCTTGCGAACTAATAAAAGCCATAACTGCAAAAATTATTGGGAAAATAAGTACTGGCAGTGCCACAACAAACATAAGGGTTTTTTTGTCGCGAAGGAGCTCTTTCAATTCCTTTTTATATACTTCAAACATTATGCTTCTCCGTTAATATGTTCATAAACGCTTGGTTTAGCTCTTCACTGTTACCTGCCTGTTTAAATTCTTCAACAGTGCCATCAAAGCAGCTGATCCCTTCGTTGATCACTGCAACTCGATCGCACAGTAACGCAACTTCATCTAAATGATGGGTTGAGAATATAACCGGTGTGCCTTGTGCTTTGAGCCCTTTGATAAATTCGATCACTGTTTGTGTGGTCATAATATCTAACCCCGTTGTCGGCTCATCGAGCACCACAACCGCTGGCTGATGAACGACAGCACGGGCAATATTTGCTTTTTGTTTCATACCTGTTGATAGGTTTTCTGCGCGTTTATCAATAAAGCTATGCATATCAAGGAGGTCGAATAATTCATCGCAGCGTGTTTTAATCGCGACTTTATTCATACCATGTAGTTTTGCAAAGTATTCTATATTCTCTTTTACCGTTAAGCGTCCATATAAACCTGTACTACCCGATAAGAACCCAATCGATTTACGCCCAAATAAAGGCTTTTTAACAATATTTTCGCCAGCGATATAAATGGTGCCTTCATCTGGTTTTAATGCTGTTGAAATCATGCGTAATGTAGTTGTTTTTCCCGCACCATTGGGGCCCAGTAAACCAAGCACTTCACCTTTAGCGCACTGAAAACTGACATCACGAACTGAATGAAAATAATCTTTATCTTCACGCGGATCTACTTTTTCTAATTTATTTTTTTTATGATCTTTCGTCAGCTTAAATTTCTTTTTAAGCCCAGTTACTTCTATCATATTCGTGTCCTTCGTTTAGGTCTAAAGTAATCCGTATTACTATAAAATTCTAAGTTATTATTATCATACCAACCAGGCACCCCTAACAGAGGCAATGGCGATAGCAGGCTGTTGTCCCTTAAACAGTTGTCAACACTAATCATCTCATAAAGCATTTGATCTATAAACTGATACTGCTGTGCTAAATCTTTACAAAATATGTCAGCTGGTACTTTTACAAATAACGCTTTACCCGTTAAGCCAATATAGGGTTTTGTGAGCATTTCATAATTAGCGTGCCCAAAAATATAGGGGAAAATTGTTTTTCCCCATAGCTCGCGTCGCTCAAAAAATGCCGTAGTCCATTGATGATTTTTGAGTAATTTAGGCCACGAATCATCACTTACAGCGAGTACAACGCCACACTCATCAAATAGAGTTAACGCGTTGCGATGCTTAGTTCGCTGCTTTGTACCGTGTTGAGTTATTTCTTCAATATGACGCTGGTTGATCAGTGACTTAGTTTTAGGAAATAAGCACCATATTAGTCCGCCAAATAAATCATGCCAGTTTTGTTGTCGTGTAGGTACTTGCCCTGTATCGAAGATTATTTGTTCGTAATAACGTTCTTCTTCACTAAAACATGCATCATCAACAAAGGTAATTGCTTGTTGATTGGCATTTTTAGCATCAAGAAACGATGTAAACCACGTACATTGAGGCCAGTCAGGTAAATTACTTACAGCAAATAATGTATTTAGATGATTAAATGCTCCACTTTCAAGACTTGCACTATGCCATTGTTCATAAGGGGTAAATCGTTTCATGAGTACCTTTAGCTTTACAGTTATTATGAGGTGAGTTTACCGCAAAAACTGGTTCTCTTTAACAGAAGTTCTTATACTAGACTCACTTAAAACAAAAAAAGAGCGACTATGAAACGTTATTTTTCTCTTACACTTCTAGCAACTGCTGTACTTGCAGGATGTGCAACAACAAGTCTTACCTCTGATGATGTTACTAAAGGCTATAACTCGATTAATGATGTGCAATTAGCCGAGCATATTAAAGTATTAGCATCTGATGAGTTTGGTGGACGCGCTCCATCATCAAAAGGTGAAGAGCTAACGCTTGCATACCTCACTGAACAATTTACAAAGTTGGGTTATAAGCCGGGTAACGGTAATAGCTTTTTACAGGAAGTGCCTTTAGTCTCTCTTGAAGCTGACTCAAACATGGTTTTAAGTATTGGCGGTAAAGACTATCAATATAAAAAAGACATGGTAATGGGCAGCAGCCGCATTAGTCAAAGCCAAGCTATTAAAGATTCCGAACTTGTGTTTGTAGGTTATGGTGTAAATGCGCCTGAATACAACTGGAATGATTACGCGGGCATTGATGTTAAAGGCAAGACCGTGGTTATGCTAGTAAACGATCCGGGCTTTGCGACTAAAGATCCTGCTCTTTTTACTGGCGATGCAATGACCTACTATGGCCGTTGGACTTACAAATACGAAGAAGCGAGTCGCCAAGGGGCTGCTGGTGCAATCATTATCCATGAAACAGCGCCAGCTTCATACCCGTGGTCTGTTGTTGAAAACTCTTGGAGTGGCGAGCAGTTTGGTTTTCAAAAAGAAAACAACAATATGGACAGAGTTGCTGTAGAAGGCTGGGTGACAACAGATGTTGCTAAAGAGCTATTTAATAAAGCGGGTCTAGACTTTAACACTGTCAAAAGCAATGCAGCTAAAGGTGCTTACAACGTAGATATGGGTGATTTAACCGCTTCGGTTGCGATTAAAAACACGATTAAAAAATCTATTTCGTATAACTTTATTGCGACGTTACCTGGCAGTGAACTGGCGGATGAACATATTATTTATTCAGCGCATTGGGATCACTTAGGGACTGATAAAAACCGTAAAGGCGATCAAATATATAACGGTGCTCACGATAATGCCACGGGTACTGGTGGTATGATTGAAGTAGCAGAAGCATTTGCAACTTTACCTGTTAACCCTAAGCGCTCTATGACCTTTTTAGCAGTTACAGCTGAAGAGCAAGGTTTACTTGGTTCAAAATACTATGCAGCAAACCCAGTTATCCCTGCAGATAAAACAGTTGCAAATATCAACATGGATAGCCTAAATTTACTTGGTAAAGTAAAAGATATCAGCGTGGTTGGTATTGGTAAGTCGCAAATGGACACGTTGCTTGCTACAGCGGCTAAAGCACAAAATAGAACCGTATCTGGTGATCCTAAACCGTCATCAGGTGGTTACTATCGCTCTGATCATTTTGCTTTTGCTAATATGGGTGTACCTGCAATGTATGCCGGTGGCGGAAGCGAAGCATTTGATGAAGAAACGGCTAATTATCGCAAGCGTATGAGCTTAGTACTAAGAGGTTGCTACCATCAACCTTGCGACAGATACCGTGATGAGTGGAATTTATCTGGCGCAGTGCAAGACTTACAGTTATTTTATCAAGTAGGTTTTGATATTTCACAGCAAAGCGAATGGCCAACATGGAATGAAAATTCAGAATTTCAAAGAAAATAATGTAAATGATATTGATTTTCATTTGATTTAAATCTAAAGTGCAACCTATACAGTTTTTAGGTTGCACTTATGTTCTCTCACACACTACCAAAAATCGCTCTGCCCGCGACACTTTTTGTTAATAACAAACGTTTATTATTGCCGTTTTTATTATTATGTTGCTTAGCTTATCCCCCTATTAGAGATATTACATTAGCCTCAATGAGCGATGCTTTTTTTCAGGTTAGTGTATTTGTTGCCGCCACATTATTTATTTACTATTACGCCATTGATCGGCTTCCACAGTTAGAGTTGGGCTATTTGAGCCAAAAATCTCCTTTACTCGAGGTAAGCTTTGCATCATTTTTAGGAGCCTTACCCGGCTGCGGTGGGGCCATTATTGTTGTAACGCAATTCACTAAAGGGCAAGCCAGCTTTGGCTCTGTTGTGGCAGTGCTCACCGCAACCATGGGTGACGCTGCGTTTTTACTCTTAGCAACAAAACCCATCGAAGGTCTACTTATTATGGCTATCGGCCTTAGCGTTGGCGTTATTAGTGGGTCTTTAGTGAATGCTTTTCATGACAAAGATTATCTTCGTCCAGAAAAAAATGACTTTTGCGATGACTGCTTAAACAGTCCTAGTAGAGCAATTATTTTCAGTAAGTCGGTATGGCAAATAATTCTTATACCCAGCGTGATCATTGCTGTATTAATAGCGTTAAATACAGACTTTAACGCTATTAATAACACCCTTGCAGATTCAATCACTGTATTTGGTGCTGTAATGGCGCTACTTGCTGTTACTACTTGGGCATTATCTTCAAAAGGGCAAAGCTATCAAGAGATCACGTCTGAGGAGGAAACAATCAACCCGCCGTCTAAATTATATAAAGTGCTTCAAGATACCCACTTTGTAACAGCTTGGGTTGTCGCATCATTTATGCTATTTGAACTTTTAGTGACCTTTGCAGGGGTTGATCTTAAAGCATGGTTTACCCACTATGCTTACTTAGCTCCTTTAATAGCTGTAGCAATTGGCTTTTTACCAGGCTGTGGGCCACAAATCGTGGTAACGACACTTTATATACAAGGTATTATTCCTTTTAGTGCGTTAGCGGCTAATGCAATCTCTAATGACGGTGATGCCCTATTCCCTGCAATAGCGATGGCACCGCGTGCGGCATTAGTTGCAACAGCTTATTCAGCAATACCAGCGATGTTTGTTGGGTATGGTCTATATTTTTATGGGGTTTAATTGTGACTATAAAAAAGCTCAGCGATAGCTGAGCTTGAGATTTAACTTAATTATTTTTAAGTACTTTTAAGCGCTTTGCAGATCAGCTTCTTTTGGGTTAGCACCGAAATCATTCTCGCCATCTTGCGAATCTTGTACGCAAAATACGATTAACACAATCGCGCCTATAAGTGGTATAAACGAGATTAGTTGCCACCAACCTGAGCGGTTCGTATCGTGCAGGCGCCTTGCCCCTGCACTAATACAAGGTACAATCATTGCTAAACTGAAGATTGTGGTAATCCACATAGTACCTAGTACACCGTCGATAACTGCACACACGATATAAAATATAAGATAAAAAAGTGCAAACATCCAATATGCCTTGCGACGAATTCGGCCGTCAAAATCAGCGTAACGACGCATCGCTTCCATAAAGTATTCCATAATAATTCCTTAGTGTATTTTTAAATTCCCTTACGGGTGTCGCTTTTTAGAGACAGCTATATAATAAATAAAAAGCAACAACATTAAAACAAAAAACCAGCATTAAGCTGGTTTTAAAATAGGTAACGTTTAAACTTAACTCATTGCCATCATCATTTTAGCTGGGCTTTCTAAATATGATTTCCATAGGTTATTAAATCGTGCGATTGTCCCGCCATCAATTACTCTATGATCGCCAGACCAGCTTACTTGCATGATTGCTGCGGATATCACCTGCCCTTGTCCATCAAAACGTGGTAAGTGCTGTAATTTACCTAATGCAACAATGGCGACTTCTGGTTTATTAATAATCGGTGTAGCAATTGTGCCCCCAAGCGCACCAATATTAGAAATGCTAATCGTGCCACCTTTGAGATCATCCGGACTAACACGCCCTTCTCGGGCTGAATCTGTTAAGCGAGACACCTCATTAGCAACCTCAACAATACTTTTACTTTGGCATTGTTTAATATTTGGTACCAGTAAACCAATTTTTGAGTCCACAGCCATACCAATATTGTGATCGTCAAAATAGGTGAGTTCAGTGCAATCATCATTTACTTTAGAGTTTAAAACCGAAAACTCTTTCATTGCCAATGATAAAGCTTTAATGAAAAACGGCATCATAGTCAGCTTAACGCCTTGCTGCTTATACTGCTCTTTGAGATCGCTGCGCAGTGCGATTAAATTTGTTAAGTCAATTTCATCGCAAAAAGTAAAGTGCGGGATAGTTGTAACAGAGGCAACCATCTGCTTCGCCATTGCCGCTTTAATGCCTTTAATTGGTTCAACGCGAGAACCACCAGTGCCATTGACGGGGTTTTTATTCGTACTTATATCAGCTGCGGGTTGTAACGGTGACGTATCAATACTATTTGGTACTTCACTTTTGATAAATTGCGCTATATCTTCTTTATAAATACGGCCATTTTTACCGCTGCCTGGCACTGTTGTTAAGTCAACATCAAGTTCACGAGCTTTACGACGCACTGCAGGAGAAGCCACCGCTTTTTTATTAATTACTGGTGCAGAAACTGCTTTATTTTCTGATTCAATCGGCTTTTGTTCAACGGCTTTTGTTTGTGCTTTTACTAAAGCGTCATTTATATCAACAACGTTTGCTTGCGTACCTGCAATCGACATTTGAAATAACGGGCTGTGCACTTGTGCCACATCACCTTTGGCATAAAATAATTTAACAACGGTACCTGTGTATTTAGCCGGAATTTGGACTAATGCTTTATCTGTCATTACATCACACACAGCCTGATCTTCTTCTATCTGATCGCCTTCACTTACCAGCCATTCAACAATTTCACATTCAACAATACCTTCACCAATATCGGGTAGAATAAAGTCTTCAAGTTGTTCATCGCTTGTAACGGCAGGTGTGTCGGCTTCAACATTAACGGCTGATTCAACCACCGGTAAAGGAATATCACCCGCCACATCCATCGCAAAAAGTGGCGCATGCACAAGTGCAATATCGCCTTTGGCGTAATATAGTTTGCTGATCACACCATCATGAACCGCTGGAATTTGAACTAATGCTTTATCAGTCATCACATCACAGATTGGTTGATCTTCAGCCACAGTGTCACCTTCAGCAACAAGCCATTCAACCACTTCACATTCAACTATGCCTTCACCGATATCCGGTAAAATAAAATCTTTTGCCATGATAACTCCTAAAATTCGACCGATTGCTTGATTGCAGCAAGTACTTTCAACGCATCCGGCACATACTCTTTTTCAAGCGCTAATGGATACGGTGTATCTAAGCCGCACACACGTAAGATGGGTGATTCTAAATGTAAGAAACATTCTTGCTGAATTGTTGCCGCTATTTCAGCACCAAAGCCATTCGTGATTGGCGCTTCATGGCTGACCACTAAGCGGCCTGTTTTAGTTACAGACTCAGCAATCGTTTTCATATCCCACGGCAAAATACTACGTAAATCAATCACCTCACAGCTGATCCCTTGTTCACTTGCTCGTTTAGCTGCATCTTCGATGATTTCCATCTGTGCACCCCAAGCAAGCAGTGTTACATCAGTACCTTGCGTGACTACTTCTGCTTTACCCAGTTCAATGCTGTAATCTTCTTCTGGCACCTCACCCGTTGACGCCCGATATAAACGCTTAGGCTCAAAGAAAATAACCGGGTTATCATCTTTAATCGATGCTCGTAGCAACCCTTTGGCTTGATAAGGGTTACGAGGAACCACTATTTTAAGGCCTGGCGTGTGTGCAAAATACGCCTCTGGTGATTGTGAATGATATAACCCTCCCGCAATACCACCGCCGTAAGGAGTACGAATCGTTAAGTTACCAACGTCGAATTCATTACCACTGCGATAACGAAACTTTGCGGATTCATTTACAATTTGGTCAAACGCAGGAAAGATATAATCTGCAAACTGAATTTCGGCCAGTGCTGGTGCACCAAATGCAGCGAGACCATTGGCAAACCCCATGATCCCCTGCTCTGTTAGTGGTGTGTTGAAGACTCGGTGTGAACCATATTTTTCTTGTAATCCCGAGGTCGCACGAAACACACCGCCAAAATACCCTACATCTTCACCAAAAATACATGCTTGAGGATGTTCGGCCATTGTAATATCAAGGGCTGAATTAATTGCATGTAACATATTCATTTTAGGCATTATTTAATTCTCCCTGCAGTGACTGGGTAGGCATCTGGGTGTTGCTTAATATGCGCTTTCAATTGTTCATACTGGCGTTGTAACGAAGGAATTGGCGTATCATATACATCTGAGACAAGCTCTTCTAAAGCGGGTTTAGCAACCACTTCTGCACGCTTTAATGCCGCAAGAATATCTTCTCGTATTTGCTCTTTGGCTTTGGTGTCTTCCTCATCATTAAGCCAATTTTTCTTAATGAGCCATTTACGAAAGCGCTCAATTGGGCAAGATTGAAAGTTTGCTTCTTCATCTTTAGAGCGATAACCACTAGGATCATCTGATGTAGAGTGCGCACCTAAGCGATAAGCAATTGATTCTATCAATACAGGCTCACCTGTTTTAGTGGCAATTTCGCGTGCTTTTTTGGTTGCCGCATAAACAGCTAAAGCATCAGCGCCATCAACACGAATGGTCTTAATACCGTAACCTACACCGCGAGATGCAATACCATCACCTTTAAATTGTTCATCCGCAGGCGTCGAAATCGCATAGCCGTTATTTCGAGCAAAAAATATCACAGGAGATTTATGTACTGCAGCCATATTTAAGCCGGCATGAAAATCACCTTCGGATGCAGCACCTTCACCAAAATAGCAGATAGTGACATTATCAATTGTGCTATTTAACTCACCCGTTTTTGCATCGATATGTTTGATTTTTTGTCCGTATGCATAACCCGTTGCTTGCGGTATTTGGGTACCCAACGGTGATGAGATAGTCATATAATTGAGGGCGTTTGAACCATAATGGATAGGCATTTGACGTCCTTTACCTAAATCCAATTCATTTGAAAACATTTGATTCATAAACTGGTCAAGTGTAAAACCACGATAATGCAATGCCGCTTGTTCACGGTATTGCGCCATGATCATATCGTCTTGGTCCAGTGCCGCCGCCGATGCAGTGACGGCTGCTTCTTCACCTAAACATTGCATATAAAAACTAACGCGGCCTTGACGTTGAGCTGCTTGCATTCGTTCATCTAATGCACGAATAAAACGCATCGTTTCATATAATCGCAGCGCCGTACTTTCATCAATATCAGGTGCGGTAGCCCCTGTGTGAATATCGCCGTCCTCATTTAAGATGCTTACGGTCGGAATATTCAGCGCATGACCATCAATAAATGCAAGATCATGACTAATATTCACCGATACGTTATTTGGATTACTCATAACCTACCTTCTTTTGTTGTCGAAAACAGTGCAAGTCACTTGTTATTATTGGATGTGACCTACAGGATAAACTTTGCAGAAACTGCACTGTATTTAAATTAAAGCTGCCGACACCTTACGTTAACGTAAAGCGTTATTCAACTAATCATAGACGAAACAAAGTTAATTGGCGAGAGTTGGGCTGGAAAGTTAACTATACATTCAAATTAAACATTTAAAATCATATAGTTAACTCTTTATTTTGGTTGGTTAATACTATTTATTAAATAATATTATCTGTGTTTTTTAATGGTATTACGGTTAACAATGCACGCTGACCAAGGGCTACATCAGCATTTGGAAATATAATTGCCTCACCATCGACTTCAGCGTAATAACAGGTCTGACCATCGGTTGCGAGTAATTCACCTTTAGCAAAACCAGTAAAATTCTCGGCGTCATCGGAAAATGGAAACGAAAATACGTGTTCGGTCCGATTAATTGAACGATGAACTGAAAACAGTTCAAAATCACTTGCATCAAATTCTTTATAAATCACTTCTTTTTGGCTAATTAATGCAGTGAGTGTTTGCTTTGTTTTTTCAAAGCGACTCATATCATTTTCGCCAAAAGGCTTGACCTGCCCAAGTTCAACTGTAAACGAATCCGCGCCATGTACAAAAGATGAATAATAGCTAAAGGTCGTCGCGGCTGATTTCATCATAAGGACTGTATTTACACCGCAGCTAAGCAAAAATTGTAATTGCGCTTTCTTCCATGGTTTGCCATGTAAAAAAGGATAGACTGCAAACTTATCGTTTTTTGAGCCACGTATTGCCGTGTGTAAGTCATAATGGCATCGCTGACTTACTTGCGAGCCACGATAATAAAAATCACTGACGTATTGTTCAAGTTTCGCAGCTCTGACGCGCTCATTATTCATTGGTACACCTTCAACTGTATGGTGACCATTAAATAAACGGTTAAGGTTTTCATCTATAAAGCGTTTGCCAATATTGATTGATTGCGGGTTACCAAAAATAAACAAAGCGCGTTGTGCTAATTGCAAATCGCCGCTAATGATCCGCTTAATTAATTCATCGCAGATTTCAATTGGCGCGGTTTCGTTGCCATGGATTGCACTCGAAAGTACCACATCTTTCGTAGTGATGCCTTTTGGTTGGAACTCTATAACCCCCGTATCATGCACCGTTACTGCTGTACCGTTATCCAACGTAAAAGCACTGGCATCTAAGTGCCATTCATTGTTACGACTGAGCGTTAAAAAATCACCATTTTGTTTTAATTCATTTAAGTAACTTAAATTGGCTGACATACTTCTAAAGCCTTTATTTTATTGTGTGAATGAGAAACAAAAACGGCTGATTAAATCAGCCGTTTTAATAATGTATTATACCCAAGCCACCTCAATATATGAGGTTCAGTTGGACGTTTCGCAGACGTTCCTTTCATTGTTGTTACTTATTAAAAGGGACAGCCATTATTGCAAAGTAACGTATTGATAATAAACGCCTGTGAAAACGCCAAGCTCTGCATCTTGAGACGGTTTACGTATATCAGTTAGCTAATCACTGAATCAACCAACTTTTTAGCTTCCTTTTCAAGTAATGCTAAATGCTCTTCACCCTTGAATGATTCAAGGTAGATTTTATAAATATCTTCCGTGCCTGACGGTCGAGCAGCAAACCAACCATTTTCTGTCACCACTTTTAAACCACCAATTGCGGCATTGTTACCTGGGGCATGGGTTAGTTTTTGTAAAATAGGCTCACCTGCAAGTGTATCTGCGGTGACGTCTTTTGCACTGAGCGCTTTAAGTCGATCTTTTTGCGCTGTACTTGCAGGTGCATCAATACGTTTATACAAAGGAGCCCCAAACTCTTGCTCAAGTTCTTTGTAACGTGTAGAGGGTGTTTTGCCTGTCACAGCTAAAATTTCAGCCGCTAATAAGCCCATAATAAAACCGTCTTTATCGGTATTCCATACTGAACCATCAAAACGTAGGAACGACGCCCCTGCACTTTCTTCACCACCGAATGCTAAAGTACCAGTACTTAGGCCTTCTACAAACCATTTAAAACCAACGGGTACTTCTTGCACCTGACGGTTATTACGAGCAACGACACGGTCAATCATAGCGCTTGATACAAGTGTTTTACCAATTTGAACTTCTTTAGACCACTTACGATGATTTAATAAATAGTCGATCGCTACAGCTAAAAAGTGATTCGGGTTCATTAAACCATCAGGGGTTACAATACCGTGACGGTCATAATCAGGGTCATTACCAATGCTAAGATCAAAGTCATCTTTGAGTGCGATTAGGTTTGCCATTGCGTAAGGCGATGAACAATCCATACGAATTTTGCCATCTTTATCAAGTGGCATAAACGCAAAACGTGGATCAACGTTGTCATTTACAACCGTTAGGTCTAAATTGAATTTCTCAGCAATCACGGGCCAAAAATTAATACCCGAACCGCCAAGTGGATCAATACCTATTTTAATTTTCGCTTTTGATATCGCTTCTACATCAACCACATTGATTAAATCATCGATATAAGCCGTCATTAAATCTTGATATTTAATAAAACCAGAACGTGCAGCCTTAGCAAACGGAAAAAGCTCTACTTCAACTAAATCTTCTAATAAAAGTTGATTAGCTCTGTCTTCAATCCATTTGGTTACATCGGTATCCGCAGGACCGCCATTGGGTGGGTTGTATTTAAAGCCGCCATCTTCTGGTGGGTTATGCGAAGGCGTAACAACAATCCCATCTGCTAATTCATTAGGGTGTAATTTGTTATGACACACAACTGCATGGCTGATAACTGGCGTTGGTGTAAAATCGTCATTCTCTTGTGTAATAACTTGCACTTCATTAGCAACTAATACTTCAATAGCTGAGTTATAAGCTGCTTCACTTAAAGCGTGTGTATCTTTACCTAAGAAAAGTGGACCAAAAATATTGTTCTGTTTGCGATAATCACAAATCGCTTGTGTAATGGCGAGAATATGAGATTCATTAAACTTCACATCATATGAACAGCCACGGTGTCCAGATGTACCAAAAGCAACACAATGCTCAGGGTTTTGTTCTAAATCAGGCTCATTTAAATAATAAGCTGATACTAATTTTGGTACGTTCACTAAATCAGATTGTGTTGCAGGTTTCCCGGCACCGGAATGAATCGCCATTACATGTCCTTTTATAGGTAGTCTCGAATTTTTTCGGCTTGTTCAGCACTGTAACCTAAGCCAAGTGCCACTTCGTGTAACATCATTTTTTTACGTGTTGTATTTGAATTAGTCATTACCCAATATTCACTGTCAGTGATATTTTTTGGATTCATACTACTTCCACTGTTAACGAGCGCTTCTTTACTGGTTGCAAAATAAACGCGATCACGCCCTTGTACATCCAGAACGGCTGAAAAATTAGCCTTATGCGTTCGATGCAAAGCAGACAAAATAAATAGAAAACGTCCAACAACACCTTTTTGCATCGCTAACTCTTCTTTATTTAGAATATTAAAAACATTAGCGTTTTGCTGAGTCATTTGTGTGACAGTCGCACTGCTTTGTGTTTTTTTAAGCGCTTGTAGATCACTTTTATCTGCTTGTGATTCGTTGTTAGTTGATTGTTTTGTGGGAGCAACTGATAGTTCCGGCTCACTATTCGCCGTTGAGACTGTTTCACCGTTGAGGTTTAATAAACGACGTAAAATAGTGGATGCGCTTTCACCAATGCTCTGCGTATTGCTCGCAATGTATTGATATAACTCGTCGTCTATGTCAATTTTTTTCATGTTCTTCCTGTCGTTACGGGTCACATTTTTTCATTCCAATGCATTATACCCAAACCTGATTTAATTCTCTATGTTTTGCAATTTGTTATTTCACTAGGCAAACTACGCGCTCTTTTATTGGAGAATGTCATGCTATTAAATTATAAACAATCTGGACACGGGCCTGATGTCGTTTTGATTCATGGGCTATTTGGTTCGCTCGAAAACTTAAATGTGATAGCCAATGCACTAAGTGATAACTTCACAGTAACGAATATTGACTTGCGCAATCACGGACGATCACCCCATAGTGAAGTCATGGATTACCCTAGCATGGCAAACGATGTTTTACGATTGATGACCCATTTAAATATTAATACAACTCACCTCGTTGGCCACTCTATGGGCGGTAAAGTAGCAATGCAAATAGCATTAAGTACCCCCTGCGTGGTCAATAAACTCGTTGTGCTTGATATTGCCCCCGTGGCTTACCAAAGCCGCCATGATGATATTTTCACTGCGTTAAACACTGTAGCAACACATCAAATCACCGACAGAAAACACGCCGACCAAATCATGCAAGCGTTTATCCCTGAGCTGGGTGTTAGGCAATTTTTACTGAAAAGTTTAGCTAAAAATGAATCGGGTCAATACCTGTGGCGCTTTAATTTACCAACATTGAGTCAAAAATATAGTAATATTCTAACAGATTTAGAAGATAATGATTCTTGTTTATGCGATACTTTATTTATTAAAGGTAATGACTCTGACTATATATTGCCGCAATACCGAGCTGCCATAACAGCACGATTTAAAAATGCTAAAGCAAAAATCATTCATGGCGCGGGGCATTGGTTGCATGCACAAAAACCACATGCGGTTAATAAATCAATTACTGATTTTTTAATGGTTAATTAAGTTAAAATTTAATCACGTAATTTTGGCTGCAGCTACTAAATTATTGGTTTTTTTTATGCTATAGTACGCGCCGTTTAATTTAAAGGTTATACGTTGATGGTCAGTCAGTTAATTAACGAATTTGATACCCTAGGGTTGTATTTTGGCTTAGCCGGTGTGTTCTTTTTTATCGGTATGGCTATTCAAGATGTACTAAAAAAAGGTAATGTACCTAAGTTTGGTCGTTATGTAGTGTGGCTTGTACTCTTTTTAGGTTGTTCAGGGTTTATTGCAAAAGGACTTATTCAAGTTTTTTGGCAAGGTGCGGGTGTTGGTTAAGCATGGCAAAGTCAGAGACTGATAGAACAACGCTCGATTTATTTGAATACGAGAAACGTCCAGGTAGGCCTAAAACGAATCCCCTTCCAAGGGAAATGCAGTTAAAGGTTAATAAACGTAATCAAATAAAAAGAGACAAAGCACGCGGTTTAAAGCGTGTAGAATTTAAAGTTTCGTCACAGCTGTATCAAGCATTAAGTGATATGGCCGATGCACAAAATATTAGCCGTAGTGCGCTGATTGAAACAATTTTACAAGAAAGATTGGCTATTGATAGATAAAAGGTTTTAAATCCATGGCAAGTGTAGGTATTTTTTTCGGAAGTGATACAGGTAACACAGAACACGTAGCTAAAATGATCCAAAAAGAATTGGGTAAAAAATTAGTTGCTGTGCACGACATTGCTAAAAGCTCAAAAGAAGAGATCGCAGAATTTGACTTAATCTTATTTGGCATCCCGACTTGGTATTACGGTGAAGCGCAATGTGACTGGGATGATTTTTTTCCTGAGCTAGAAGAAGTTGATTTTGATGGCAAGCTAGTTGCTATTTTTGGTTGTGGAGACCAAGAAGATTATGCAGAATACTTCCTCGATGCCATGGGTATGATCAATGATATTGTGTCTGAGCGTGGCGCAATTGTTGTTGGGCATTGGCCAACTGAGGGCTACGACTTTGAAGCATCTAAAGGCATGGCTGACGACAAGCACTTTGTTGGCTTAGGTATTGATGAAGATCGTCAACCTGAACTAACAGAACAACGCGTTAAAGCGTGGTCTGCACAAATTTTTGAAGAGATGTGTTTAAGCGAACTTGCTGACTAATAGCAACCACTAGACGCTGACCTATTAAAGTTCTATATTTTGGTTAGCGTTTAAGCTTTTAGGAACGTTTCTTTGAATTGTTCTTTGCACTTCATCGCATAGCGCGTTATCCTATTTATTGCTAATGTGTCGTGCACATCTTTATAAGATGTCTAGTATAACCAAATAAAATTGAGACAGATTTAATGACTGATCACAACTTGGAATTAAAAAAAGCCGGTTTAAAAGTTACTTTACCGCGTATTAAAATTTTAGAGATTTTACAATCTCCAGATAACCAACACATCAGCGCTGAAGATGTTTACAAAATTCTTTTGGACTTAGGTGAAGAAATTGGTTTAGCGACTGTATACCGCGTACTTAACCAATTTGATGACGCTGGTATTGTTTCACGCCACCATTTTGAAGGCGGAAAGTCAGTATTTGAACTTTCGGGTAGCACACACCACGACCACCTTGTTTGTTTAAAATGCGGTAAAGTAATTGAGTTTGAAGATGAGATGATTGAACGTCGTCAGCTTGAAATATCAGAAGAAAATGGTATCAAGCTTACTAACCATTCTCTTTACCTTTACGGTGAGTGTACAGACACTGCAGCCTGTAAAGCGTTCTCTGATAACCAATAATTTTATCGGTTAAATAAAAAAACCTGCTCATTGGCAGGTTTTTTTATTTCTGATGCTAAATCGCGAGCAGAATTACTTCTGCTCTGTTTTAGTCCACGAATCACGAAGGCCAACGGTTTGGTTAAAAACGATGCTCTTTGATTTTGTATCTCGACTAAAATAACCTGTTCGCTCAAACTGGAACCCTTGTGCAGGTTCTGCATTTGCAAGCGATGGTTCTAATTTTGCATTAGGCAATACAATAAGTGAATCAGGATTTAATGTTGTAGCAAAATCCTCTGCCGCTGCAGGGTTTGGTACATTAAATAAACGATCATACAAACGTACTTCAGCCGTTAATGCTTCACTTGCTGATACCCAATGAATAACACCTTTAACCTTACGGCCATCACTTGGGTTTTTACCAAGTGTTTCAGGGTCATAACTACAGAAAATAGTTGTAACTTCACCATTTTCATTTTTTTCAACACGTTCTGCTTTAATCACATATGCACCGCGTAAACGGACTTCTTTATTAAGCACTAAGCGCTTAAACTTGTTGTTCGCTTCTTCACGGAAATCTTCACGCTCAATATATATTTCACGTGTGAACGGCACATCGCGACGTCCCATCTCTTCATTATTAGGATGGTTTGCAACAGATAATGTTTCAACCGTATCCGATGCGTAATTTTCAATAACAACTTTAATTGGATCAAGTACAGCCATTGCACGTGGTGCATTTTCATTAAGATCTTCACGGATACAGGCCTCTAACATGCCCATTTCAACCATGTTTTCTTGTTTAGTTACACCTATACGCGTACAAAACTCTCGGATTGAACCCGCCGTATAACCACGTCGACGAAGACCTGCAATTGTTGGCATACGAGGGTCATCCCAACCTTCAACATGGCCATTGACGACTAAGTCATTAAGCTTACGCTTAGACATAATCGTGTATTCAAGGTTTAATCGAGAGAATTCAATCTGTTGTGGATGACATTCAAGGCTAATATTGTCTAAAACCCAGTCATACAAACGACGATTATCTTGGAACTCAAGCGTACATAACGAATGTGTAATACCTTCTAACGCATCAGAAATACAATGCGTAAAGTCGTACATTGGATAAATACACCACTTATCCGCTGTTTGGTGATGATGTGCAAAACGAACACGATAAATAATCGGATCACGCAAAACCATGAACGAGCTGGCCATGTCAATTTTGGCACGCAGTACACACTCACCTTCTTTAAATTCACCTGCACGCATTTTTTCAAATAACGCAAGATTCTCTTGTGGTGATGTATCGCGTGTTGGGCTATTTTTACCTGCCTCCTTTAACGTCCCGCGATATTCGCGTGCTTGCTCTGGTGATAAAAAGCAAACATACGCTAAGCCTTTCTCAATCAACTCAACCGCATACCCGTACAATGCGTCAAAGTAATTTGATGAGTAATTAATTTCACCATCCCAGGTAAACCCTAACCACTTTACGTCTTCTTGAATAGAATGTACGTAGTTAATGTCTTCTTTTTCTGGATTAGTATCATCAAAACGTAAGTTACATTTACCGCTGTAATCTTGCGCTATACCAAAATTTAAACAAATTGACTTAGCATGACCAATGTGTAAAAAACCATTTGGCTCCGGTGGAAAACGTGTATGCGTAGATGCGTGTTTTCCTGATGCTAAATCGTCATTAATTCGGGTTCTAATAAAATTACTTGGGCGATTCTCTATTTCCGCCATAGGAGTATAATCCTCTGAATATTGCGTGGTGACAAAACTACTGCATTATTACAAAAACAAACCTTAACATACAGCAATAAGTAGGCGTGTTTACTACATATTGTGGCGTTAATAAGAAATACAAGGTTCTAAAGGCACCCTGTGCATAATTATATCCCTCAATACGATTTTTTTTGTTCCAGCGCAATAAAATAGTCATTCAATTGCGCTACTGTAGCGTAATTAAAGCATACTTTATTAGGGAAAATTAATGGCTTCACTTTCACAAAACCGCGTCTATATTCCAACGACAGCAAGAGCTAACCAATATATTCTTGCTGAATTTAAACCAAGTGATAATTTTTATGCGCGCTTTACATATACCGAACAGTGCTATGAACGTTTAACCCGCCAACTATTTGCCTTGTGTGATGAATATGAATTACACAATGTACACTTGATTGCTAATGATAAACTACCCGTCGTCAGGTTTCATGAAGAGGCTTACTATTTACAAACAAAAAAACAAATTTTATTTTTTTACAACCCCCGCTATCACGAAGCCCATAAATGCTTTAACAATAGCGAAATACCGAGCAAAAAGATTAGGTTTCTATTTTTAGCAACCGGTGATGAGCTGCGATCAAATGCAGCTATATTTCACACCAAAGTAAAAAAAGTATTAAATACACTGCAAAATACATTGCTTGAAGGAGAAGCCCAAATCAAAGTGCGCGACCACCAGCATTTAACATACGATTTATTTGCCAAAGCAAAAGGTTCTAAAGAAAGCTACGGTTATAAACTACGAGGCTTGCACCAGCGCTATCAAAGCCGTCACTGCTCGCTGCCAAGCAAACATAACGAAATGACCTACGCAACATTTGCGATACCCATTACCCGCACTATAAAAACTCAATTTCAGCACTTATTAAATAAGCCAACGCTAAATGAATTTTATCAACAGTTTTATGATGCATTTATTAAAGAATGTACGGCTAAAAATTTAAACCTTGCATCAATGATTGCCAATGGAACCACTCCAATCGTTAGAAACAGTAAAATTGATACTAATGACGGTAACTCAGAACTGCAAAAACTCAGCTTTGCAACAGGTGACGATATTGAACAATACAGCCACTACTGGCAATCAGACAAGTTAGTTGAGACCATGCATTTTGTGATTGTTGCAAGCGAAAATGATGAGCAAGGTATTGGCCATGGTCGTTTTATGAATCATGTCGAAAGTGTTATTCGAGCAATGATAGAACCCTTAGCAATAAATAAAGAACGCCAAGATATTACCGTACGTTTTTTCCAACACATTAGTTACTTTGAATAATTGTAATAATCACTCTACATAAAACTAAATACAAAAAGTGCGTGATCCCCGCACTTTTTTAATATGGTTTTAGCTATTGAATTATATGAACCACTTCTAATTTTAAGCTTTACTATACCCAAGCCACCTCAAAATGCGAGTTTCAGTTGGAGTTAAAAGCGATTTAGACAAGGCATTGATTGCAAATAATGGTTGCTCCCTTGTTAAAATCAATAACGCAGTATAAATCGTTTTTAAACCAACCCGTTGGGCGTTTCACAGGGGCTTACTTTCTACGTTGTTACTTCTTAAAAGGAACGACCATTATTGCAAAGTAACGCCTTGATATTAAGCCCCTGTGGAACGCTGAATTCTGCATCTTGAGGTGGCTTGGGTATTTATTTGTTGGTTTAAGGGCATCAAAGGGGTACGACTATTTTTGTTTTTTAAATGGAAATAGCTGCTGCTTTAACATGCCATTAGGTACATAATCGCCAACTACTCCATAAGCCTTTGGCCATTCATTTTGCCCCTTAACAGCTGTACCAAACACATAATCTAAAAATGAAAAGTGGGCAGCATAATTGCGGTCAATCGCAGCTTTATCTGAAGCATGATGCCAATGATGAAACTGTGGGGTAACAACTAAATATTTCAACCAGCCAAATTTAACCTGTACATTCGCATGATTAAATACAGCCTGAAAGCCAACTATAATCACATAAAGACTGATCACCTGTTGTGAAAAGCCTAATACAAAAATAGGCGTCAGTACTAAACTGCGCGTTACTAATATCTCTAATATATGCTGACGAGAACCGGCTAGCCAATCCATTTCTTTTGCACTGTGATGAATACCATGAAAACGCCATAAAAAAGGCACTTCGTGATAAGCACGATGCACAAAATACTGCATTAGATCAGCAACTAATATAATTAGTACCACTTGCAATATAAACGGTAATTGATCGATATAATTTTGTAATGTAGTCGAAACAGCCCAGCCAAAGCCATAATGGACAAAGTGATTAGTAACCAATAATACAAAACCAATAATAAGGTGATTTACAAAAAAGTGATTTAAGTCGCCCCGCCATTCACTACGTAATATTTTTTGTTCTTTACGATGCGGAAATAATTTTTCAATAAGAATGAAAATCAAAGTAGAACCAAGTAGATCTAAAATAAACCAATCGAGTCCAATATAGGGCGTGTTATCAGAAAAATTAGTGACTTCTACATTAGGGCCACCAAATGCAATTGCCAAAATAACAAATAACCATGCAGTTGCACCTAAGCGTTTATTTTTATTGCGGATAAAGTTGAGTAGCCCCAAACTCCCAGCTAATAAAAGTGCGCCAAACATTAATTGCCGTAAGAATTCTACACTGTAGTTTTGTCGCAATTCTGGCGTTGTTAAATATTCAGGGAAATGAAAAGCCAGCACACCTAAGCATGAAAGCATCGCTAAAAAACACGCGATGTAACCACTAATATTACCTTCACCAATTTGCAGGTGATTAGTACGAAAAAGATGGGCTTTTAGAGTATTGATCATCAGTAATTCCTTTTATAACTAACGCAAGAATACCATATTATTTCCCTAATGCCAGATACAAAAAAGCCGCGATATTCGCGGCTTTGTTGGATAAAGCTAAACTATTAAAGAGTACTTATTACAAGTACTGACCTAGCGCTTTAACTTGGTCTAACATGCGGTTTGAGAAACCCCATTCGTTATCATACCAAGCCATAACTTTAACTAATTTGCCATTAGCTTTAGTTTGCGTTGCATCAAAGATAGACGACGCTGGGTTATGGTTAAAATCGATAGAAACAAGCGGTAGCTCGTTGTATTGTAAAATATCTTTCATTGAACCAACAGAAGCGGCTTTCATTATTTCGTTGATTTCTTCAGTTGTTGTATCGCGCTTAGTAATAAACGTAAAATCAACGACTGATACGTTGATTGTTGGTACACGTACTGACATACCGTCAAGTTTACCAGCAAGTTCTGGTAATACTAAACCAACGGCTGCTGCTGCACCTGTTTTAGTCGGGATCATAGATTGTGTTGCACTACGAGCACGGTATAAATCAGGGTGGTACACGTCAGATAAGTTTTGATCATTTGTATAAGCATGAATTGTCGTCATGCTACCTTGCTCGATACCTACTGTATCGTTAATTGCTTTTGCAATTGGCGCTAAACAGTTAGTCGTACACGATGCATTTGAAATGATGTTGCTATCAGCGTTAATTACGTCGCTATTTACACCGTGAACTACCGTTGCGTCTAAGTTAGTACCAGGCGCTGAAACAATTACTTTTTTCGCACCGGCTGTAATATGCTTTGCTGCATCTTCACGCTTAGTGAAAAAACCCGTGCATTCTAAAACGATATCAACGTTTAGTGCTTTCCACGGTAAGTTAGCTGGGTCACGCTCTTGCGTTAAAGTGATAACGTCATCACCAATCAGCATTGTGTTATCTGCAAGCGTAACTTTATGAGAGAATTGGCCATGCACTGAATCATATTGCGTTAAATGTGCATTAACATTAGCGGGTGCCAAATCGTTAATTGCGACAATTTTAATTTCGTTATTTTGTGCAGACTCATACAGTGCACGTAAAACATTGCGACCGATACGGCCATAGCCATTAATTGCTACATTAATCATTTAAAATTCCCCTTTAATTATTTAATTTCACTTGCTTGGCGAGCAAGCGCTTCAATGGCTTGCCAGTCTTTATTTTCAATTAGTTTTTTATCTAGCATCCACGTACCACCCACACAAATTACATTGCTTAGCGCTAAATACTTAGGTGCTGTTGTAAGGCTAATTCCGCCAGTTGGACAAAATGTAACGTGTGGCAATGGACCGCCAATTGATTTGAGCATGGCAGTACCGCCCGCAGCTTCTGCTGGGAAGAACTTTAAAAACTTAAAACCATGGCTTGCTAATTTCATTACTTCACTTGGCGTTGCGGCGCCCGGTAAAAATGGAATGTCTGATTCTTTCGCAAGTGCAAGTAACTCATCATTTACACCAGGGCTCACCATAAAGTCAGCGCCTGCGGCAACTGATGCATCAAAGCTTGCTTTGTCAACCACGGTGCCTGTACCAACATAAGCCTCTGGTACTTCGGCTTTCATAAGCTTTACAGCTTCAGCAGCAATAGGCGTACGTAAAGTAATTTCAAGAGCTTTTAAGCCACCGTTATAAAGTGCGCGAGCTAGTGGTGCCGCATCTTCTAATTTTTCGATTACCACTACTGGCACTACGGGTGCCGATGCTAATATTTTTTCTATACTCATTGTTTGATCCTCATACCCAGTCTGGCGAATTATTATTCTATTCCAAAGGCGCTAGCGCCTAAGTCTGCGCTACTTACAATGTTTCTAAATCCGGTGAACAATTCACGACCTGTACCAAATGTTAAGCTTGCTTCACTTAGTTGTAGTTCTCGTTTTTCTAATTCTTCATCGCTTACATGTACTTTTAATATACCCGCTGGTGCATCGAGAGTGATTAAATCGCCTTCGTGAATCTTAGCAATAATGCCTCCTTCAACAGCCTCTGGCGCCAAGTGAATTGCAGCAGGAACTTTACCTGAAGCACCTGACATTCGGCCATCTGTAACAATCGCTACTTTGTAACCTTCATCTTGCAAGGTTGCCATTACCGGCGTTAACTTGTGCAGCTCTGGCATGCCTTTCGCTTTCGGGCCTTGCTCTTTTAGAACAGCAATAAAATCTTGGTTTAACTCACCGCGTGAGTACGCTTCTTGTAAGGCACTTTGTGATGCAAATACTTTTGCCGGCGCGGTTACAACTTGATGCTCTACAGCTACTGCAGATACTTTAATCACCGCTTTACCTAAGTTGCCAGTAAGTAGCTGTAAGCCACCTTGCTTGCTAAAAGGATTATTAACTGGGCGCAATACGTCTTCATCTAGTGAGTTTTCTGGACACGGTATCCACTTCACTTTACTTGGACCTGTTGCACTACTCATGATTAAGTTGTGATCAGTGTCTAAACGCGGCTCTTGCGTATACGCTTCAAGTCCTTCACCAACAATCGTTTTCACATCATTGTGTAAAAACCCTGCGCTAACAAGTTCTCTCATAAGGAAACCCATGCCGCCCGCTGCTTGGAAATGATTTACATCAGCAGAACCGTTTGGATAAATACGCGTTAACAATGGTACAACTTCAGATAAATCAGACATGTCTTTCCATGTCAATTCAACACCCGCTGCTTTTGCAATAGCTACTAAGTGGATCGCGTGATTGGTAGAGCCGCCCGTTGAAAGCAAGCCAACTAGACCATTAATAATGGTCTTTTCAGTCACTACATCTGCTAAACAATTAGCATCTTTGCTTTGAATTAATTGTTTGAGCATGGTTTCTACTGCATTACCGGTTAAACCATCGCGCAGCTCAGTGTATGGGTTGATAAATGAGCTACCTGGAAGGTGCAGGCCCATAATCTCCATTAACATTTGATTACTGTTAGCAGTACCGTAGAACGTACAAGTCCCCGCACTGTGGTATGACGCGCTTTCGGCTTCTAATAGTTCTTCACGGCTAACTAGACCTTGTGCAAATTTTTGCCGAATTCGTGCTTTTTCTTTATTTGGAATACCTGACTGCATCGGCCCTGCAGGCATAAAGTACACTGGTAAATGGCCAAACGATAAAGCGCCAATCAATAAACCGGGGACAATTTTGTCACATACACCTAGGCAAAATACGCCATCAAATACATCGTGAGATAATGAAATCGCGGTAGACATCGCTATTACATCACGTGAAAAAAGCGATAACTCCATGCCATCACGACCTTGAGTTACACCATCACACATAGCAGGTACACCACCGGCAACTTGTGCCGTTGCATCGTACTTTGTTGCAATGCTTTTAATTAAATCTGGATAATCTTTATATGGAACATGCGCAGACAACATATCATTGTATGAATTGATAATTGCTAAATTTGGCTGTTCATCAGCTTTTAAGCGCGCTTTATCATCGCTACTACATGCAGCAATTACATGGGCTATATTGCCACAACCTAAACCAGAACGGACTCTTGTTTGTTTTTTTGCATGGTTTATACGTGCTATATAGGCTTGGCGAGTAGCTTTACTGCGTTCAATAACGCGTTCGGTGACTTCTTGAATACGAGGATGCAACATAAAAAATTCGACCCATCTCTATGGTTAGAGGATAAAGGCTCAGTGGCAAGGACATACTCCACGAATGTACTTGCACTGAGCATCTTTGATTTACCCGTTCAAAGGTATAACGTTGTCAGGTTGTCTCTCACAATCAACCTGACACCGGTGTCACTGTATTAACGCATGACTATGACACCGGTGTCAACCTTATCCCTTAAATTTAGTTTAATTATTTAACATGACCAAATAATGACCGTGAAAAATACATATCCAAGCCACCTCAAGATGCAGTTTCAGTTGGAGTTAAAAGCGATTTAGGCAAGGCATTGATTGCAAATAATGGTTGTTCCCTTGTTAAAATCAATAACGCTGTATAAATCGCTTTTAAACCAACCCGTTGGGCGTTTCACAGGCGCTTACTCTCAGCGTTGTTACTTATTAAAAGGGATGACCATTGTTGCAAAGTAACGCCTTGATATTAAACACCTGTGAAACGCTGAAGTCTGCATCTTGAGGCGGCTTGGGTATACTACAGAGCAGCAATGAGGGGGGTGTTAACAAAAGATCTATTTAGCCACTTTCAATAAAGTACTTTTTGTGAACTAAATAAAAAAGCGCCCGATCAAGCGTCACTCATGCTCGGGCAACTGTGAAAAGTGGTTATTTAACGTGTGCTGTAGATTCTCGGGTGATCAAACGTGCTTCTAGAGTGATCTGGTATGCATTCTCTTGTGGTTCACCAATATGCTCAATTAATTTAGTCACTGCTTGCTTGGTCATTTCTTCCACAGGCTGCGCTATTGTGGTCAATCCTGGCCATATATGCCGCGCAATGGGGGCGTTATCAAACCCTGCAATCGAAATGTCATCTGGCACTTTTAATTGACGTTGCGTTGCTAATTTGAGTACCGCTGCGGCCATGTAATCATTAGAAGCAAAGACAGCTGTTGGTCTTGGGGTTGAATCTAAAATGCTACGAGCACTGTCAACGCCTGAGTGATAACTAAAGTTACCTTCTTCAACCAAACGTTCATTAAACGTAATATCATGCGTGCTAAGCGCCCTTAAGTATCCTTTAAAACGTTGCTCTGTCGCACTGTGATCTGGGTGACCTTTAATAAACGCGATTGCCTTATGCCCGAGTTTAATTAAATGTTCAGTGATCTCAAACGCACCTTGCTCATCGTTGCTGCGTACAGAAATTGAATCATCATCAAGCACCGCTGATGCTACCCGTGCATACGGGATATTTTTACTTTTAAGAAAATCAACTAACACTTGAAAATCTGAAAACGGCGGGGTTAACACTAAACCATCAAGTCGCGATGACTGCAGTAACTGCTCTATATTATTTATCAATGCATCACCACGTAAATCACATGGGTGGATCAGTAAATTATAGTTGTTCTCTTTACATGCAGCTAATGCACCGGTTTGTACTCGCGTGATATAGCTTTTACTTGGGTTATCGTAAATACAACCAATTATAAAACTGCGATTTTGTGCCAAGCCACGGGCAATTGGATTTGGTGTGTAATCTAGCTCTTTAAACACTTTAAGAACTTTTTCACGGGTTGCATCACTTACATTTGGCTCATTATTTAAAACACGAGATACCGTTTTTTTAGATACACCAGCATAACTTGCAACACTATTTATTGTAACTTTCTTCATCCAGACTTCCCAATAACATCCCTATTTGCGATGTATTATGATTGCCCATTAGTGTGCAAACAGGCTGCGGCACCAATAAGTGGAATATTATCTTGAGTGACTAATGTCACCGGTATTTGACTCACATACTGTGACATGATGCCTTTAGCTGCAAAACGCTCAACAAAACGACTAGCTAATAAACGGGCTTGCATACGAGGCAAAATACCACCACCGATAAACACACCACCAAGCGCGCCAAATGTTAATGCCAAGTCACCTGCTACACTTCCAACCCAATCGCAAAACTGATCCAGTGTTGCCTCGCACACTGCACACTCTCCAGTAGTTGCAAGTTCACTAATTTGAGCTGCGGTTAAGTTTTTGGCATCCACGCCTTTTACAGCCGCCATTGCTTGATATAAATGACTAATACCAGGGCCTGAAAACACTGTCTCTATCGATACATGCGCTAACTGCTTGCGTAACTCAATGATCAATTGAGTATCTAAGTCATTCACTGATGCAAGCGTAATATGCCCAGCTTCACAACTAAGTACTGCACTACCTTGCCCTGAGCGAACTAAACATGCTGCGCCAAAGCCCGTACCAGGCCCCATTACTGCAATATTCGCATCAGTATCTGCTTGCCCTGGTTTAACTGCAATATTTTTTTGAGGATCTAAATAAGGAGCTGCATAAGCAAAAGCGGCAAAGTCGTTGATCACTTCAAGTTGTGTAAATTCAAATGCTGTTTTAACTTGCTCAACACTAAAGTGCCAACCTAAATTAGTTAAGTGTACTTGGCCTGTTTTGATTGGACCTGCGACAGCTAAACAAGCGCGAATTGGTTTAATATGGCTAACTTGAGATAGGTAATGCGTTAATGCATCTTCTAAAGAGCCAAAGTCCGCACTCGCAAAGGTAATATTATACTCAACAACAAATTGTTTTTTTTGTAGGTTAAAAGCTGTTATTAGAGCAAAACGAGCATTAGTGCCACCAATATCGGCCACTAAGATAGGATCGAATTTTGAACTAGGCTTGGAGTCCATCGTGTTTTTCCTTTGTCTAAGCAGTTTATAGACTTAACGATAATCATGCTTATTGTTGTTATTTCAATGGCCTAGCCATTGCTATGAGATATACTTTGAGCTATCACCTCAAAGTGTTTATCCTTGTATTAAAAAATGCTGCCCAATAAATGGGCAGCCAATACGTTTTGACAACAAAATGATAAAACGCCAACATTATGACACCGGTGTCAGGCTTGAATCAATAAAAATTTTAGATAACTGATAAATAGCTTGAAAAAATCAACAAATAAACGAGAATGGCACGAGTTATTTGCAGTTTATTTACTTATAGCAATTAGGTTGTGTGTATGAAAGGTAAAGCTACATCGTTTGATATTGCCCATTATGCGGGGGTTTCACAATCGACAGTGTCTCGCGCACTTCGCAATAGTCCATTAGTAAACGAAGAGACTCGTCGCCGAGTTCATGACATTGCAAAACAGCTCAATTACAAAGTAGATAAAAACGCCAGCAACTTACGCACTCAGCAAAGTAGTACCCTCGCATTATTATTGTTTGAAGACCCAACTGCCGATGGATCTCAAATCAATCCGTTCTTTTTAGCCATGCTAGGCAGTATTACCCGCGCATGCGCAACTGAAGGTTACGACTTACTTGTGTCGTTTCAATCCACCAGCGCTGATTGGCAGGCAGACTATGAAGATAGCCATCGTGCTGATGGCATCATATTATTAGGGTATGGAGATTACATTGACTACCAAGCAAAATTTAGTAGCTTAATTGAGCAAAATACTAAATTCGTGTGTTGGGGAGCAAGTGTTGATAACCGTTCCGATCTGACTGTGAGCTGTGATAACTATGGTGGAGGAGAACTTGCAGCCACCCATTTACTCAAAGCAAGCCGAAAGGACTGTGCATTTATCGGTGATGCATCAGAGCATAGCCCTGAATTCTTTGCTCGCTATCAAGGATTTAAAGATGAATTTAATCGCCATGGTATATCACTAAGCGAGCGTAAAATGGCAAACGCCATATCAACCGAAGAGTCAGGTTATCACGCCACACGCTCACTAATCGCTAACAACATCCACTTTAATTCTCTGTTTGCCGCAAGTGACTTAATCGCCATAGGTGCGATTAGAGCGTTAAAGGAAGCTGGTATAAAGGTACCTGAAGATGTTCATGTTGTCGGTTTTGATAATATAGCGGTTGCAAGTTATGTAAACCCACCACTAACAACGGTACAACAAGATACAACGCTTGCGGGGAAAATGTTAGTTGGTAATTTATTAAAGTTAATTCGTGGCGAAGTGGTTGAAAACACCCTACTCCCACCGTCATTGATTATACGCGGCTCAAGCTTTTAAGTATTAAACGAATCCGCAGAGCACTCTAAATTGTACAATACAGCATATAGATACGTTCGCGGGTTCTAAATCTTCGAGTAGCTATTTGTGTTACTTGGGGTGTAACTGACCTCACCCTTTGCCAACAATGAAATTACCACCGAGTGTTTTACTCACAGTTATAAACCCACTTTATAATAAGGTGCGCTCTATAATAAGGTGCGATCTAAACTGTTAGTGTCACCCTCGAACTCCTGCGATAAATTATCTAGGTAAACTGTAAATGATTATCGGATTCAACTAGATCACTAAAATCAACGAGCAATTTGAAAAGCAGATACACCCTATTCGAATTTAACATTTCGCTCTAGAAAAAGGTTGCTCTTTAAATCAGATGTTCCACAGGACTGCCATTGTTACAAAATAACGCTTGATATTAAGCTCCTGTCACGCCGTCCCTGCATATTGAGGTGGATTGGGTATAAATATACCATGCCCGATGAAACCTACCGCTGAAACAGCTAAACTTTTAATCCTGTTAAGCTTAAAGACAAAAGCAGCTAATACTCTAAAAGCGACCTCCGTAATCGCTGCATTAAGTAATGTATGATAATCAAGCTAAAAACACCAAAAATCATTGTTAGTATATTTATACTTTACTCTGTTAAGCGGCTATATTTTTAAATAATTTATGTCAGTAAGATAAATTAAATTAGTTCAAATGAGTCCATAAACTCATTCATTTGCCCCTTATGATCATCCGAGTTTTCGTACTGACAACTAAGGTTGTATGAATTACTCATATACTTAAAAATTTGCATTCTCAACAACTTACTATCTTTTGTCGTCACATCGAATTGATAGCCACTTACCCCCCCAACAGAGATAAACTCTTCACTATTGATGCTACTGCCATATCTGTTGAGCAGATTTCTTTTGGCAACATCTATTTGGTCATAAATATCCCCTGTCACTTCATCTGCATCTAAGTAATCAGATATTACAATACCGCAAACAAGTTCAGGCTTACGCACAAAATAACTCACTGTTTTGAATTTTCCGTAATTAGGGAGATCAATGATTTCAGATTTTTCTCTTGGCTCGTCAGGAAATGTAATCTTAAACTTATACTCACTTGAGTGGATCTCACTCATATTTGATTTAATTAGCCCTTCAGAAGAGAAGAAAAATTTATAAGCACCAAATGCAGCTGCTATTATTAAAATATACTTAATCATTTATTGTCCTTTATGCATTGTTTTTGAAAGTTAAGTATCTACAAGTATTAGTCTCTTAACTGACTTTAAACATTTACTCATCCATGCTGAATAAATTTATGGATTACCCATTTAGATTAATTCGGTTATACACAAACCATAGCTGAGTTCCTATTTTGATACAATCAATATCTTATTTGAGTGAGTCTCGTGAAATTTTATCGACCTAATCGCTATGCTTGTGACTCGCACTCTTTACCTTCGTTACGAGAAATAAGGTTCAGAAGCTTCTATGGTGATCAAACCAATGTAATGACTGGCGAGAACTGAACTAAAAACTAAGTTTTCAACCAGCGTGATAATAATGAAGCGAGTAAATTAAACTCAATTGGTTTACTTAAGTAATCATCCATTCCAGCTTGAAAACATGCGTTGACATCTTCTTGCATTACATTCGCCGTTATCGCAATGATAGGAAGATTTTTCCATTTTTTATTTTCACGTATAATTTTTGTTGCACTTACTCCATCAAGATTAGGCATATGCATATCCATCAAAACAATATCAAAATCTTGCTGCTGTAGAATATCTAAAGCGATTAAGCCATCATTTGCTATTACTACATCTAGATTTAACTTTAGAAGCATTGCTTTGATCACCAATTGATTGACCATATTATCTTCTACAACGAGTACTGTGGCTGACACATTTGAAAAATCCAGCATTGGATCTGTGTTCTCAATTTTGTTTTCATTTTTTTCAACGGTCAAAATACTAAAAATGACCTCAGTTCCCTTACCAAATTCTGAATGAATAATAATTTTACCGCCAAGCATTTCTACAAGCTCTTTACATAAACTTAAACCCAACCCTGAACCACCATAAACACGTGTTGTACTATTATCAGCTTGACTAAATGGCTCAAAAATATCAGCGAGTTGATCGTCTTTAATCCCGATCCCACTATCTTTCACTACACACTGCAATGTTAAATCAGCACCTTCTTTTTGTGTATTAATCGTCACATTCACATTTCCTAATTGTGAGAATTTAATACTATTACCGATTAAATTTACCAATATCTGTTTCAAGCGTGTTTTATCTGAGTAAACACTAAGTGTGTGGTTATCGCTATGCCATTGTATAATAATTGACTTTTTTATAGCTAAGGGCTGAACTATTGCGAAAACTTCATCTTGTAACTGTTGTAATGTAAACACTGAATTATCGGCTTTTAATTTTCCTTGCTCTAATTTAGAAATATCCAGTATGTCATTAATTAGCGACAATAAATGTGTTGCTGAAGTTACCCCTGTATTTACTAACAGCACCTCATCTTCTTTCAGTCCAGGAGCTGTTTGTAATAACTGCAAAGTACCTAAAACACCATTGAGAGGCGTTCTGATTTCATGACTCATATTGGCTAAAAAGCGACTTTTGGCTGTTAACGCATCACTGGCTTTTTCCGTTGCAATTTCAAATGCTTTTGTACGTTCTTCTACGCGTTTTTCAAGTTGTCCTTCTCTCATTGAAAGCTCATCACGCATGCTAATAAAAACACGTGATAGTTCACCGAGTTCATCTTTACCTGATGAGGCGATCTTCACGCTATAGTCACCTAAAGATAAAGCATGTGAAGCCTGAGTTAAGTTATGAATTGGCGCATACAGACGAACAGATAAGCGAATGGCTATAAATAAGGCTGCCACCAAAACAATAGAAAAAATTATCCAGAGAGTTTTTTGTAACTCTTTTATTCTGGAAAATATAAGTTTATTTGGGATCACTACAGCAATGCTATAACCTGCCGAAGATATTGGCGAAAAGAAAATATGCTCTTTTTCTTCAGTTTTACTATTAAATATTTCTGCAAACCCTGAGTGTCCAGCCACCATACGAACCCCGATATGGTTCATCTCTTCGTTTGGCTCTTGTGTAACCCTTAACTTAACACTGACCTTTTCACCAATATTATTTAAGACCCAGCGCTCATTTTTTTTCAAAAGTTGAATTATTTTATCAGCTTCCCAGTGGTACATATAAATACCGCTATTTGATACAAGCATAAAACGTACGCCATCATCAAAAGAATTCATAACCTGTGTTTGAACTGCTTGTATCAAACGCTCGATTTCGTTCCAACCAATACTGCCACCGATCAAGCCAACAACTTGTTTCTCGTCATTTAAAATTGATGAGCTTATTACAATTTGTCTTACTCCCGTTGTATAGGAGATCATGGGTTCTGATACAAAAATAACAGGATCATTAGCTGTATTTTCACCAACGGTCGTCAACCAGTAGTCTCTTTTTTTAATTGAACGGGGTTTGGAGTTCGCGATTGAATCATCAAAAGTACGTTTTAGATTTTGAAAACTATTACCCCCTTCAGTGTTGTAAAAACTGCCATCAATTTCACCTACAATGAATTTTTCATAGGAGCCACTACCTTGTTTTTTTTCACTGATCAAATAATCGCGCATGTTGACAAATTGCATAGACTTTATTCGTGAATCTTTTGCTAACATTGATATTTCAGCTTTTCTTTCGATAAAATATCGATCAAATATCCCTGCGGCGTTACTTACTTTTGCTTGGGCTGCAACGATACTTAAACGTTCTGCTTGCTCAGTGCCTTGTATACTCACTAAAACAAAAACCACTAATAGCGGCAATAACGAGCTGATTAATAATACGGTGATCAAACGAGTCTTTAGTTGCATATGATGGGTTAACGATGAATGAAGTTGTAAGTCTAGACGAGCAAAGAGAAATATACGAATATTTACAGGTAAAAAGCATTATTAGCTTTTTATGATTTATAGGCAGAGTAAAAGCTAAGATTTATCACAAAAATTAATGTAAAAAACGGTGTGAGATTCAGGTTAAATTACATTAAGCCAACATCGTGTTACAAAACCGATCCTGCATATTAAGGTAATTTGAGTATACAAGTAACCTAGATTCAGGTTACTTGTTAAAAATACTGATTAGTTACCAGTAGATTCTGGGCGGATTTTTTGCTGCACGCCTGTTAAGAAGTTACGTAATATTTGATCGTTACACACACGGAAGTGTTTGTTATCTGCTTTACGAGAAAAAGCACTTAGCTCATGCTTGCTTAGAATAAAATCAGTAACGGCGAGTGCATCAATAACGTCTTCAGCTTTCATGTTTAACGCTATGCGTAATTTCATTAAGATCATATTGTTATTGAGCTTATTCTCAGGCACTGGCTGCTCACCTTCACGTTTACCACGTTTAGTATTAATAAGGCCATTTAAGTAAGTCGCAAACTCAGTATCAGTAATCTCAATATAGCCTTCATCCCCTTCTTTACATAACCACGCAACAACTTGTTCCTTCGTTACTTGACAATCTGCCGCGGCAAAAATCTCAATCATTTTAGTATCAGATAAATCAAAGGTATAGCGAATGCGGCGTAAGATATCATTATTAGTCAAAGTAAATTCCAAGAGTAAAGGTATTGGTAACCAAGCAATTTTTTGCTGGTTTATTAAATAGCCACACAGTCTAACAGAGATAGCTTTATCCCACTATTGATTATTATTTTATAAAGTATGTGGCCATTTAAAGTATTCGATCTAGTTTCCTAGTACCTTCGCAGGGTCTACACGGGTAGCTTGCCAAGCAGGATAGATCGTTGCTAATACCGCAAGTACAAATGTAACAATAACCGTTACAACAATATCTTGCCATACTAACTTACTGGGTAAAAATTCAATAAAATAGACCCCTTCTAATGGGTTACTGCCAGCAAATTGACTAAGTAAAGTAAACAACTCGCTAATATTTAACGCGACAATCACACCAATAAAAGAGCCTAAAATAACCCCAATAAACGCTTGGCTTAAACCTTGAAGGATAAAGGTCGCTAGTATCGTACTGTCTTTCGCACCCATGGTCTTTAATATAGCAATATTAGCTTGTTTTTCTCGCACTTCCATGACTAACGATGAGACAATATTAAAACTCGCGACAGCGATAATTAAAAACACCACAATATAAACGATGGTTCTAACCATTTGTATATCTTGATATAAACTACCCTGCGTTCTAAACCAGCTAGAAATATACACATAATCATCTATTGTTTGGCCAACTCGCAACGCAATTTGATGTGCATAATAAACATCCGCTACAGCTAAGCGCAACCCAGTGACTTGCTGTGAGTCATAACCTAACACCCTTTGTGCTTTTTCAAGGTGAATAAATGCAGCGGAGCTATCGATTGGGCCGCCCATTTCAATTATCCCAGCCAGCGTCAAAGTAACTCTTTTCGGTGCTAAAATGTCGTTACTCGTTTGGTTAACTTGCGGGATCAATAACGTTATTAACTCCCCCTGCGTTACACCGAGCTGTTTAACGATTTGTTGACCTAAAATAACCTCATCAAAACCTAACTGGCTAACTAATTTACCTTTCGTGTATTGATTAACCGCCGACACTTTGCTCTCTAATGTAGGATCTATGCCACGCACTTCAACCGCTTTTAGTTCGCTTTTGTACTGCGCCATACCGTTAACGCTAATAAAAGGCGCGGCCCCAACCACATCTCGCTGCTGAGTAAGCTTTTGTACTTTATCAGGCCAATTATCGATAGGACGATTCGGTGCAACATATTCAACTTGCGGAACAACACTCAAAAGACGATGCACTAATTGTTGTTCAAATCCGTTAATCACTGAAAGCGCAATAATTAAAACTGCAACACCAAGTAAAATACCGACTGTTGATGCTTTAGCAATAAAACTAACAAACCCGTTCTTTTCGTCTTTACCGCCTGAGCTTGCTCTAAAACGCTTGCTCAAATAAGCACTAAGCAACATGACTTGCCTCTTTGATTGCTAATTTCCCATCATCAAGATAAGCAATTTTACCCAATTTATCAGCCAATTCTAAATCGTGTGTCACTACTACAAAACTGGTATTCAAACTGCTATTAAGTTCTTTGATCAAATCGTAAATTTTAATCGCATTTTGTTTGTCCAAGTTGCCCGTTGGTTCATCCGCTAATACTAATGCGGGCTCTGTTACAAGCGCGCGAGCAATGGCTACACGTTGACGTTCGCCGCCAGACAACATCGACGGTTTATGGCTACTACGATGCGATAAACCGACTTTATCTAACATAGCCAATGCCTTTAAATTTGCCTTTTTCGCGCTAAGGCCTTTAATCAATAATGGCATCGCTACATTTTCAACGGCATTAAACTCCATCAATAAATGATGAAATTGATAGATAAAACCTAAATGCTCATTACGAAACCTAGCCTGTTCAGCACGTGAAAGTTTAGCGACTTGTTGACCTTTAATTTTAGCCACTCCACTAGTTTGTGCATCTAAAGTACCCAGTATATGCAAAAGCGTACTTTTTCCAGACCCTGAGCTGCCGACAATAGCGAGCATTTCACCCTGCTGAAGAGATAAATCCACTCCTTTCAATACTGTAACTTCACTCGCACCATCTTGATATATTTTACTTAACTTCTCACATTGAATAACTAAATCATTCATATCGCAATACCTCTGCAGGACTAACATTGGCAGCTTTACGCGCCGGGTATAAAGTGGCTAAAAAGCTCATGGTAATACTACCAATGGCAATGAGGGATAAATTCATTACGTCAAATTTTACGGGTAAAGCAATGCCTGTTAATAAATTCAAACCTATCAAAGCTAATGTTTCATTAATATATGCACTTAATAGTAACCCGAATGCAGCGCCAATCCCTGTGCCAATTAAACCGTTGTAAAGACCTTGGATCATAAAAACTTGCTGTACTTGAGAAGGCGTCAGTCCTAAAGTCTGTAATATTGCAACTTCACTTTGTTTTTCACTGACCATCATAGTTAAAGCCGAAACAATATTAAATACAGCCACTAATACTATTAGCGCCAATAGCATCGACATAACGCGCTTTTCCATAGCCACGGCCGCAAATAAGGTGCCCTGCGATTGTCGCCAGTCTGTCACCTTATATTGACTTAAAAGCGCATTTGACGATGCAATAAATGCATCCAATTCAAAGGGGTCGTTTAGCGATATGCTTAAGTTAGGAGCGCTGCTGTCAGGGAGTTTTAATACCCGTTGCAATGATTCTCCACTTGTAAATGCAAGGCCCATATCGATTTCAGAACCAGTTTCATAAATCGCTGCAACGGTAAATAAACGTTGGCTTGGCACACGCCCTAATGGCGTGTAGGTTGATGCATTTGGCATAATTACACGCACTTTATCACCTAAGCCAATGCCTAGTTTGCGCGTTAAATAACGGCTAATAGCAATATTATAACGCGTCGCCATCACGACTTGCCAATTACCCTGAATGACTTTATCACTGATTTTATAAAGCGATGCATTTTCATCGTACAAGCCTTGTAACAGCACACCGTGCAAATCACGGTTTGTTTGTAAAATAGCTTCGCCATGACGATACAAGCTCGCCTGCTTAACAAAATCAGACACAACAACGTCTTTTTGTAGCTGGATCATATTAGTTTGAGTGTGCCCACTTGATGAGATTTCTACATGAGGGATCAATCCCAACATATTGCTCTTTAGGTTATCTTCAAAGCCATTCATCACTGAGCTGACGGTAAAAAGCGCCATTAAACCAATTGCAATACCAGCAATTGAGAAAAATGAAATAAAAGAGATAAAAGCATTCCCCTTAGAGGAACGACTATATCTCAGCCCGATAAACAGGCTAACAGGTTGAAACATAATTATTTATGATCGCATCTAATGCCAATTATGCCGTCATACTAGCATAAACTGTATTTATTTGGGTATCGTCAAAAGTGTAAAAAATAATTAAAAATCTGATACTTGATAATGCGTTTTTAAGTTAAAATACGCCAAATTACAAGATGAGGAACCCCGTTTTGTCTTTAAAGCGATTTAAACACGTAAATTTAAAAGGTGATTTATTTGGTGGTGTGACTACTGCTATTATTTCATTGCCTCTAGCGCTGGCCTTTGGTGTTGCCTCGGGTGCTGGTGCTGAAGCTGGTATGTGGGGCGCAATCCTCGTTGGTTTATTTGCCGCCCTTTTTGGTGGTTCTACTTCATTAATATCTGAACCGACCGGTCCAATGACCGTAATAATGACCGCCGTTTTAACCACTATGCTCGCCAGTTATCCTGAGCAAGGCCTCGCGATGGGCTTTACCGTTGTGATGATGGCAGGCGCTTTTCAAATAATGCTCGGCACTTTAAAGCTTGGCAAATATATTACGCTGATGCCCTATAGCGTTATTTCAGGTTTTATGTCTGGTATTGGGGTAATACTTATTATCTTACAGTTAGCGCCATTACTTGGTCACTCCTCCCCAGGTGGCGGCGTACTGGGTAATTTGGGCGCACTGCCTGATTTAGTTATGGATTTGCATTTCTCCGAATTATTTTTAGGGTTATGTACACTCGGTATTTTATTTTACCTACCGCAAAAATTTCGACAGTATGTGCCTGCCCAACTTGTTGCCCTTGTTGTGGTAACTATAGTCTCTATCTTAGTCTTCTCTACCGACGACATTCGCCGTATTGGTGTCATTCCAAGTGGCTTACCCAGTATTGTATTTCCAACTTTTACCGCCGATCTTTTTACTGAAATGGTTATTGATGCGCTTGTATTAGGTACTCTTGGTTGTATCGATACCCTATTAACCGCCGTCATTGGCGATAGTTTAACCCGTACCGAACATGACTCAGACAAAGAGCTGCGTGGCCAAGGTATTGCTAATATGGTTGCTGGTTTTTTTGGCGCACTTCCTGGTGCAGGTGCAACAATGGGCACCGTAGTCAATGTGCAAGTTGGCGCGCGATCCCCTCTGGCTGGGATCCTTCGGGCTGTGATCTTAATGGCTGTCGTGTTTGTGGCTGGCAGTTTAACCGAACCGATCCCTATGGCCGTACTTGCTGGTATTGCAGTGTATGTCGGCTTTAATATTCTTGATTGGAGCTTCATTCAACGCGCCCACAAACTGAGTATTTTACAAATGGCTATTATGTATGGTGTGATGCTGCTCACCGTATTTGTCGATTTAATTGTGGCGGTAGGTCTTGGCGTATTTATTTCAAATATTATTGTGATCGAACGACTTAGCCGAGAACAAGCCAAACATGTAAAAGCGATTAGTGACGCCGATGACGATGATGTACCTCTTGCCGTTGAAGAGCGTGAACTTCTAGAACGAGCTCAAGGAAAACTGCTGTTTTTCTACTTATCAGGCCCGATGATATTTAGCGTATCAAAAGCAATTGCACGCCAACATCGTCACATTAGTGAATATGAAGCCATGGTGCTTGATTTGTCTGATGTACAGATGCTTGATGTTACAGTGTCTTTAGCCATTGAAAATGCAATTCAAGATGCGTTAGATGCCAATTGTGACGTTTTCATTTACTCACCAAATCGTGATACCAGTGAACAACTAAAACGACTACAAATAAAAGATAAGCTGCCTACAAATGCTTTTTGTATCAGTCGAAGCGAAGCCCTCAATAAGGCACTTGTGAGTATGCAAAGTGTTGAGCAGGATATCTCTACTGTTATAAATTAAACTAAGCTAAGCGCTGCTACTAAATGATCGAGCAGCGCTTTCACATTAGTCGCAACAAACTGCCGTGGAGGGTATACGCCCCATACACCTTCAGGCTTTGGTTGGTTATTCGTTAGGATAGGCACTAAATTCCCCTCAGCTAAATCCTTTTCAATGTAATAATTAGGTAATTGAACAATACCAAGGCCTTTTTTTGCTGCGTCCGCCAATGCCCAGCCACTATTACACTGTAACCGCCCTGCTATTTTAATATGCTTATCACGCCCTTGTTCACATACTCGCCAATAACTGCTATTACCCACTAAGCATTGATGTTGTTGTAATTCCGCTAATGTATGAGGCTCTCCGAAGCGTTCTAAATACGCTTTTGAACAACAGATCACAAAATGACGCGCACTTAAGCGCCGTGCTTTTAAACTAGAGTCTTTTAAATGACCAAGGCGAATAGCTAAATCAAACCCACCTTCAAGTAAATTTTCTTGCTCATTACTCAGTGACATCACCACTTCTAAATCTGGATACTGCTGCATAAACGTATGCACCGCCGGCATTACAAATGTTTCGCCATACATTACAGGCGCTGTGAGTTTAATTTTACCTTTTGGCGTACTTTGTTGCTCTGCCAATAGCGCTGTTGCATCATCCATTGCGTGTTGTAAATGCTTAGTTTGATGTAAAAATGCTTCGCCTTCTTTGGTCAGTACCACTTTGCGCGTCGTACGCGTTAACAATTGCGTATTTAAGCGTTGCTCTAATTGCGTTACTTGTCGACTAATATGTGCAACGGAAACCCCTAATACTACGCTAGCACGAGTAAAACTTCCCTCTTCACCCACTGCGATAAACTCATCTATACCTAACCAACGACTCATTATTACCATACTGTAAAAGTGTTTTATTAAAATGAAGATTAACATTGTTTGAGAAACAAATAAAATAGCGTCATTGTTTTTAAGCACTGTATATAAGAGAGTCACTATGTCTGAATTTATAAAATCTAAAGCAGCTATCGCTTGGGGCCCGAATCAACCACTGTCAGTTGAAGAAGTGGATGTGATGATGCCTAAAAAAGGCGAAGTAATGGTAAAAATTACCGCAACAGGTGTATGCCATACTGATGCATTTACTTTATCTGGTGCTGATCCTGAAGGGATTTTCCCAGCGATTCTAGGCCATGAAGGCGCTGGTGTGGTTTATGCAATTGGCGAAGGAGTTACAAGTGTATCGGTAGGCGATCATGTTATTCCTTTATACACTGCTGAATGTGGTGAGTGTAAAATGTGCACGTCAGGTAAAACAAATTTATGTTCAGCTGTGCGTGAAACCCAAGGTAAAGGCTTAATGCCTGATGGCACCACACGTTTTTATAAAGACGGTCAGCCAATCTATCATTATATGGGTTGCTCTACGTTTTCTGAATACACCGTACTGCCTGAAATCTCTTTGGCTAAAGTGAATAAAGCAGCATCGCTTGAAGAAATATGCTTACTCGGTTGTGGTGTAACAACGGGCATGGGCGCAGTTACAAATACTGCAAAAGTACAAGCTGGCGACACGGTTGCGATATTTGGTTTAGGTGGGATTGGTCTATCTGCCATTATTGGTGCAAAAATGGCTGGTGCTTCTCGTATCATCGGTGTCGACATCAACACCAGTAAATTTGATCTTGCCACCAAGTTAGGTGCTACAGATTTAATCAATCCAAAAGATTATGACAAACCAATTCAAGACGTAATTGTTGAAATGACCGACGGCGGTGTTGATTACTCATTTGAGTGCATTGGTAACGTTGATGTTATGCGCTCAGCCCTTGAGTGCTGCCATAAAGGCTGGGGGGAGTCGGTGATCATTGGTGTTGCTGGTGCAGGTCAAGAAATTTCAACTCGCCCATTCCAACTAGTCACAGGCCGCGTATGGCGTGGTAGCGCATTTGGTGGCGTAAAAGGTCGTTCACAACTACCCGACATTGTTGAACGTTACATGGCCGGTGAGTTTGCGCTAAATGACTTTATCACTCATACCATGGGCCTTGAAGACATAAATGAAGCGTTTGATTTAATGCATGAAGGTAAAAGCATTCGAACTGTTATTCATTACTAAATTAATTGGCTGCATCGCACTGCAGTGTAGCCGTTAACAAAGAGAGAGTTATGTTAGATAATTTAAGCGCTACAAAAGTAAATGGTGGCTGGCATAAACAGTACAGCCATATTTCCACCAGCACTCATTGCCAAATGCGTTTTGCCATTTTTTTGCCACCAGGGGCCAGCCAAACCAATAAAGTGCCTGTGTTGTATTGGTTATCAGGCTTAACGTGTACTGACGAAAACTTTATGCAAAAAGCCGGTGCACTTAAAAAAGCGGCAGAGCTTGGCATAGCAATCGTTGCACCTGATACTAGCCCTCGCGGTGATAATGTCCCCGACCTAGACAGCTATGATTTTGGCCAAGGTGCAGGCTTTTACCTAAATGCGACACAAGCTCCCTATAACACGCACTACAACATGTACGATTATATTGTTCATGAATTGCCAGCGCTTGTTGAGCAGCACTTCCCCGTGACGACTAAAAAAGCCATTAGTGGTCATTCTATGGGTGGTCATGGTGCAATGGTCATTGCACTACGTAATCCAAAAAGTTACACCAGTGTGTCAGCATTTAGCCCAATTACAAACCCAATTAATTGCCCTTGGGGACATAAAGCTTTTAGCTTGTATTTAGGTGATGATCAAATGAAGTGGGCTAATTACGACAGCTGTGAACTTATGAAAAATACGAGCAGCGATGACTTTTTACCCATGCGTGTTGATCAAGGTGATGCCGATAGCTTTTTAATCGATCAACTTAAGCCAGAAAACCTAACAGCCGTTGCTAAACAGATAAACTTTCCGCTTACACTACATATGCAGGCAGGCTATGATCATAGCTACTATTTTATAAGCAGCTTTATTGACGAACACTTATCATTTCATCATAGTCATTTGCGTAGCTGATTTTTTTATTCACATGGGGTTTTTCAATTGTAACGTCTTGGCATTCTTTAATTGTTCGAGAAATACGCCTGCAAACATTCAATGTCTGCGGTTTAATTTGATCTTTAATAAACCCCACTACAGCACTGTCTATTTGAAACCCTAACTCAGAAAAAGAAAGGGTGTTTACATCACCATCAACAATAAATGTTTTGGGTTCGGTATGCGGCCCCGATTGCGCAAGATCAGCATCATAATTCTCATCAGCTTTAGAGTAAGCGGTACCATCAATTAATACACCCGCCACTGTACAGCCTGTAAGTAATTGGCATAATACCAAGGCACTAAAAATAAGTCTTAACATAATACAAACAACCTTCTATAAATTTAAACTCCATCTGACATGACTATAAACGAATTAAGTAAAAACACTGTTAAAAACTGTAAGAGGAATTAATTAATTGAATATGCTATACTTTCGTCGAAATTTTATTTCTATGTACACTCAATAATTCCGGGGAATATCAATGTCCACCACAGAAGAAAAATCCAAACTCAATCCACCTGTATTTTACACAGCCTCCGCGCTGATTATTATGCTCGTGCTATTTACTGCATTAGCCCCACAAAGTGCTGATGTCTTTTTTAACGGCTTACAAAGTGTCATTGTGCAAAATGCCAGTTGGTTCTATGTACTTACCGTTGCCATTATTTTGATCACCGTCGTTTTTTTAGGCTTGTCGCGTTACGGTAACATTAAACTTGGCCCTGATCATTCAACACCTGACTACAACCACATGACTTGGTTTTCTATGCTCTTTAGTGCGGGTATGGGGATAGGCCTGATGTTTTTTGGCGTAGCCGAACCTGTGATGCACTATATGAATCCACCTACAGGTGATGCTGCGACTGTTGAAGCTGCACGTGAAGCGATGAAAATCACCTTCTTCCATTGGGGATTACATGCATGGGGAATTTATGCGATTGTCGCATTAATATTAGCTTTTTTTAGCTACCGACATGGCCTGCCATTAACTCTGCGCTCTGCGCTATACCCCCTTATTGGCGATAAAATATATGGTCCGATCGGCCATGCGGTTGATATTTTTGCCGTTATAGGTACCGTGTTTGGTGTTGCAACATCCTTAGGCTATGGCGTATTACAGGTAAACTCCGGACTCAATTACTTATTTGATGTCCCTGTAGGCATTGTTACCCAAGTCATTCTTATTGCCGCAGTCACCGGTTTGGCAATTGTCTCTGTCACAACCGGCCTTGATAAAGGTATTCGCCGTTTGTCAGAGCTAAACATGGGCCTTGCGGTCATCATGTTGCTATTTGTATTAATACTTGGTCCTACTGTTTATTTGTTACAAGCTTTTGTACAGAACGTGGGCTCTTATGCTTCAGATATAGTCAGTCATACTTTTAACTTATTTGCCTACGAAAAAACTGAATGGATGGGCGGCTGGACTATTTTATATTGGGGTTGGTGGATGTCTTGGGCACCGTTTGTTGGCTTGTTTATAGCCCGAGTTTCCCGTGGTCGTACAATCCGTGAATTTGTTATGGGTGTACTCTTTATTCCAACTGGCTTTACCCTTATGTGGATGACATTCTTTGGAAACTCAGCCATTGATTTGATCATGAATCAAGGCGTTGCCAGTTTAGGTGAAGCGGTTTCAAAAGATGTTGCGATTTCTATTTTTGCATTTTTAGAAAACTTCCCAATGTCAGGAATTTTATCATTCATTGCCACTTGTATGGTTATTGTATTTTTTGTTACATCGTCTGACTCAGGCTCAATGGTGGTCGACATGTTATGTTCAAATGGTAAAGACAACACACCTATGTGGCAGCGTATTTATTGGGCTGGTGGCGAAGGTGTTGTTGCTGCCGTCTTGCTCATGGTTGGCGGTTTAGGTGCTCTTCAAACCATGACTATAGCCAGTGCCCTGCCCTTTGCAGTTGTACTGCTAATAGCGACGTATGGCTTGATAAAAGCATTACGGGTAGACATTGCTAAACGTGAAAGTTTACAAATGAACATAGCCCCTATAGCCCCCACTTTACCAGGCAGCGAAGGTGCAAGTTGGCAAGAGCGACTAAATAATATTGTTGATTTTCCTAACAAAGCCAATGTAAACCGTTTCGTTAAATCAATTGCGTTACCAGCAATGGAAAATGTCTCTAAAGAGCTTAAAACACATAGTCTTGATGTTGAAATTGACTTAGAGCAACTTGAACGCGGGCATGTTAGTTTAAAAGTATTGCTTGGCGAGGAAATTGACTTTTTATACGAAGTTAAACGCCGATCATATGAAAAACCATCTTATACACAAGATGAAGATGAAGATGACGACAGTGATAATAATTACTATCGAGCAGAAGTTCATTTACGTGAAGGCGGTCAAGATTACGATGTTATGGGCTGGTCTAAAGAAGCTGTGATCAATGATATTATCGACCAATATCATAAACATATGCACTTTTTACATACTCTTCGCTAACTTCCAATAGTGCTTTATACCAATCAGCGTAGATATGGGGTCTATTTAATTCGTTAAATTGTTCAAATATTTATGTAGATTGGTATAAATGTTACAGGAGTAAGCTTGCTTGTTCCTGTAACATTTATAGGTTTTTGATTTTATTTTATATTCAATAGCAGTCCTACCCAATAAGTAATATCCCCTCGCTAGTCTGTAAATATTACCTTGCTCAAATCCGTAGTAAATAATTAAAATATTGTAAGTAATTAATAATAAATGTTTTTATATTTGGTTCGTTCTTTGCTTACTCTATCAAGGGCTAAGATTAGATAGGATCAAAGATGGAACTCAACTTACAATGGCATGAAATAATCGATAACTTAATCCATTTAGGGATCGCCTACATGCTGGCATTACCTATGGCGTTCGACCGAGAGCGCTCAAATCATGGTGCAGGCCTGCGCACTTTTCCACTTGTTGCTGTCGCATCTTGTGGTTACGCTTTAGTTGGTATGTCTGTGCTTACTTCAACCGAAGCTGAGTCTAAAGTTCTCGAAGGTATAATCACCGGGATTGGCTTTATTGGCGGTGGAGCCATTTTAAAAAATAAAAATTCAACTTATGGCACAGCAACCGCCGCAAGCATATGGAATATGGGGTTAATTGGTATAGCAGTGGCATTTAGTCGTTACGAAATTGCCTTGCTGATGGCTATTATTAACTTTATAACCCTGCGTTATGTTAAAAGATTAAAGTAGCTTGGCCGTATTTTGCTAATTACAGATACAAAAAAACCGACCTAAGTCGGTTTTTCTAGCAATAATTTAGGTAACCCGAGCTTAGCTTACTTTACAGCTTGGAGCTTCGCTTGTTCTTGCTGACTTGCCATGAATTCATTAAATGTACCGTGGAAATTCACAACTTCTTTATCACGAATATCGATAATACGAGTCGCCAATGACGATACAAACTCACGGTCATGGCTTACAAAAATCAATGTGCCTTCGAAGCCTTTTAATGCATTGTTTAGCGCTTCAATAGCTTCCATATCCATGTGGTTGGTTGGCTCATCCATTATCAACACATTTACGTCTTGCATCATTAGTTTGCCAAATAATAAACGGTTTTTCTCACCGCCCGAACAGTTTTTAGCTTTCTTGTTAGAATCATCAGCAGTAAACAACAACCGTCCTAACATGCCGCGTACCATTAAGTCATTATGTTTGGCCGTACGCCATTGTGACATCCAATCAAATAAAGTTAAGTCATTATCAAAGTCTTTACTGCTATCTTGAGGGCAATAGCCTACAGATGCGTTTTCTGACCATTTAACCACGCCATGATTCGCTTCAAGCTCCCCCACTAAACAGCGAATGAAGGTTGATTTACCAACACCGTTTTCGCCGATGATGGCTAGTTTAGAACCAGCTTCTAAAATTAGCTCACCATTTTCAAACAATACTTCACCATCAAAACCATGACCAAAATCTTCTAAAATCAATGCTTGGCGGTGCATCTTTTTACCTTCATCAAAATACAGTGAAGGTGCCATGCGGCTAGATGATTTCACTTCATCTAAGCTAATTTTATCCATACGCTTTGCACGTGAACTCGCTTGTTTCGCTTTTGATGCGTTGGCACCAAAACGATTTACGAAATCTTGTAGCTCTTCAATCTCAGATTGCTTTTTGGCATTACCAGCGAGTAACTGATCACGAATAAGTGTTGATGCTTCAATGAATTTCTCATAGTTACCAGGGTAAATACGCAGTTCACCGTAATCAATATCGGCCATATGAGTACATACTGCATTTAAAAAATAACGGTCATGAGAAATAATAATCATGGTACATTTACGTTGGTTAAGTTCATGCTCTAACCAGCTGATTGTGTGGATGTCCAAGTTATTGGTTGGCTCATCCAGTAATAATATATCTGGATTTGCAAATAAAGCCTGCGCTAATAACACACGTAATTTCCAGCCAGGGGCGACTTGTGACATTAGACCAAAATGAAACTCTTCTTCTATACCTGCTTTTAATAAAATGTCACCTGCACGACTTTCCGCGCTGTAACCATCCATCTCTGCAAAAATACTTTCAAGCTCAGCGACTTTCATACCATCGGCTTCACTCATTTCAGGCAATGAATAAATACGGTCACGTTCTTGTTTAATTTCCCACAATGCAACGTCACCCATGATCACGGTATCAACCACTGAGTATTGCTCAAAAGCAAACTGATCTTGGCTCAAGTTACCTACTTTCAGACCTGGTCCAATTGACACATTACCTGATGTTGGAGCTAATGAACCATTTAGGATTTTCATAAAGGTCGACTTACCGCACCCATTTGCGCCAATTAGGCCATAACGATTGCCGTTACTAAATTTAGCAGAGATGTTTTCAAATAATGGTTCAGCACCAAACTGCATGGTGATATTAGCGGTAGAGATCAAGATGAATTTCCTAAGCACGTACTGTAGAGCACGCTATTTTTTATTTCAAAAAAAGCAGCCCTGACAATAGTCGGTGCGATTATACGGTATAAAGAGGACGCGAATTATACAGACGGCTAGCCCCACCTGTCGAGCACTGTCTGGGTTTGTATGCATTTTATTACGTTACTTTACGCTTATCTCGTAATTTACAGGGAAAGTACTCGTGGGTTTGCCCATAAAACCTAGTTTATAAATGCGAATGAAGCCACGCACCTTGGGTTTCACCGTGGTTTGTTTTTACATCATACGCAGCACTTGCTTTATTCAATTGTTCCACAATCTTATACGCTACAGTATTAGCATCATCAGATAAGGTCTTACAATCACGCTGAGGGCGCATGCTTTTTAGCGCATCCTCTATTTTTGAAGCAAAAGTAATAGCTAACTCACCGTGACCTTGTTCATGCAGAAGTAGCTTTGAATACCACGGTGCCCATACTGTGTTTACTTGCTGGCTATCAGAATCGAGTTCTGGCATTGTGTATTTAAGTTGTAATATTGTTTTTACACGCACTAGCCGGCATCGCTTCGCTGTTTTTTCCCAATTAAAGCGCCACCGTATGTCAAAACGTGTATAACCATGAAAAACCTTCCCGTTTTCTCTTATTGGCGATGCATGATTAACCGACTCTAGCAGTTTTTCTTTACTTGAGACTTTGACTTTATAGTAAGTCGTATGTTGTTCTATTACCTGTTCAGCTATTACTATAGGTGTAAATAAAAAGATTAAACTCAATATTATCAATCTCATACTACTATTTCCTTGTTAAATTTTTTAGCAAAAGAGATTGCTCAGGTTTTAATCTATCGGCATAGTTCAATTCTTTGCGATTCAAGTAACTTAAAATTATCAACGGGTTTTCACCCAGCCTATGCTTAACAAGTACCTGTTCCCTTTTACTATTTTAGATACTTGATGCTCCGATACATCAGGTCGAAAAAACTTGATTCGTTTAGTTTCAAATAGTGGTTTTTTACAAATAAAGTCTCCGCCTTGCTCTGCATTTTTTAAAATAATATTTAATCTATAGTGCCTACCACATTTAACTTTATCCGTATGAGGGGCTATCTCACTACCTTGTGGAAATTTAAGTAAGTAGGTATCAAACTTAATTGGCCACAACGCACCACATAGTAACATTTTGTCATAACCTGATTGCTGTCTACCGCGCTCCCATCTAAATAACCTGTTTAAAATAGACATATTCAACCCCCTTTATTATTTATTGCTGAGAAATTTCATAATACCAATTGTAGAACTACTAATTTATCATAACGATAAGAAAATGATTACGTTTTAACTAAAGTGGGTATAACACTGCTTGCAGGCTTTAGTCATTGAATAATATAACTTGCCTGTTCTTGTGATGATGCTGACAATAAAAACTCGCTATTGATAAACTCTTGGCCCTGCGTCTTGTAAAAAATAATTAATTCTGTGTTTCCCATGAATGAACCAAAAAGTAAAAGAAGCCAAACGGGCTCCTTTTAATCAAACTATGCTTTCACTTAAGCTTTAATATGCAACTAAACGTAAGCCCAACATAACCAACATAACAAGATTGGCTCCCACTGCGGCTAAGAAGAAGTAACTACGTGGGCTGGGGTTCTTTTCTGTTGCAATGCTATAGTAAAATACCATATGTAAAATACGGGCTACAACGTACACCCAAATACACATTGCAAAGATGGCACTGTGATACCCAATAATAAAAGAAAAAAGCACCGTCCCTAAAAATAAAGGGCTATTTTCAAGCGTGTTATGAAATGTACGATGCGCTCTAAAAATAAAGCTTTCGTGGCTTAGGGTATCATCAATTTTCCCTGGTATCGCATTTGGCTTGCTTGCTTTACTAAACGTTGCAATAGCCCATTGGATAAACAACATAATCAAATAGAGATAAAGCGCATAATAAGCCGATAAGGTAAGTTCAGTCATCAATATTCCTTTTTAGTCTTTGTACTTTAAGTAAAGCAAAACACAAGCCAATTATAACTGCATGATTTTAAATGCATTATGTTTTTACGGCGCAATTTTTTGTAAATCTGAGTTGATACTTTATAAAAGCTACATGGTTAACCTTAAATACATACCCAAGCCACCTCAAGATGCAGTTTCAGTTGGAATTAAAAGCGATTTAGACAAGGCATTGATTGCAAATAATGGTTGTTCCCTTGTTAAAATCATTCCCTTATTAAAGTAACGCAGTATAAATCGCTTTTAAACCAACCCGTTGGGCGTTCCACAGGCGCTTACTCTCATCGTTGTTACTTCTTAAAAGGGACTGCCATTATTGCAAAGTAACGCCTTAATATTAAACACCTGTGAAACGCTGAAGTCTGCATCTTGAGGTGGTTTGGGTATATAGCCTATACTTTTTAGAATTTAGTAATTATTTTATATTTTAAATCATTACGTTAGTCAGTTTTTTAAGCCGTGATTAGGCTAATTATTAATATTCCACATTTATACTTTCTGTAATAGCATCAGCAAAAACTATAGCTGGCCCCTTTATCAATCATGCTAGGGCGTGTTGACCTTTCGTGATTGATTTTGCAGCAGTCTATTTGGTATTTAGGCAAGGCAGCGCCTATGTCGTGTGGTTGCTCCCATAAATAGGCGATAACGCAGTATAAATGCCAAATATGCGCTGCCAAAGGGTTTTTCCTAGGGGCGATTAACTCTTTGTTGCATACACGGACGTAGATAAGGGGCGTGAGCAGGACGCGGAAGCTTTGCTCGATTTTTACTTATTCTCACATGGATGTGAGCCAGTAGAATAACGCAGGAGCAGTTATCGAGCCCGCTAGGTTACAAACCTCGCGCCGCGATTAAATCGCCCCTAGATTGAGCAAATTTCAATCCACAAAGGTCAACACGCCCTACCTAGTACCCATAAAATTTTAATAAACAGCCTAAACCTCACCGTTAGTTATAAAAATGCCTGATAATGTGATGGTTTGTGTTACTTTTATTGTTTGTGGTACATGCCACTAACACATTAGGAACTCATTTTATGGATCTTTTTCTTTGGCTTGGTATCGTTTTTTGCATTTCGCAATCAGCCATATTTTCAGGTCTAAATTTAGCTTTTTTCTCTTTGAGTCGTTTACAACTCGAAGTAGAGTCAACAAAAGGTAATAAAGATGCGAAAAAAATACTCGCATTGAGAGGTGACTCAAACTTCCTTTTAACCACTATTTTATGGGGTAATGTGGGTATCAATGTTTTATTGACCCTATTATCTGATTCTGCTTTAGCAGGTATCAGCGCCTTTTTATTCTCCACAATTGCAATCACCATTATTGGTGAAATTATTCCCCAAGCTTATTTTTCAAGAAACGCACTAAAAATGGGAAGTTTATTGTCCCCGGTAATCCGCTTTTATCAAATATTGTTTTATCCCGTTGCAAAGCCAACGGCTATTATATTAGATCTATGGCTAGGTAAAGAAGGCATTACCTACCTCGCTGAAAGCGAACTAAGCAGTATTATCAGAAAACACATTGAAGCCGAAGGTACCGATATCAATCATGTCGAAGGGATTGGCGCACTTAACTTCTTTAAACTAGATACCATAACCGTTGCTGATGAAGGCGAGTTAATTGATCCTGATTCAATTATCGCGCTAAAAACAAAAATGGATTTACCGATTATTCCTGATATTACAAATTCAGCAGAAGATCCCTTTTTAAAAAGTATTAATAAATCGGGTCATCGTTGGGTGGTAATCACCAATTTAGATGATGAACCTTTGCTGGTCGTGGATGCTGATGGTTTATTAAGAGCTGCCTTGTTTGAGTTTGATAGCTTTGACGCGTATCGTTTTTGTCACCGCCCTATTATTATTACTGATGATAAAACCAGTTTAAGTGACGCTGTGATAAAAATGAAAATGAGTCAATCGGTGGATAAAGCATTCGATGGTGCTATTGATCAAGATGTGTTGCTTGTTTGGGGAACTACAAACCGTATCATAACTGGCGCTGATATTTACGGCCGACTACTAAAGGGCATGCAGCCTCCTGAACTATTGTTACCCGCACAAAAACCAAACGTACAATAAACATAAATAAGCGAGCAGACGACTTATAGGCACTGGTTTTAATCAGTGCCTATAAGTGGTTTAACTACCACTTAAAAAAGTGATGCATTCAACCAAAGATGTACCATGATACTTGCGCCATAACCTAAAGCGATAACAGGTGTCCACTTTAAGTGTCCAAAAAATGTATAGTAACCGCGCGCTTGCCCCATTAAAGCAACCCCCGCCGCAGAGCCTATCGATAATAAGCTACCGCCTACACCTGCTGTAAGAGTGATCAAAAGCCACTGCCCGTGTGACATATCAGGCTCCATAGATAGTACCGCAAACATCACAGGTATATTATCAATGACTGCCGAGATCACACCAAGAAACACATTAGCTGTTGTTGTAGACCAGTTACCATAGAGCATTTCAGACATTAGATTTAAGTAGCCTAAAAAGCCTAAACCACCTACACACATTACAATCCCGTAAAAGAACAATAAAGTATCCCACTCGGCACGTGACACTTTACTAAACACATCAAATGGTACAACACTGCCAAGTTTGGCTAACCTGTCTTTGTCACCTAGCTGCTCCGCATGCGCTTTTTTGCGAGCAAGAGAACCAGGTAATGTCATTCTTAAAAAGTAACCAAAAAACTGTAAATATCCTAACCCCATCATCATGCCAAGCACTGGAGGCAAATGTAAAAAACTATGGCACGCAACGGCTGTAGCTATTGTTAATAAAAATAAAACCAAAATTCTAACTGCACCACGCTTAAGCTCAACTTCTTCGTACTTTGCGGTGGGTTGTTTATCAGCAACATAAAAGCTCATTATTGCCGCAGGGACAAGGTAGTTCACTAACGAGGGTAAAAATAAGACTAAAAATTCATTAAAATGGACTAACCCAGCCTGCCAGACCATTAACGTGGTTATATCGCCAAACGGGCTAAATGCCCCACCCGCATTGGCTGCAATCACAATATTTATACAGCTGAGGTTAATAAATGGTTTATCACCTTCAGCCACTTTCATTACTACCGCGCACATTAGTAACGCCGTTGTCAGGTTATCTGCGATCGGTGATATAAAGAACGCTAGAAATCCGGTGATCCAAAATAAATTTTTATAATTAAATCCTTTGCGTATCATCCAAGAGCGTAAAGCGTCGAACACACCTCGTTCTTCCAGTGCGTTGATATACGTCATCGCCACTAGTAAAAACAGCATTAGCTCAGCAAACTCAAGTAAGTTGTGTCTAAATGCGACTTCCGTAATACCAGGGATATCATGGTTTACATAGTATGCGCCAATCAATATCCAGATTAATCCCGCTGCAACGAGTACTGGTTTAGATTTTCTTAAATGTAGTTTTTCTTCGAGCATAACCACTGCATAAGCAATACAAAATATAATAATGCAAAGTAACCCAATATTAGATGTTGTTAGGTCTAATTGTCCGTCTGCCGCCCACGCAGGGGAGCAAAATAACAATAAAACCACACTCAAAAGGTTAAATCCTCGTAACAAAGTATTCACGTAACACGTCCTGTTTTAATTTCAAAAGCTGTTTTTTTAATACGCATTGATCAATTCATATATTTTTATTTATCATTCTTATGATTGATCAATTGTTATAAAAAAGTTGAAATAAGGTATCACAATAAAATGGCGTGGCAATTATACTCAAGTCTAAATTTGCATTAATAACAGCGATATTACTGAGCGCAACGGTGGGTAGAACAAGTGGGGATAAACATTAATGATAGCTCTCTAATGCATAAAAATTTCCTCTCGCGCTATTTTATAGACTCACTAATAAATCAATAATTATGAGGCTCTGCAAACTTAGAAGAGTATTCTACGTATAATATATACCCGAGGTGAGTGTCGTTGGAATTAAAGCTATTTAGACAAGGCATTGATTGCAGAGAATGGTTATTCCTTTATTAAAATCAATAACGCAGTATAAATTTTTTTAAACCAAGCTCTTGGGCGTTTCACAGGGACTTACTCTCTGCGTTGTTACTTCTTAAAATGAACTACTTCTTAAAATGGACAGCCATTTTTTCAAAGTAACATTTTGATATTAAGCCCTTGTAAAACGCTGAATTCTGCACCTTAAGCTGGTTTGGATATACAACGCGCAACCTATTCAATTCTAGTTATAACCAGCCACGACTATGCTAATCTAGTTTATTCAATTCTTTTTCGTAACCAATAATCAAGGCTTACAAAACGCCCACCACCCGTAAAAAATAAGCTTAATAGCATGGCAAAATAGATCGCAGAAAATTCGATGCCATTATTTAAAATTGATGGTTTGCCTTTTTCATATAAATAATCAGGAAAGCCATGCTCTTCGACTAATCCACGAATTTTTTCAATACGATCTTTCACTTCAAGAGAGTTATCTAAGCTTTCTTTAGCACCGGGAATAGCTAACCAATCAAGCACTTGTGCCGCACTTGTCTCCGGGTTTGTTGGCGCAATAGCAAACCAGCCGTTATGCCAATGCACACTCGTTGCTGCAACAACCATGGTAAACATCAGTGGAATAGCAACTAAACGTGTTAATAAACCAACTAACAAAAGCCATCCACCCAAGAACTCACTCCAACCAGCTAAAAATGCGAGCAAACCTGGAAATGGCAAGCCTAAACCCCAGTCTGGATTACCAAACCATGCGACGACATCGGGTGAAGCTAAAAATAATTCAAAAAAACCTGACGTATCACCACTAATTGCAAGTTTGTTATACCCAGCAATGATCATCACAGGCGCAAGAATAAGCCTAAAAAGTAATGCAGGAGCGCCATCTAAAACGGCAAGTTTAGTAAAGATAGAGTGGTATAAAGATATGATTTTATTTTTCATTTCAGTCCTTCTCAAAACGTTTAAGTTAGTTATAGTCTATAAATCACTTAGACCGCCATGAGCAGTTGCTTATTTCAACCAACAACCAGAAAAAATATAAATTAACATTCAAGTGCAATAAGGTGTGCGTATGTGGGGTTTAATTCTACAACAATGCGAATATTTAAGCTTTAAATGAGCTAATAATCACATATAAATACTGAACGTTTCTAAGTGCCAATCTTTAGGGGCGATTAAATCGCCCCTAAGAGTAAAACTTTAACCTTGAAAGATTAACGGCTTATAATTGAGTTATATTTCTCGTGCTACTTGTAATGCCTCATAAATAGCTCGTTTTGCGTCAATTGCAGATGCTAATTTTGCTCCGCCGATAACATGTACCTTTGGGTTATCAAGTAATTGAGACATTAATTCATTATTAGAAACTTGCCCGATACACGCAATAACGGTATCGACAGGTAACACTTGATCTTGCCCTGCCACTGTAATTTTAAGACCTCGATCATCAAAATGATGATATTGGCAATCAGCAATTTGTTTTACACCATGCTGCTTTGCAACTTGTCGGTGTATCCAACCTGTTGTTTTACCAAGATCGCTACCAAAGCGCCCTGCACTTCGTTTTAACATAAATAATTGTCGGTTATCTTTATGAGGATTTGGCTCACATTCAATACCCCACTGTGATTTAAAATCAGCAATGTTTTGATCTTTATGTTCACTTAAAAACGCAACCATATCAAAACCTATCCCACCTGCGCCTAAAATCGCAATAGAGTTACCGAGCTCAACTTCACCACGAATAACTTCATCGTATGAAAATACACGTTTATTGTCTGCACAGGTAAAATTTGCCTCACGAGGGCGAACGCCTGTTGCAAATACAACCTCATCATATTGCTCAAGCATATCATCAGCAAAAGCTGTATTTAACGTTATTGTGACTTTTAGGCGCTCAAGTTCATTGATGAAATAACGTAGAGTATGATTAAAATCCTCTTTACCTGGAATTCGCATGGCTAAATTAAATTGCCCGCCCATATCTGTCTTTTTATCAATCAGCGTAACCGTATGGCCTTTTTGTGCTAAATAGCAACTTGCCGATAAACCAGCGGGCCCTGCGCCAACAACTAAAACATTTTTTGATTTTGATGTGGCTTCTAATGGGTAATCAAGTTCAAATCCCGCTTGCGGATTCACCAAGCATGTCGCTCGTTTACCCTTAAATACGTGGTCTAAACAGCCTTGATTACAGCCAATGCAAATATTAATGTGTTTACTTTGCTGTGCTTGGTATTTATTAAAAAATTCAGGATCAGCCAGTAATGGCCGCGCCATCGAAATTAAGTCAGCATCACCTGCGTTTAATATTTCATTCGCAATATCCGGCGTGTTTATACGATTAACAGCAATCACTGGAACACTGACAACTTCTTTTAATCGTTTTGACGCTTCTTTAAAAGCACCTGGCGGCACCATACTCGCAATTGTTGGCACTCGCGCTTCATGCCAGCCAATACCTGTATTAAATATATCGACCCCAGCCTGCTCTAATGCTTTGGCTTGAGTCGTCACTTCATCAGGTGTTGACCCATTAGGGATCAAATCCATCACTGATAAACGAAAAATGATTAAAAATTCTTTATTTACTTTTGCCCGTACTGCTTTGACTATCTCTAATGCTAAGCGCATACGATTTTCTAAATTGCCACCGTATTTATCTGTGCGTTTATTGGTATGCGGAGCCATAAATTCATTGATCAAATAGCCTTCAGACCCCATCACTTCAACGCCATCGTAGCCAGCCTTTTGTGCTAAATAGGCAGAATGGGCAAAGTCTTTTATGGTTTTTTTAATCGAACTGAGCGACATTGCTTTTGGCTGATACGGATTAATAGGTGCTTTAATTGCGCTCGGTGCTTGATTAAATGGATGATATGCATAACGACCAGCATGTAATAATTGTAAGCAAATCTTACCGCCATGCTGATGTACAACATCGGTGTATGCGCGGTGCTTAAACACATCATAGTAGCTGTTAAAAGATGACGATATAGGCGTTAATTTACCACGTAAATTAGGGCTGTACCCACCTGTGATCAACATTGCCGTGCCACCTTTGGCACGCGCTTCATAAAACGCACTTAGGCGTTTTCGGTTATGCCACCCCTCTTCAAGGCCCGTATGCATTGAGCCCATTACCAAGCGGTTACGTAATTGTGTGTGTTTTAATTGTAATTGTTGTTCTAACATCCTCTGCCCCAATCAACTGGTCTAACCTCTATACATTAGCGAATTTTGCTTGATTGGCAAGTAATAAGCAACAAAAGTGATAAATTATGTAACATTTTCGCATAAACAAGGTTAAAAAATCATTCGTAAATACTTAGTTACGATTTAACAGTTAAATAAATTTTTATTCTGGGCTAATATGGAGTCAGATATAAGCTGTACCAAATTAAGGATCTATTTTGATTGCAAAGATGTTTAAAGGACTGTGGGCAGGAATTAACTTTTCACGCCGCTTAGTTCTCAATTTTTTATTTGTGCTAATTGTTATTCTTTTCATTGTGTCAATTGCCAGTGATGGAGATGAAATTAAAGTAGCAGATACATCTGTACTTAGGCTCAACCTCAATGGTCCAATCGTAGAAGAAAAAATCTACGTGGATCCAATTGAAGCGGCTATCAATGACGCCACAATGAGTAAGGATGAGCCAGCTGAAATTTTACTTGATGACATAATAGAAGTAATTGATCAAGCAACTGAAGATAAACGTATTTCGGTTATTTTGTTAGATTTACAAAAAATGCCAAATGCGCATTTAAATAAATTAAAGCAAATAACCCAAGCGTTAGAGCGTTTCAAAGCTGCGGATAAAAAAGTCATTGCCACTGGTTATTATTATTCACAAGCACAATACTATTTAGCTGCTCATGCTAATGAAGTATCGATGCACCCTTATGGCGGCGTCGAAATTCAAGGTTTTGGTATGTACCCGCTGTATTTTAAAGAGGCCTTGGGGAAACTCGGTATCACTCAGCATATATTCCGTGTTGGGACATTCAAATCAGCTGTTGAGCCGTTTATCCGTAATGATATGTCAGATGCAGCCAAAGAAGCCAACAGCGTGTGGTTAAGTGCATTGTGGAAAGAATACAAACAAGATGTGGCCGCTGCTCGTCCGTTTGATGAAACAAATTTTGATGAAACAATGGATGTGTTCCTTGCAAAAATGCAAGCTGTCAATGGTGATTCAGGTAAATATGCGCTTGAGCATCAATGGGTAGATTCATTAAAAACTAATCAGCAAGTTCGTCAAGAACTTATCGCGTTAGTCGGTACTGAAGAAACAGGCAAGACCTTTAATCAAGTATCATTTAAAGAATATTTATCATTAATTAAACCTCCCATTACATTTGATAACCCAATGACAGAGAAAGTAGCTGTTGTTATTGCACGCGGCACTATTTCTGATGGTGAACGTAAAGCCGGTGAAATTGGTGGTGATTCAACCGCAGCCTTACTTCGTAAAGCGCGTTTAGATGAAAAAGTGAAAGCGGTTGTGCTACGAATTGATTCAGGTGGCGGTAGTATGTTTGCCTCTGAAGTTATTCGTGCCGAAGTGCTCGCACTAAAAGCAGCAGGTAAGCCTGTGATCGCTTCAATGAGCTCAGTTGCAGCGTCTGGTGGTTATTGGATTGCTTCTGCGGCCAATGAAATTTGGGCTGCGCCTAGCACCATCACTGGTTCAATTGGTGTATTCGGTAACTTTATGACATTTGAAAATACCATGGCTAAATTAGGTGTTTACTCGGATGGTGTAGCTACAACGGAAATGGCGGGTTTATCAATCGCACGCCCACTTAATGCAAAAATGGCACAAGTAATTCAATTAAGTGTTGAAGATGCTTATCAACGCTTTTTAGAGGTGGTTGGTGAAGCGCGTAACATGACCCCAGAGCAAGTAGATAATATTGCTCAAGGCCGCGTTTGGATTGCAAGCCAGGCACAAGAACTTGGTTTAATCGATAAACTAGGTAATAAACAAGATGCAATTAAAGCGGCGGCAGAACTCGCTAAGCTTGACTTTTATGAAGTTAAAACTATTAAGCATAGTCTGTCTGCTGAAGAGCAACTAATGCAAGATATTTTTGGAAATGCATCTATCAAATCACTGATTGGCTCACAAAGTACATTGCAAAATGCCTTATCAAATAAAGCATCAATCACTGGTTTAGTTAAGCAATTAACTGCTGAAGTTGAAAGCTTACAGGATTATAACGATCCGCAAGGTATTTATGCTCGTTGTTTAGTGTGTAATATTTCACAATAATGCGAGTTTCAGTTGGAATTAAAAGCGATTTAGACAAGGCATTGATTGCAAAGAATGGTTATTCCCTTGTTAAAATCAATAACGCGGTATAAATCGCTTTTAAACCAACTCGTTGGGCGTTTCACAGGTACTTACTCTCATCGTTGTTACTTCTTAAAAGGGACTGCCATTCTTGCAAAGTAACGCCTTGATATTAAGCACCTGTGAAACGCTGAATTCTGCATCTTGAGGTAGTTTAGGTATATAAGCTGTAATCGCAGCCACTAACCGTTATACTAAGCCCAGTTTTTTTACTGGGCTTTTTTATGAAACGTAAACGTATTTATATCGCATACACTGGCGGTACGATTGGGATGAAAAAATCGAGCCGAGGCTATATTCCCGCTGAAGGTTTTTTAACGCAAACCGTAGAAAACAATGCTGAATTTAATCGTGATGAAATGCCCCTATTCGATATTCACGAGTATTGCCCACTAATCGACTCTTCAGATATGTCCCCTGCTCATTGGCAATTAATTGCTGACGATATTAAAAGCAAATACCAAGATTACGATGGCTTTGTGGTGCTTCATGGTACCGATACCATGGCGTATACTGCATCAGCATTGTCGTTTATGTTTGAGAACTTAACAAAACCTGTCATCGTTACTGGCTCACAGATTCCGCTCTCGCAACTGCGATCTGATGGCCAAGTAAATTTACTCAATGCCATGTATTTAGCGGCTAATTACCCTATCGCAGAAGTAAGTCTCTTTTTTAATAATCAACTATTTCGTGGTAATCGCGCCACTAAGGCACACGCTGACGGATTTGATGCGTTTGCATCCCCTAACCTTGATCCATTGGCATTATCCGGTATTAACATTCAATTACTAAAGGGACAGCTAAGCCCTTACGTTGAGAACGAACTTCAAATAACTAAAATAACACCACAGCCTATTGGGGTTTTATATTTATATCCTGGGATCAGCCACGCTGTTGTAAAAAGCTTAGTAAATGATAATATTAAAGCCTTAGTGTTATTAAGCTTTGGTGTTGGTAATGCGCCACAAGATCCAGATTTTCTAGAAATACTTTCCAGCGCCAGTAAACGAGGTATGGTTATCGTCAATCTTACTCAATGTTTAAAAGGCCATGTTAATATGGGTGGTTACGCAACAGGTAACGCATTACTCAATATTGGTGTGATCAGCGGTTACGATATGACATTAGAAGCATGCTTAACGAAACTACATTACCTACTTAGTCAAAAACTAGAAGTAGAAACTATTCGTCATTTAATGCAAGATAATTTACGTGGTGAATTAAGCCGGTAACAAATAGCTTTCTAAACGAAAAAGGCACGCTATTTAGCGCGCCTTTTTCGTACTTAAACAGCAATTAACGTACTTTCGCGTCAATCTCTACTAAATCAGTTAAATGGCACACTTCACCGCTGTGGGTTTTAATACCATGCTCACCAAAATAATCGCGTTGAGCTTGCACTAAGTGACCATTACTTGGTGTAGTAAGCGTCGCAAAATACGTTTGTGTAGAACTCAGTACCGGAAATGCTAACCCTGTCATCATTGCTTGTCCGCAGATCTTACGCAGTGCTAACGACTCTTTTTCTAGTGTATCGATAAACTCAACACCTTCGGCAATATTATCTAAATAATCTGCACGAATGATACAACCAGCACGCCATGTTTGTAATGTTTTAGACAGGTCGACTTTCCACTGATGCGCACGCGATGCACCCTTGATAAGCGCAAGACCTTGACGATATGCTAATAAACTAGCAAACAAAAAAGCATCTTTAAGTTCGTCTAAATCTAATTCAACATGTGTGGTTGATTTAGCAGCATAGGCCATTTCTTTTGCGGCGTGTGTATCACCTGTGTTTGTTAAATGACGTGCTTGAACTGCTGCAACCAACGAAGGAACCGCAATGCCTAGCTCTAACGCATTCTGTGCCGTCCACAAGCCTGTGCCTTTTGCGCCAACTTTATTATCAATTAAATCAACTAATGCTTCATCTGCATTTGTTTCAAGCGATAAAATATGGCTTGAGATAGATAATAAGTAACTATTAAGTGACCCTTCAGACCATTGATTAAAGATCTCAGCTACTTCGTGCGGACTGCGCTTAGTCCCTAAACGTAGTAATTGATACATTTCTGCAATTAACTGCATTAGTGCATATTCAATACCGTTATGCACCATTTTGACAAAATGGCCACTAGCAGATTGACCTACACGGGCAAAACACGACTCACCCTTGTAACTTGCTGCTACTTTTTCAAACCATGGCTCGACACGCTCCCAGCCACCTTCTGAACCACTTGCCATCATCGCAGGACCATGGCGAGCACCTTCTGCCCCGCCAGAAATTCCCATCGTTGCAAATTCAAATTTGTTTTGATATTTCAGCTTCCGAGTGATGCCGTCTTTATAATTACTATTACCGCAATCAACGATAATATCGTCACAATCAACGCCCGCTTCAACTAGTTCACTGCAAACTTTATCAACTAACTCACCCGCTGGCACTAATAACAAAATTGAGCGAGGTGGCGTTAACCGTTTAACCATATCACCTAAATCAGAGACAATGTGCAAACGATCTGCCATGCCTTGTAATTTAGCACAGCTTAGTAATTCTTCGCCCGCATCCGGGTTTTTATCATAAGCTACTAGTGTCATTCCTTGCTCAATCAAATTGAGAGCAAGATTTTTACCCATAACGCCTAACCCGACTAATGCAACTTGCATTTAGTGTCCTCCTCGGTAACAACTATTGGTTAGAAAATGAAAATAATACCGCGCGCATTATACCCAAGCAGCTTAAAATTGCGAACTTAGACATTAGATACAACGCCGAGCGCAAAACAAATGCGCACATTGCAGGGATTATATCAAACAACCGTGGTTGCAGGGTGATAATTTCACGGTTGGGATTTCATTATTCGTGCATTGACGGAACCTGACACCGGTGTCATAATGTCGTCATATTAATTTTGTATAAATAATGACAGCAAAAGAATAACTAATTACTATTCTTCCCTGTTATTCAAACTGTATATTTCATTGCGCTAAAGCCTATGAATATAAATAATGAAAATAACCGTCAACCTGCTTACATCGTAAGCTCACAGGAGAATTTGATGCTTAGACGCACAAAAATAGTCGCGACCCTTGGACCTGCAACCGATCGAGATAACAACTTAGAAAAAATAATTCGTGCCGGTGCAAACGTAGTGCGCTTAAACTTCTCACACGGTATTGCACAAGATCATAAAGATCGCGCTCAAGCTGTACGTGATATTGCAAAAAAATTGGGTAAGCACATTGCTATTTTAGCTGACTTACAAGGCCCTAAAATTCGTGTATCAACGTTTAAAGAAGGCAAAGTAAGTTTGACTGTTGGTGCTAAATTCATTCTTGATGCAAAAATGGAAAAAGGCCTAGGCGATATTAATGGCGTAGGTATTGATTATAAAGAATTACCACAAGATGTTGCCCCTGGTGATTTACTCCTTTTAAACGACGGTTTAATTCAATTAACAGTCGTAAGTGTTGAAGGCCATTTAGTACATACCACAGTTGCTGTCGGTGGTGTGTTATCAAATAATAAAGGTATCAACCGTTTAGGCGGTGGTTTAACAGCACCCGCTTTTACTGAAAAAGATAAAGAAGATTTATTAACAGCTGCTGAAATTAACGTTGATTACATCGCAGTATCATTCCCACGTAGTGGCGATGATATGCGTTATGTACGTTCACTTGCTGAAGCTGCGGGTTCTAATGCACAGCTTTTAGCAAAAATTGAACGTGCTGAAGCGGTTGAAACTGTTGAAGCTGTTGATGATATTATTCTCGCTTCAGACGCTGTGATGGTTGCCCGTGGTGACCTAGGTGTTGAAATTGGCGATGCTGCTTTAATGGGTAAGCAAAAACTAATTATCCGCCGCGCTCGCTCACTAAATCGTACTGTGATCACTGCAACGCAAATGATGGAATCGATGATCGATAACCCAATGCCAACTCGTGCAGAAGTGATGGATGTTGCTAATGCTGTACTTGATGGTACTGACGCAGTAATGCTGTCAGCTGAAACTGCTGCCGGCGATTACCCTGAAGAAACCGTAGCAACTATGGCACGTGTTTGTTTAGGTGCTGAATCACAAAAAGAAACGCACGTTTCTAAACATCGTTTAGATAGCCGTTTCTCTTCAAACGCTGAGTCAATCGCTTTATCTGCAATGTACGCAGCAAACCATTTAGATTCAGTAAAAGCAATCGTTACATTAACTGAGTCAGGTAGCACAGCTAAACTAATGTCTCGTATTAGCTCTGGTTTACCTATTTTCTCATTATCTCGTCATGCAAGTACACTCGGTCAGACAGCGCTTTACCGTGGTGTTTACCCGGTGTTCTTTGATTCGACTAAATGTGAAAAAGATAATATGGTAAAAGATGCACTTAGCACCTTAGTTGCCGCTGGTTCATTGCAATCAGGCGACACCGTTATCATCACTCATGGTGATACGATGGAGACTATTGGCGCAACCAATACGATGAAAATAGTTACTGTTGCTTAGTTAAATCTTAGTCCTACAAAAACGCGAGCTTTTGCTCGCGTTTTTACGTTAAGGCTCTTAGTTAAAACACAGCGTATAAAATACTCAACTTAATCCCCTAATTCTGGGTAATAAATTTAGCTAGCTAAAGCTGCCTTGACTTTATCGCGGTAGCTACGGCTTACTTTTAACTCTTGCCCATTATCAAGTACAAGTAAATACTCACCACTTACTTGCGTTACTAATTTATTAATTTGTTTTGTATTTACAATGGCACTACGATGAACGCGCACAAATAATTGTGGATCGAGCTCTTGTTCTAGTTCTTTCATCGTTTTACGTAGAATATGCGTTTGCCCATCTTGGCAATGCAAACACATATAATCGCCAGCTGCATCCACCCATTGAATTGTCGCCACAGGCACACGGATTATTTCCCCTTGCTCCTTCACGGCTAAAGACTCTGGATAGCGACGATCTGTTAACGTATCTCCCGTCGCCAACTTTTTCAAAATCTCTTCACAATTATTACCCGTAATTCCAGCAACAAAACTCGCCAATTTCTTTTTATGTGCGTTGTCTTGTTGCGTCTTCAAGTAAGTATGCACTTTTTCTACCGCCTGTTTTAGTCTGTTGTCATCGACTGGTTTAAGAATATAATCTAAAGCATGAATTTCAAATGCCTTGACTGCGAACTGATCAAATGCGGTTACAAATACAATAGCAGGTAACGCCCTTACGCTACTGCTTAATGTTCTAGCAACTTCAAAGCCATTCATACCTGGCATTTGGATATCTAAAAAAACTAAATCTATATTCCCTGCAAGACATGCATCAATTGCCTCTTGGCCCGAGCTACACAACTTTATCACTTCGATATCGTCAAAGTCTTCTAATCTCACCGCTAATCCTCTACGAGCTAACGGTTCATCATCTACAATCAGGGTTTTAATCTTGCTCATTTTTCACAGCCTTTTCAAACGGAACACGCAGATTTACTTTCAATCCACTTGGCGTATTATGTGATAATACAAACGAATAGTTATTTTCATACAAAGTCTTTAGGCGATCTTTGGTGTTTGCCACCCCTACCCCTTGTGCATTAACTAATTGACCATTAACTAGCTCAGTGCCAGGGCCATTATCACCTACTTCCAACAATAGTTCATTAGCAAATACCTGTGCTTTGATATCAATCACTCCACCTTGCGCTAAATGAGCTATCGCGTATTTAATCGCATTCTCTATTATAGGTTGTAATATCAAACTAGGGACTAATGCTTGCTTTGCTTCATCACTTACTTGCACATTGAGCTTTAAACGTTCATCAAAACGCACTCGTTCTATCTCAAGGTACAACATAAGTGCATGCAACTCTTGCTCTAATGGCACTTTCTTAATTGGATCAGTATTAAGTGTATAACGCAAAAAGTCACTTAACTTAGACACCATTAAATTGGCATCTTTATTCTCTTTTACCAATATTAAGGTTGAGATAGCATTCAAGGTATTAAATAAAAAGTGAGGATTAAGCTGGTATCGCAGCATTTTTAATTGCGCTTCATGGGCCATCGTCGTAGCCTTTAATGCTTTTTGACGCTCACTTTGCAATAACTGATAATACTTTATACCAAAGTACAAACCACTCCAGCACAATACAATATAGACTGAGTCTAAGCCTTGCTGAAAATAATAAAACCATTCTGAAGGACGATAACCATGTCGATATATTTCCCACAGATTAAACTTTTGTACAACTGCCCATAAAGTGCCTGTTACGTAGGAAGCACTAAATACAACAAGCATGAGCACCCAAGGGGATGCATTCCATGCTTTGCGATACATATAACGCAGTGGCACAGTCATTAAGCAACCCGCATATGCATTGAGTACAATGACGAATACGTAGATGTCGCGCATTTCAAAGACTTTTGAGCCAATATAATTTACTAGTGCATAACCAATCCAGCCCGCGATCTGTAATACCCAGAAAAAACGTTGGCGGTTGTCGACTAATGATTGCCAATTCAAAATAGTTAATTACCTCATTAATTTATAATTATTATATAGCGTTAGCTAGGATGGGATCACTACCAACTATCTCGCTTTTCACGAGCCTTACCGCAAAGATATCTACAGATGATTTGAGCATACTTTATTTTAGCCACAAAAAAAGGAGCCATAGGCTCCCTTTTAGTACTTATTTAAAAAGCTTAAGCTGCCGCTAGGCCTTCTTTTGCTTTTTCAACAAGCGCTGCGAATGCAACTTGATCATAAACAGCGATATCTGCAAGGATCTTACGATCGATTTCTACAGATGTCTTTTTAAGACCATTGATAAAACGGCTGTAAGACAGACCATTTTGACGTGAAGCAGCATTGATACGTGCAATCCATAATTGACGGAAAGTACGTTTCTTCGCACGACGGTCACGGTAAGCGTATTGACCCGCTTTAGTAACAGCCTGAAAAGCTACGCGGTAAACACGTGAACGTGCTCCGTAGTAACCTTTTGCTTGTTTTAAAACTTTTTTGTGACGTGCACGTGCGACAACGCCGCGTTTAACTCTTGCCATTTCTAAAAACCCCTATTAAGCGAACGGTAACATACGTGAAACTAGACCATGGTCATTTTTATGAACCATCATCTTAGGACGTAGGTGTAGTTTACGCTTAGAAGTTTTCTTAGTCAGAATATGACGAAGATGCGCTTGTTTACGCTTGAAACCGCCAGAAGCAGTCTTTTTGAAGCGCTTAGCTGCGCCGCTGTGACTTTTTAGCTTATAAGCCATTGCAATAACTCCAAATGTATTGCTTTAAAATTAGTAAGCAGGCGTGAGATATATTTCTATAGCTCCACTTTTAGGCCTAACTTACTGCCATGTTCCGGTGAAAACCCAGCATAAATGCCGCAGTTTTACTTTAATACCGGTTAACTCAGGTGAATATTTACATATTACTTGCAGACCTGAGCTAAATTCGGTGCATATCTTAGCGCGTTTATTGCTTTTTAGCAACAGGTGCCATCATCATAACCATTTGGCGACCTTCAACACGATTTGGGAAAGACTCAACAACTGCAAGTTCTTCTAAATCGGCTTTGATACGGTTTAGTAATTCTATACCAATTTCTTGGTGGGCCATTTCACGACCACGGAAGCGGATGGTAATTTTAGCTTTATCGCCACCTTCTAAGAACTTACGTAAGTTGCGAAGCTTAACCTGATAATCGCCTTCATCCGTTCCCGGACGGAATTTGATTTCTTTTATCTGGATCTGCTTTTGCTTCTTTTTCTGCTCTTTCAGTTCTTTGCTTTTTTCAAAGATGAACTTACCGTAGTCCATGATTCTACAAACAGGCGGCTCTGCATTAGGGCTAATCTCAACAAGATCAACACCCGCGGCATCAGCCATTGTTTGCGCGTCTTTTAATGACTGAATTCCAGCTTGTTCGCCTTCAATGTCAATTAAGCGAACTTCTTGAGCTGTAATTTCTTCGTTAATACGATTTTTTTGGGCTGTTTGTTGCCCTTTCTTGCCGCCTCTAATAGTACGTTCCTCCAAGAATATCAAATAATAAGCGTGTAGTTAGCTGTTTTGTAAATGCCCTACACGCTGGATTTTTATAGTCGATTTTTAATTTCTTCGCTAATTTTAGCGACAAATTCATCAACATTAAATTTGCCCAGATCTTCACCTGTGCGGGTACGCACCGCTACTTCTTGTTGTTCAACTTCTTTATCGCCAACAACAAGTAAGTAAGGAATACGTTTTAATGTATGTTCACGGATTTTAAAGCCAATCTTCTCATTTCTCAAGTCAGCAGTGGCTCTAATTCCAATTTTATTTAATTTTTGTACAACTTCTTGCACATAACCAGCTTGTTTATCTGTGATATTCATAATCACAACTTGCTTAGGCGCAAGCCACGTTGGGAATAAGCCCGCGTACTCTTCTGTTAAGATACCGATAAAGCGTTCGATAGAACCTAAAATAGCACGGTGAATCATAACAGGCGTACGGCGTTCGTTATTTTCAGCAACATAAGTTGCCCCTAAACGCCCTGGTAATGCAAAATCTAGTTGCACTGTACCACACTGCCACGCTCTGTCTAAGCAATCGTACAAAGTAAATTCAATTTTAGGACCATAAAAGGCACCTTCGCCCGGTAGGTAGTCAAATTCAATGTCATTTGCTTTAAGTGCGTCAGCTAATGCAAGCTCAGCTTTGTCCCACATTTCGTCATCACCAATACGCTGTTCAGGGCGTGTTGACAACTTAACAACAATTTTTTCAAAACCAAACGTTTCGTATGTGTCGTACACCATTTTAATACATGACGATACTTCGTCCATGATTTGTTCTTCAGTACAGAACACATGGGCATCATCTTGTGTAAAGCCACGCACACGCATTAAACCGTGTAGTGCACCTGATGGTTCATTACGGTGACAACAACCAAACTCTGCCATACGCAGTGGTAAATCACGGTATGATTTTAAGCCTTGATTAAATATTTGTACGTGACCTGGGCAGTTCATTGGTTTAATAGCGTATTCACGCTTCTCAGATTCAGTGGTGAACATTGCATCTGAATATTTATCCCAGTGACCTGATTTTTCCCACAATGAACGGTCCATCATCATTGGACCTTTTACTTCTTCATATTGGTATTCACGTAATTTTTCACGTACAAACTCTTCTAACTCACGGTAAATGCTCCAACCATCGTTGTGCCAAAATACCATGCCTGGCGCTTCTTCTTGCCAATGCCATAAATCAAGTGCTTTACCAATACGACGGTGATCACGTTTTTCAGCTTCTTCAAGGCGTTTTAAATAAGCTTTAAGCTGTTTTTTGTCGCCCCATGCGGTGCCATAAATACGCTGTAGCATTTTATTATCTGAATCACCACGCCAGTAAGCACCGGCTACTTTCATGATTTTGAAATTTTGGCAAAATTTCATGTTTGGTACGTGTGGACCACGACACATATCAACATATTCTTCATGCTGGTATAAACCAGGGCGATCATCTTTACTGATGTTTTCGTCAAGAATCTCAATTTTATATGTTTCGCCGCGCGCTTCAAATACATCGCGCGCTTCTTGCCAGCTTACGGTGTTCTTAACCACATCGTAGTTTGTTTTAGCTAGTTGTAACATGCGTTTTTCAATGGCTTCTAAATCATCTTGAGATAACGATTGCTCCATATCGATATCATAGTAAAAACCATTATCGATTGTTGGACCAATAGCCATTTTCGCATCAGGAAACAACTGCTTAACCGCATGACCAATTAAGTGGGCACATGAATGACGAATAATCTCAAGGCCGTCGTCATCTTTTGCGGTAATGATTTCAAGACGAGAATCTTCACAAATTTTATCACATGCATCAACGCGCGTACCATTAACTCGACCAGCGATAGTCGCTTTGGCTAGACCTGGTCCGATATCATTCGCTACGTCAAGAGTACTTACTGGGTTTTCGAAACTACGCTGACTGCCGTCAGGGAGAGTAATAACTGGCATTATAAATCCTTGCTACAGTGGTGACGCCTACAATGCATCACATGTATTTATTTAATTAAAATGAATGACTCTACAACGCTTTTACGAATAAGCATTGTTAAATTCAGCGTTAAACGCTAATGCACTTGTTGAGTCTTACCAAGTACAATTAGTTATTGTCGCGTTTGAAGCAGTTAAATACAAGTATTTAGCCAGACAAATTGACAAATAACCCTCGCATTTCATACTTACATAGAATTTTAGCTGTTGGACTACTTAATGACTGCGCCAAACCGTATATGCTTTGCCACGCTTAATTTACTTAATTTTGCGGTACCTCCTTATTCATTTTATCAATTGCATGAACGCTATAATGCAACTCAATGGCAACAAAAACTGCAGTTTATTACTGGTTTTTTACAGCAAAGCCAAGCGACTATCGTCGCATTTCAGGAAGTCTTTAGTCCAAATGCATTGCAAACACTTTGTAAAGACCAAGGCTATGATCATTTCGCTACTGTGGCAGCACCACGAAGCGATAATCTTTATCCACAAGTCTTATTTAACCCTGTCGTTGCAATTGCTTCAAAAATTCCTTTTACGCAATGTATCGAATTAACCCCTTGTCCTGAATTACTTGAATATTTAAATAACCAAAATGAATTTAAATTTAATAGAACACCTATCAAGTGCAGCTTTAGTATTCCTAAATTTGGTGACTTGACCTGCTATGTAGTGCACTTTAAATCACAACGGGTGCATTCAATGGCGCATATTTTGAATATTCATAATCAAGAAGATCCGTTACTTAATGTATTGCAGCAAACAGTGGGTATGATGCAATCGCAAATATCTCGCTCTTTAGAAGCGTCTATTGTTTACTATGATGCACTTAAAACACAACGAGAAAAAAACTGTGCCACAATTGTTATGGGTGATTTTAACGATAGCATTCACAGCCCCGCATTGTCATTTATGACCACAGGATTCCCCCCGTTGCAAAGTAATTCGTGTTTAAAGATCGATCAACCAGTAGTTGGTTTATCAGATGCATATGAATTAAGTACTCAATGCGATGCGGGACAGAAAAAGCCTCCCAGTCATTACTACAAAGGCCAAGGCAATGTACTTGACTATATTTTGACCTCAAGTCATTTTAATACGCACTGTGCTTTATCACGAATAAAGTCTTTAGATTATTTAAGTTTTGATTCACATCTGAACCCCCAATTGGTTGAAGAAGATATTTGTGTAAGTGATCATAGTGGGATAGCAATTGAAATAGGTTTTTAAAATGCGCTGTTTTTAAGACGTTTAATTGATATAATATGATTAAACTAGTTATTAGAGAATGACAATGAGAACATGTGGTGTAGAAATTACCGGTAGTGACGTACTACTGTGTATTTTAACTAAAGATAACGATGTATTTGATATACGTGATATCCGCCAAACTCGCTTTACTTTAGGCAATGGTAACGACACTGAAGTTATGCGTAAATTTCAGTTCGATTTTGCAAAATTAATGCAAGATTACCAAATTGACTCTGTGGCAATTCGTCAACGTGCCCCTAAGGGTAAATTTGCAGGTAGTGCAAATGGCTTCAAAATGGAAACGGCTATCCAATTGATCAAAGAATTAGATGTCTATTTATTCAGCACAACTGAAGTCAAAGAACAGTTAAAGCGAAATCCAATCCCTATCGATTTTGCAGAAACTGGACTTAAAAAATATCAAGAAAATGCGTTTGTGAATGCATACGTACACTTGATGAAAAAAACATATCGTAGTGAAGAGCTTTAATTTTTCAAAGTAGCGCTTTATTGATTATAATTGCTTGATCTGAAGCCAAATAAATTAACCTACGACACAACGCCAATGTGTGCTGTTATTCAGCATATCTCATTGGCGTTTTTTATTGCCCTGTTTTTTGTCCTAGGCTCATCCCCCCTGCTACATTGGTCTTAGAAGCCTTTCATTTGTCGACAATTTATGCTTTTCTTGTTTTTGTATACTCACACAACATGACATGGAGACCGCACAATGCAAGTAAATGACAACAATACACCTGTAAAAAATGCGCAAAATAAAGTCAACAATATGAATGACTTGGTAATTAGCCAGTACCGAGGATCGCAAACCCCTGATTTGATAGAGAGTACGATAGGTAATTACTTCGACAGCATTGTCGACAATAACCCCGAACATCTTGCAATTGTAGTTCATCACCAAAACATTCGATTAAGTTATAGAGAATATCAACAAAAAATTAATCAATTGGCCATGGGTCTACTATCGATAGGTGTAAAGCCGGGTGATAGAGTTGGGATATGGTCTCCAAATAACTTAGAGTGGTGCTTAACCCAATTTGCGACAGCTAAAATTGGGGCCATTATGGTATGTATTAATCCTGCATATCGTCCAAACGAGTTACAATTTGCGCTTAATACGGTTGAATGCTCAACACTCATCACTGCATCTTGTTTCAAAGCGAGTAATTACCTTGCTATGCTAAATGAATTGCTTCCAGAGCTCGAACATACTGAGCCAGGTATGCTCAATGCAAAAAACCTCCCCTATCTAAAAAACATTATTCGGATTGGTAATGAAGCAGCCCCAGGAATGTTTAGTTTTAACCAAATAATGAATATGCCAACTGATGCGCAAAAATTAGCGCTTGTCACGCTCGCAGCAACTTTAAAACCAGAGCAAGATATCAATATTCAGTTTACATCTGGTACAACAGGCAGTCCAAAAGGTGCAACGCTGTCTCATAAAAACATTTTAAATAATGGTTTTCTAATGGCCAATGCCATGCGTTTAACAGCAGATGACAAGCTATGTATCCCGGTGCCTTTATACCATTGCTTTGGTATGGTGTTAGGTAATCTGGTATGTATTAGTAAAGGCGCTACAGCGGTATTTCCTGCTGAATCATTCGATCCAACAATAACCCTCGAAGTAGTAGAAAAAGAGCGATGTACTGCCTTGCATGGCGTGCCTACAATGTTTATTGCTGAACTTGAACTTAAGGACTTTTCCCGTTTTGATTTATCTAGTTTACGCACCGGAATAATGGCAGGCTCGACTTGCCCAGAGCAAGTGATGCGCAAAGTACAGTCACTCATGCATATGAATGAGGTTGTGATTGGATATGGGCAAACAGAATGTAGCCCGATTAATAATGTAACTGAAATAGACTCGTCAATTGAGAAACAAGTAACGACTGTAGGGCGTGCCTTAGCGCATACAGAAGTAAAAATAATAGATGAAGTCGGAAAACTGCAAAAAATAGGATTACCAGGGGAAATATGTAGTCGCGGAGCAGGAATTATGCGTTGTTATTGGAATGATCAGGAAAAAACAGCTGCAACTATCGATCAAGACGGTTGGCTGCACTCTGGCGATTTAGGTGTTATGGATACGCAAGGGTTTGTCACTATTGTTGGGCGCATTAAAGATATGATTATTCGCGGTGGCGAGAATATTTACCCTCGAGAAATTGAAGAGGTGCTCTATACCTATCCTGATATTCAAGATGCTGCAATATTTGGTATAACAGATGAAAAATATGGTGAAGAAGTGTGTGCGTGGATCCAACCGAAAGAGGATGCTGTACTTGATGAGCAAGCGATTCGTGTGTTTTTAAAAGACAAGCTAGCCTACTTCAAAATGCCACGACATATCCGTTTTGTAGAAAACTACCCTATGACTGTAACAGGTAAACTGCAAAAATTTAAAATGCGAGAACAAATGCAAGCAGAACTCAACGACAAAGCTTTCTCTTAGCTTCACCACGCTAAATACAACAAAGCACAGCCAATCAGCTGTGCTTTTTAAATATTGAATTTGTTATAAATTCAGCATTCTCTTTTTTAAACGTTCTAAATCAATCGCGCTCGAGCGCACCGTTAATTTGATATGGCTGTATTCATATTCTTCTTTAACAACACTCATACTGGATCGAATTTCGCCCACGATACCTTTGGCGGTATACGGTATAACAACCTCTTCTTCAATCATGTCCTCTTGAGCAATATCAATAATGTACTTATGCAGTTTGCTGATATCATCTGGGTTACGCGTAGATGTCATCATCGCATCAGGAAATTCATCCATTAGCGATTGCTGTTGCTCAATACTTAATTGATCTGACTTATTCAGTACCAGTAACTTTTTACTGCCTTCCACTCCAACTTCAGCCAGAACTTTATGCACTACATCAAGCTGTGAGCGAAATGAAGGATCAGATGCATCAACGACATATAACAATAATGACGCATCATGCGCTTCTGCTAATGTTGAATGAAATGAAGCAACTAAATCATGAGGTAATTTTTTAATAAAACCGACCGTATCTGAAACAAGTATACGAGGCTGTGTAATTGGATACAGCGCCCGAACAGTGGTATCTAACGTTGCAAAGAGTTTGTTTTCGCCCTCCACATCACTGCCTGTAATTGCACGCATCATGGATGACTTGCCAGCATTGGTGTAACCAATTAAAGCCACTGAGAATAGCTCAGATCGCTGCGTTCGCCTGTCCATCATTACATCTTGAACATTTACCAATTCGCGCTTTAGTTCTGCTAACTGATCACGTACCTTACGACGATTTAACTCAAGCGTGGTTTCACCAGCACCTTTACCCATTTGTCGTTCTTTATCACCTGTTGATGTTTCACGAAGTCGTGGTGCTACATAATTAAGACGAGCAATTTCCACTTGTAATTTTGCTGTTTTAGTACGCGCATGACGACTAAATATTTCAATAATTATGCCAGTGCGGTCAAATACTTCTACACCTAATTGGTTCTCAACATTACGTAGTTGAGAAGGGGTTAAATCACAGTCAAATACCACTACGTCAGCGCACGCAAAATCAAGTTCATCTGATGGAATTTCTGACGATATTTCAGTTAAAGGAACTTCATCGAGTAAATCATCTGCTAGTTCGTCTTCAACCATTCCTTTATTACCGGTGAGGTGTGCTATTTCTGCTAGTTTACCTGAGCCAAGTACATTAACTTTTTGCGTAGAACTTTGCTTTTGTGATTGTGTGCCCACTACTTTAAATCCTAAAGTAGTCACCAAACGAGCAAGTTCTGCAAGTGATTCAGTTGCTTCGTCACCTTTAAACTGCGGTGTACTAATAGAAATGAGTAACGCATTAGGAAGTGATGGTTTTGCAGTTAGTTGCATAATTTTTTGTGTTAATGCACCCAATAAGTGCAAACCTATTTTTCATTCGAAAGTAGCTTGATCCTACGCTGTTATAGCCTCGCTTTATAGGGTTATAGTTCATTAATGACGTTAATATTTAAAACTAGCGCGTGTTGACCTTTGTGGATTGAAATTTGTTCAATCCACAAAGGTCAACACTGCCTAGGGTAAAGCTATTATCAGTTATTTACGTGTTCAAATGCCCCCACATCTCCTGGAAATACAACAGGTGATTCAATACCCTCCTTATTTACTGTGGCTACACCAAAGTAATAATTGTCGATCACTACATTAGTGAGTGTCGCTTCACTTACATCGCCTACATAACGGCTAAACTGCCACTGAGGTTCACTAGTGTAACGCCAATAGATACGGTAGCCAGTCGTCGTTTTATCCTGATTTTTTTGCCATTTTAAAGTGGTGCTCGCCTGTACAGCTCCAGATATAGTAACTGCTTTTGGTGGCGCTGGTGCCCATGCCATAGATGCCAAACTTACAGCATTTAATGCCGTTAATTTGGCCGTGTAATCAAAATCAACACCCTTTATTGTATCACCATAAACAACACCCTCTTCAGTACGTAAATCTTGATGTTGATGATTATAGTTTTCGTTGGTTTCCATAACTCTCACTGCGGCGTAGCCCATGTCATTAAATGGTCTATGATGCCCACCTCGGCCAAAGCGGTCGAGTCGATACACTAATAGAGTATCTAGGTTAGGGATATAGCGATCGGCTATTGTGTCGATATAACGCGCTAAGTTACGACTTGCAGAATCTACCTCACCTCCAGTAAAGCGGCGTTTATGTGCTTGCTCTTTGGTTTCGATAACCCGCGTGCCTTCTGAGAAAATTCGGGCTGTTGTATTATCTGTTACACCATTAATACCCGTAATATTACCTATCATATCGTTGTTTAGTACACCGTGAATTTGCCACCTTTGTTTGTTTGCATATTCAGCTAAAATTTTACCACCAAACAAACCTTGCTCTTCCCCTGAAAGCGTAGCATAGACAATTGAGCCATTAAACTTATACTGTGATAGAACACGAGCCGACTCAAGGACACCTGCAACTCCCGATGCATTATCATTCGCCCCCGGTGAATCACTAGTAAAATCCATTACATCACTAACCCGTGAATCTATATCACCCGACATCACTACCATACGATTGGGCTCTGACGTGCCGCGTTGTATTGCAATAATATTTACGACCTCAACAGGTGTGGGGATCCGCTTTTCACCTGAGATCGTCTCTTTTACTTCTATAACCTGCAAACAACCACCACATTGCTTTGATATTTTTTCAAACTCAGCTTTGATCCATCGTCGCGCGGCCCCAATACCTCGAGTGCTTGAGCGAGTATCAGATAATGTATGGCGAGTACCAAAATTAACCAAACTCTGAATATCATTTTCAATACGCTTGGCAGAAACAGCATCAGCAATACGGTGTAGTTTTTCCTGATCTTGATAGTTAAGCTGCTCGCTCAATGCTGATGTAGTTATAAATAAGGAGCTCAACGCCAATGTATAATTTAAAATCGTTACTTTGCTAGTCATTCGATTAAACATAATCCGTACTCATTTTTATTGTAATAAATACTACAGTACGTGAGCTAATTCATTGTGCAAATAGTTTTGAGATAAACGACGACTTAAGTCGGGCAATAGTAAAAATTGATTGAGTAATGAAAATGATAAATTAAAGGGGTGGTAAAATACGAAAGTAAGCAGTAAGCAAGCAATCCCCGACATTAAGCCGTATTTGTTAGCTGCATACTTTGTCTCTTCCTGTATTTTTTGCTTTGTACAAATTTGTATCCGCTACTTTTAATAACGTATTAAGTGCCATCCCTGATTGCCTTTGTGCAACTCCAGCACTACTGGTTAATGTGATATTTTTATCTGTTAAATTTAAAGATTTTAAACAAGTGCATAAATTAGCTATAAACTCATGAGCTGCCTCTAAATCAAAATCGGGCATAACGACTATAAACTCTTCACCGCCAAAACGTGCAAATTTACATGCTGTATTCTCTAATTGAGTCTGCAATAAAGTGGTAAACCCTATTAACGCTTGATCACCAATATCATGGCCATGGTTATCATTAACTTGTTTAAAGTGATCGATATCTAAAATGGCGACAGAAAAAAAGCGCTCTTTATCTATGAGCTGCTGAACAATAAAATCGAGTATATAGCGCCGATTACACGCACCCGTTAATGGATCTGTATTTGCACGCTGTTGGCTTTTTACATAAGCGCGGTGCTGATTAAATCCAAAAATAGACATACTCACAATAACTAATAAACCAATAACCAAGTAAGCCGTGTTTAGTTGCCCCTCTTTTGCCAATTTATCTAATGCGATTTGCTGATTTTTTAGTTTTTCTTCTGCTAGCTGTAATTTAATTTCTTGTTGGGTTGATTCAAATTTAGAGCGCGCTTCTTGCTCTAATTTTTGTTGCGTGGTTTCTTTTGCTTCATCACTAAGTTTTATATAAAACCAGAGTGATTTTGACGATTCTTCAAAACGCTCAAGCTGTTCGTAACTCTGCGCTTTGAGTGCTAAAGTTTGTCGCATATAACGGTTATTTAGTGGTCGCTCATAATTCGCTAGTAACTTATCTGACTCATGTAGATACTCAAGCGCTTGCTCTGGCTGCTCTAGTGCTAAAAACACACGCGCAAAATTATTATTCAAAGCAATAATATGAGCAGGGTTAATAATCACTTTATAAACGTAATTTTTAGCAAGATACAACAACTGTAACGCTTGCGTATAATCTTTTTGCTTTAATGCAACACGCGCCTTACCAGCCGGAGCCCAAAATAAATAACGTGGTGCTTTTACACTTGCCGAAAGTGTGATCATTTTTTCATAGCACGCAGACGCCAAATCCAGCTGTTCTGCACGGGAGTAAGTTATGCATAATGTATAAAGGATTGGTAAACCATTGACAATATCCCCGTTATTTGTTGCAAGCTCAGCGGCTATTTCAGCGTACTGTATTCCTTGCTCAAATAGCGACATAGTTGAATAGTATGCTGCGAGACTGTCATAAATATACAACATTGTTGTTGTGGACATTTTTGCAGTTTTTGCTTCAATATAAGCATTTTCAATGATCTCTATTGATTTAGGGTATTCCTCTTGCCATAGTAAAAGTACACCTTCAATAGAGATAGCTCTGACGATCATTTCATAATCATTTGCTTTTGCAAAGGCCTCTTGAGATAGCTTAATTTGCCTAAGCCCTTGTGGTAACTGCCCTTGCTCTAGAGAAAAAATACTGCGATATAAGAGCCAGTAACCATGGATCCAATTATCCGTTTTTGGCAGCTGTTGATATGCGAGTTCAAATGTATCTTTAGAGAGATCGATATCCCCCTGAAAAAGATAAAGGCGAGCAAGCAATGTATTATTATAGGCGTGCTGCGTATCAGGTAAGCTTTTATCATCTTGTGATAAAATTAAACGTTTAATTGCTTCATTAGGGTGTGCCATCGCTGTTTTTTCTACAGACAAAAAATCAATATGCTGGGAACCCATTGCAAATAAAAACGGAGTGAATACTACGCAAACACAAAAAAATGAAAAATGAATTATTCGCATTACTGCTTTTTTCTTAGAATTATTAATAAACAGTTGGCTATTATAACGCCAGTTTAAATTAATGCTAGCGTACCTAATAAGTACAGTTTTATTCATTTACTCTGCTTATTTATCAAAGTAAGGTAGGTGCTAAGCAAGTAATTGATTATGAAGATCAAAATATTAACGTTAATATTTTTACATTAAAAAAGGCCCGCGATAAAAGCGAGCCTTTTTAAAAGAAATTAACTGGTTATTACCAACCCGTTTTTTCTTTCAATGCTTTACCGATATCAGCAAGTGAACGTACAGTTTTTACGCCCGCAGCTTCTAATGCAGCAAATTTCTCATCAGCAGTACCTTTACCGCCTGCGATGATCGCGCCAGCGTGACCCATACGCTTACCTTCTGGTGCAGTAACACCAGCAATGTAAGATACAACAGGTTTAGTTACGTTAGCTTTAATGTACTCTGCAGCTTCTTCTTCTGCAGTACCACCAATTTCACCAATCATTACAATTGCTTCAGTTTGTGGATCTTTTTCGAACATTTCTAAAACGTCGATAAAGTTAGTACCTGGAATTGGATCACCACCAATACCAACACACGTAGACTGACCAAAACCAGCATCAGTAGTTTGTTTAACTGCTTCGTACGTTAAAGTACCAGAGCGAGAAACAATACCTACTTTACCAGGCTTGTGGATGTGACCAGGCATGATACCAATCTTAGTTTCGCCAGGAGTGATAACACCTGGGCAGTTAGGACCGATCATACGAGTACCTGTTTGATCTAGTTTAACTTTAACGTCAACCATATCAAGTGTAGGGATACCTTCAGTGATACAAACAATCAGCTCAATGCCAGCATCGATAGCTTCTAAGATTGCATCTTTACAAAAAGGCGCTGGTACGTAAATAACTGACGCAGTTGCGCCTGTTTCTTGTACTGCATCACGAACTGTGTTGAATACTGGAAGACCAAGGTGCGTTTGACCGCCTTTACCAGGGCTTACACCACCAACCATTTGAGTACCGTACTCAAGTGCTTGCTCAGAATGGAAAGTACCCTGACCACCTGTGAAACCTTGACAGATAACTTTTGTATCTTTATTGATTAATACAGACATTATTTGCCCTCCGCAGCAGCAACTACTTTTTCAGCAGCATCTGTTAGTGATTCAGCAGCGATGATATTAAGGTCAGATTTAGCCAGAACTTCACGACCAAGTTCAGCATTAGTACCTTCTAAACGTACAACTACTGGAACGTTTACGCCCACTTCTTTAACTGCGCCAATGATGCCTTCAGCGATCATGTCACAACGAACGATACCACCAAAGATGTTTACTAAAACAGCTTTAACATTATCATCAGAAAGAATGATTTTGAATGCTTCAGAAACACGCTCTTTAGTCGCGCCGCCACCAACATCTAGGAAGTTAGCCGGTTTGCCACCGTGTAGGTTTACGATGTCCATAGTACCCATCGCAAGGCCCGCACCGTTAACCATACAACCAACGTTACCATCAAGGGCTACGTAGTTAAGCTCAAAGCTTGCTGCATGTGCTTCACGTGCATCTTCTTGAGATGGATCGTGGAACTCACGGATTTTAGGTTGACGGTAAAGTGCATTACCATCGATACCGATTTTTCCGTCAAGACAGTGAAGATTACCTTCGTCTGTGATTACTAACGGGTTGATTTCAAGTAATGCGAAATCAAAATCAGTGAACATTTTACCAAGACCCATGAAGATCTTAACGAACTGTTTCATCTGCACTGGGTTAAGACCCAATTTGAAACCTAATTCGCGGGCTTGATAAGCTTGAGGACCTACTAACGGATCGATCTCAGCTTTGTGGATAAGCTCTGGTGTTTCTTCAGCAACAGTTTCAATTTCAACACCGCCTTCAGTAGACGCCATGAAAACAACTTTGCGAGATGCACGGTCAACAACTGCACCAAGGTACAATTCGTTGGCGATATCAGTACAGCTTTCTACTAAAATCTTAGCAACTGGCTGACCTTTCTCGTCTGTTTGGTAAGTAACTAGGTTTTTACCTAACCAGTTAGCTGCAAACGCTTTTACTTCGTCGATAGTTTTAACTAGCTTTACACCGCCAGCTTTACCACGTCCACCTGCGTGAACCTGAGTTTTAACAACCCACATATCACCGCCGATTTTCTCAGCAGCTGCTGCAGCTTCTTCAGGTGTGTCGCATGCGAAACCCTGAGAAACTGGTAAACCATATTCGGCAAAAAGTTGTTTTGCCTGATACTCATGCAAATTCATGATGCTTTATCCAATTTTTTATACTAAAAGAGCTGACTATTTTTATAAACAGACAGCTATCCCAAATTGCGCACCTAGTATAGATCCCAAGGCTTAACATGAAAACCCCAGTACGACCAAAGGCGCAAAAAAAAAGCTGTGAATGTTCATTCACAGCTCATATTTCATACAACTAGATTAAACATCTAGCAATAAGCGTGTTGGATCTTCAAGTAACTCTTTAATAGTTACTAAGAAACCAACAGATTCTTTACCATCAATGATACGGTGGTCATAAGAAAGTGCTAAATACATCATAGGAAGTATTTCAACTTTACCATTTACAGCCATTGGACGGTCTTGGATTTTATGCATACCCAAAATTGACGACTGTGGCAAATTAATGATAGGTGTAGATAGTAATGAACCAAATACGCCCCCATTAGTAATAGTGAAGTTACCACCTGTCATATCAGCAAGCGTTAACTTACCATCACGACCTTTAAGGGCTAGTTCACGAATACCTTTTTCAATTTCGGCAACCGATAGCTTGTCACAATCTTTAAGTACTGGTGTCACTAAACCACGAGGTGTAGATACTGCAATACTGATATCAAAATAGTTATGATAAACGATATCGTCACCGTCAATCGATGCATTTACATCAGGGAAGCGCTTAAGTGCTTCAGTCACTGCTTTCACATAGAAAGACATAAAACCTAAGCGAATACCGTGGCGCTTTTCAAACACTTCTTGATACTGCTTACGAAGGCTCATGATTGGTTCCATGTTTACTTCGTTAAATGTTGTTAGCATTGCAGTTGAATTTTTAGCTTCAAGAAGGCGTGTTGCGATCGTTTTACGTAAACGCGTCATAGGCACACGTTTTTGTGTACGATCGCCCATAGGTGCAACTGGAGCAGAAACCTCTGCTTTTTTGGCCGCTGGTGCTGGTGCTTTTAAGAAAGTATCAACATCTTCTTTCGTTACACGGCCATTTTTGCCTGTGCCTTTAATTTTAGCAGCGTCTAGGCCTTTTTCAGCAATTAAACGACGTACAGATGGTGTTAACACATCTGAGCTATCGCTTGCTTCTGCAGCTGGTGCAGCATCAGATTTTGCAGCAGGAGCGGCAGCTACACCACCGGCTTGCACTTTACCGATAACTTGTTCACCAAGTACAGTATCGCCTTCTGCATGAATAATCTCACCCATGATGCCATCTTCTTGAGCAACAACTTCAAGAACAACTTTATCTGTTTCGATATCAACCAAGTTTTGATCGCGAGAAACTGCGTCACCTGGTTGAACATGCCAAGTAGCTACTGTCGCGTCTGCGACTGATTCTGGAAGTACAGGTACTTTAATGTCCACTTCTTTACCTTCTGAGGCTGGTGCTGATGGCGCCACTGGCGCATTGTCTTGTTTATCAGAAGCAGGTGCTGCTTCACTCTTCGCGTCTTCGCTAGGCGCTGCTGCATCAGCATCACCAATTAGACCGATTACTTGGTCACCAAGTACGGTAGCACCTTCTTCTTGCGAAATCTCAGTGATCACACCGTCATGCGGTGCAACAACTTCTAAAACCACTTTATCTGTTTCAATGTCTACTAAGTTTTGGTCGCGAGATACTTTGTCGCCAACACTTACATGCCATGTAGCAACGGAAGCATCAGCAACCGACTCAGGAAGAACAGGAACTTTAATTTCTGTGCTCATTGCTTATCCTTTATTTTCAATAGTAAGCGCGTCTGCGACTAGCGCTTGTTGTTCTTTTGTATGCACTGACATATAACCACATGCTGGAGAAGCTGATGCTTTACGGCCAGCATATTTAAGCTTCGCACCTTGTGGGATTGCCTCTACAAAGTGATGTTGTGAACAATACCAAGCACCTTGGTTTTGTGGCTCTTCTTGACACCAAACAAAATCAGATACATGCTGATAACGGGCCATAATGGCTTCCATTTCATCATGTGGGAATGGGTATAACTGTTCAACACGCACAATAGCTACGTTATCAAGTTCAAGTTTACGACGTTCTTGTAGTAGCTCGTAATATACTTTACCGCTACAAAATACAACACGTTCAACTTTAGCCGCGTCAATATCATCGATTTCATCAATCATATTGTGGAATACACCTTCTGACAACTCCTCTAACGTGGACGTTGCAAGTGGGTGACGCAGTAAAGATTTTGGTGTCATTACAATCAATGGACGACGAAGTGGTCTTACTGACTGACGACGCAGCATTGCATATACTTGCGCTGGTGTAGAAGGTACACATACTTGCATATTGTGATCGGCACATAATTGTAAGAAACGCTCTAAACGCGCCGAACTATGTTCTGGACCTTGACCTTCATAACCATGCGGTAACAAAATTGTAAGACCACATAGGCGGCCCCATTTTTGCTCACCAGAGCTTAAGAATTGGTCAAATACAACTTGCGCGCCATTGGCGAAGTCACCAAACTGAGCTTCCCAAATAACTAATGATGTAGGCTCAGCTGTTGCATAACCATACTCAAAGGCAACAACAGCTTCTTCAGAAAGAACTGAATCGAATACTTGGAAAGTGCCTTGATCTTTACTGATGTTTTGCAGTGGTAAATAGGTAGAACCATCTGTTTGGTTATGAACAACCGCATGGCGGTGGAAGAACGTACCACGCCCTGAATCTTGCCCAGTCATGCGAATATCTGTGCCTTCAGATGCAATCGTTGCATAAGCAAGTGTTTCTGCCATACCCCAATCGAGTGGTTTTTCACCTGTTGCCATTAATTTACGATCATCATAAATCTTTTTAACACGTGATTGCGCTTTATGCCCTTCAGGGTAGCTAGCGACAATTGTACCAAGTTCTTTAAGTTTTTCTATTGATACGCTTGCATCGTATTCTACATTCCATTCATGGCCTACATATTTTGCCCAATCAGAAGAATGTGATGTTTCTTTTTGAATCTCTTCAACAACACAGTGACCGTCATCTAAGCTATTACGGTAATCGTCAGCTAATGCTTTAATTTCACTTTCAGTGAATGACCCTTCCGCTGTTAGTTGATCTGCATAGATTAAACGTGGTACTGGGTGTTTTTTAATTTTTTGGTACATGATCGGTTGAGTCGCATTCGGCTCATCCGCTTCATTATGGCCATGGCGGCGATAACAAACTAAGTCGATGACTACATCACGTTTAAATTGATTTCTGAAATCAAGCGCGATTTGAGTTACAAATGCAACGGCTTCAGGATCATCAGAGTTAACGTGGAAAATCGGTGACTGGACCATTTTTGCGATGTCGGTACAGTAATCTGTAGAACGAACATCGTCTTGTTTACTTGTAGTAAATCCAACTTGGTTATTGACTACAATACGAATACTACCGCCACAACTAAACGCATTTGTTTGCGATAAGTTAAAGGTTTCTTGTACAACGCCTTGCCCTGCAATTGCAGAATCACCATGAATGGTAATTGGTAACGCTTTTGAACCGCTCTCACTGTTTAAACGATCTAAACGTGCACGAACTGAACCCATTACAACTGGGTTTACAATTTCAAGGTGAGATGGATTAAAAGCAAGCGCCATATGAACATTGCCACCTTTGGTAGCAAAATCAGACGAATAACCCATATGGTACTTAACATCACCCGAGCTCAGTGTTTCTTTATGTTTACCAGCAAACTCATCGAATAACTCTGATGGGTTTTTACCTAAAACATTAATAAGCACATTTAGACGACCGCGATGAGCCATACCAATAACAGCTTCTTGTTGACCGCTTTCGCCCGCTCGATGAATCAATTCTTTTAGCATCGGTACTAATGCATCACCACCTTCAAGTGAGAAGCGTTTTGCACCAGGGAACTTAGCCCCTAAATACTTTTCCAGACCATCAGCTGCGGTTAACCCTTTTAGGATACGCAACTTTTCATCTTTACTGAAAGTCGGACGCGACTGCACTGATTCCAAACGTTGTTGTAACCAGCGTTTTTCTTCAGTGGATGTGATGTGCATATACTCAGCGCCAACAGAGCCACAATATGTGGTCATCAGAGCTTGATATAACTCACCTAAAGGCATGGTATCGCGGCCAACGGCAAACGATCCCACGTTAAATTCGCGGTCAAAATCAGCTTTAGATAGGTCGTGGTATTCAAGTTCTAAGTCTCGAACGCGTTCACGCTGCCATATCCCTAATGGGTCTAGGTTAGCATTTTGGTGACCGCGGAAACGAAAAGCATTAATTAGCTGGAGTACTTTAACCTGTTTAAGGTCTCCACCATTGCTTTGTGTTACCACTACTTCTCTATGCTTGTTTTTAGCAAGCGCCGCAAATTGTGCACGAACTTCTGAATGCTTAACGTCAACATCCACACCATCTACTTTTGGTAATTGTTCGAACACTTCTCGCCATTCTTCTGGCACAGAAGTCGCATCATCTAAATACGCTTCATAAAGCTCTTCAACATAAGCAACGTTTCCGCCGTTTAAATGTGAAGATTCTAGCCATGCCTTCATCACACCTTCGTGCATTTATAAGCCCTTTTCTTTAGCGCAGAAATTAATTGTTATATAACAAGATGGCTAACTTACATCAGCCACCTTACTTTTTACAATACTTTTAAACCGAACGGTTCAATAGCATTGACTTGATTTGTCCAATTGCCTTAGTAGGATTAAGACCTTTAGGACAAACGCTAACACAGTTCATGATACTGTGACAACGGAATACGCTGAACGCATCGTCTAAGTCAGCTAAACGTTCTTCTGTTGCCGTATCGCGGCTATCAGCCAAGAAACGGTAAGCATGAAGAAGGCCAGCAGGACCTATGAACTTGTCTGGATTCCACCAAAACGAAGGACACGATGTTGAACAACATGCACACAGAATACATTCGTAAAGACCATCTAACTTATCACGTTCTTCGATCGATTGAAGACGTTCACCCGCCGCTGGCGTGTCATTAATTAGATATGGTTTTACTTTTTCGTATTGAGTGTAGAACTGACTCATGTCAATAACAAGGTCACGTACCACAGGTAAGCCTGGTAATGGACGAACTACGATTTTACCTTTGCCATTTTTTTGCAGCGTAGATAAAGGTGTAATACATGCTAGACCATTTTTACCATTCATGTTGACACCGTCAGAACCACACACGCCTTCACGGCATGAACGACGAAATGATAAGGTTGGATCTTGCTCTTTTAATAATAAAAGTGCGTCCAATACCATCATGTCGTGGCCTTCTTCCGTTTGCAAAGTATACTCTTGCATACGTGGGGCGTTATCAACATCTGGATTGTAACGATAAACAGAAAATTGTACTTGTGCCATCGTCTCGCTCCTAGTAGGTACGTGCTTTAGGTGGAAATGCTTCGCGCAGTTTAGGCGCATAGTTTACATCACGCTTGCTCATTTCATCCGTTACCGGATTGAAAACTGAGTGACATAACCAGTTTTCGTCATCACGATCTGGGTAGTCAAAGCGAGAATGCGCACCACGGCTTTCTGTGCGGAAGTTTGCAGCAACTGCTGTTGAGTATGCTGTTTCCATCATGTTATCTAATTCAAGACATTCGATACGTGCAGTATTGAAATCTGATGATTTATCATCAAGACGCGCATGTTGCAAACGTTCACGAATTTCTTTAAGTTCTTGCAGACCCGCAGCCATAGACTCACCTTCACGGAATACCGAGAAGTTAAGTTGCATACATTGTTGTAGGTCTTTCTTGATTTGAACTGGATCTTCACCTTGACCAACAGCTGAGTTTTCCCAACGGTTGAAGCGAGCAAGAGCCGCATCTAAATCTGATTCTGACGCATCTTTTGATACTTCAACATCATTTAAGTATGTGCCAAGGAAGTTACCCGCTGCACGACCAAAAACAACTAAATCAAGTAATGAGTTACCACCTAAGCGGTTTGCACCGTGTACAGATACACAGGCAATTTCACCTACTGCAAATAATCCTTCAACTACTTTTTCGTTGCCTTGGGCGTCGATTTGTAGCGCTTGACCATTTACGTTAGTTGGAACACCACCCATCATATAATGACACGTAGGGATTACTGGAATTGGTTCTTTAGCAGGATCAACGTGTGCAAATGTTTTCGCAAGGTCACAAACACCTGGAAGGCGTAAATTAAGCGTTTCTTCACCAAGGTGATCAAGCTTAAGTTTAATGTGTGGACCCCAAGGACCATCACAACCACGACCCTCACGAATTTCCGTCATCATTGAACGCGCAACTACGTCGCGTGACGCTAAATCTTTTGCGTTCGGTGCATAACGCTCCATGAAGCGCTCGCCATCTTTATTTAAAAGATAACCACCTTCGCCACGACAACCTTCAGTAACAAGTGTACCCGCGCCAGCAATGCCAGTAGGGTGGAATTGCCACATCTCCATGTCTTGCATTGAGATGCCAGCACGTGTTGCCATACCAACACCGTCACCAGTGTTGATGTGTGCATTAGTTGTTGATGCAAAAATACGACCCGCACCACCCGTTGCTAATACAACCGCTTTTGACTTGAAGTAAACAACTTCACCTGTCTCAATATCAATCGCAGTACAACCAACAACATTACCATCGTCGTTTTTAACTAAATCTAATGCATACCACTCTGAGAATACATTGGTTTTATTTTTAACGTTTTGTTGGTAAAGAAGGTGTAGTAGCGCATGACCTGTACGGTCAGCTGCAGCTGCTGTACGTGCGGCTTGCTCACCACCAAAGTTTTTCGATTGACCACCGAAAGGACGTTGGTAAACACGGCCATTTTCAAAACGAGAAAATGGTAAACCCATGTTTTCTAATTCAGTAATGGCTTCAGGTCCTGTTTTACACATATATTCGATAGCGTCTTGATCGCCGATAAAATCGGAACCTTTAACAGTATCGTACATGTGCCATTCCCAGTTATCTTCATGTGAGTTCCCCAACGCAACCGTAATACCACCTTGTGCGGACACAGTGTGCGAACGGGTTGGGAAAACTTTAGAGATAAGTGCACAGGTTTTACCTGATTCAGTGATTGCAAGTGCTGCGCGCATACCCGCACCACCTGCGCCAATCACGACGGCATCAAATTCACGAACAGAATATTTCACTTAAACACCCCATAAAACAATTAGACCAATAGCTACGTACGCCGCGGCCATAAGGTTTAATACAAACCCTAAAGCAGCACGCAACTTTGCGCATTTAACATAGTCTGTTAGTACTTGCCAAAGGCCAATACGGGTGTGAACCATAATGCAAACCAGGGTAATTAGCGTAAACCCTTTCATTGCTAGGTTTGAAAACAGGCCTTGCCATGCTTCGTAAGTGACTTCTGGCGACGCTAAAAAATAGCCAATAATAAAAATCGCATACGCGGTAATTACGAGTGCAGTGGTACGTAAAGATACGAAATCTTGTACGCCATCACGCTTAAGAGTTGCTTGATTTAACACCATATCCACACCCCTGCTAATACGGAAGCCACAACGCCAAGTGCCATAGCAATTTTAGCGCTGAGGTTACCTGATTCAAGTTCTTCCCAATGTCCCATATCCATAATGATATGACGAATACCGCCGATAAGGTGATACGCCAATACAGAAATGGTGCCCCAAGCTATGAATTTGGCAATGAATCCGCTAAACAGACCCTTGACGAATTCAAAACCTTCAGCTGAAGAAAGAGACTCTGACCAAGCCCAAATGACAAACGTTAAAGCAAAAAATAATGCAACACCGGTGACGCGGTGAAATATTGATGCTTTAGCCGTTGCCGGCATAGATATAGTTGTTAGATCTAGATTTACAGGTCTTTGCTTTTTCACAGTTACTTGCCCATCTTGCCCACTTAGGAGCTCATCTACTTGTTTTTCTAAACCCACCAAAAATGAATTTTTCTGATGGAACTATCTAAATAAACTTTATTAACACAAGAAAAGTTCACATTTTTGCAAAAATCACATGTAAAAATAACGTTTACCTACAGACAATACGGTATAAAACCTTCGATAGTATATATAGCCAACGGTCTTTTTACAATTCTTGTTTAATTAGAGATATTTGCGAATTAGCCAATGGTATAATATTTAATCCTCTCAGAATATTTATTATACATTTGTGCATAATGTTTATAAAAATTGACTTTAACCCCCTCTTTCACGTTAAAATGAAAAGAATGTGCTTAAACAAATTCAGAACATAACAATCAGAGTTGTTATCTTAATAGGAGATAAATAGATGGCGGATAAAAAAGCCACAGTCCATATTGATGGTCTAGATCCAATCGAACTTCCAATTTACAAAGGTACTGCAGGTCAAGATGTAATCGATGTACGCACGTTAGGTGCACACGGTCATTTCACATATGATCCAGGTTTCATGTCGACTGGTTCTTGCGAATCTTCAATTACTTATATTGATGGCGGCAAAGGTATCTTGCTTCACCGTGGTTACCCAATTGAGCAATTAGCTGAAGACTCAGATTATGTTGAGTTATGTTACTTACTATTGAACGGTGAGTTACCATCTAAAGAGCAATACACTGAATTTGCAAAAGAAATCACTCATAGCACTATGCTTGATGAAAAAATTGCAAACTTCTTTCAGGGTTTCCGCTTTGATGCTCACCCAATGGCTATGCTGTGTGGTGTTGTGGGTGCGTTGTCATCTTTTTATCATGAAGACCTTGATATTACGGACGCGACACAACGTAAAACAAGTGCTGTAAAACTTATTGCTAAGCTACCTACAATTGCTGCAATGGCTTACAAATATAACGTTGGCCAACCGTTCGTGTACCCACGTAACGACTTAAGCTATGCTGAAAATTTCTTACATATGATGTTCTCTGTCCCTGCTGAAGAATACAATGTAAGTCCTGTTGTTGCTAAAGCAATGGATAAAATCTTCATGCTTCACGCTGATCATGAACAAAACGCTTCAACGTCGACAGTACGTCTAGCTGGCTCATCTGGTGCTAACCCATATGCGTGTATCGCAGCGGGTATTGCATCTCTTTGGGGCCCTGCTCATGGCGGCGCTAACGAAGCATGTTTAAACATGTTAGAAGAAATTGGTTCAGTTGACCGCATCGATGAATACGTCGCTAAAGCGAAAGATAAAGCGGACCCTTTCCGCCTTATGGGCTTTGGACACCGTGTTTACAAAAACTTCGACCCACGCGCAACAGTAATGCGTCAAACGTGTCATGAAGTACTTGCAGAGCTTAATATTCAAGATCCATTGCTTGATATTGCAATGAAACTTGAGCAAATTGCACTTGAAGACCCGTACTTTGTAGAGAAGAAACTTTACCCTAACGTAGATTTCTACTCAGGTATTATCTTAAAAGCAATTGGTATTCCAACAAGTATGTTCACTGTGATCTTCGCAATGGCACGTACAGTTGGTTGGATCACTCACTGGGATGAGATGCTATCTCAGCCTGGTCATAAGATCAGCCGCCCACGTCAGCTATATACGGGTTACACACACCGTGACTACGTATCAACTGATAAGCGTTAATAATTAAATTATCGCAAAAAGGTCGCTTTAGCGGCCTTTTTTGTTGCTGATTTTTACTATTAACAGTTGAGAATTATCTTAAAGCCATTACAATTCCAGCAACTTTTACTGTTTGGTTTTTTTATGTTTGCTGTTGAAAAAATTCGTGCTGATTTCCCACTCTTAACACAAAAAATAAACGACCAACCTCTTGTTTACCTTGATTCTGCTGCAACATCACAAAAACCCCAATCAGTTATTGCTGCGACAGAGCTTTTTTACACACAGCAGAATGCAAATGTTCATAGAGGTCGTCATTCACTCAGTGAACAAGCAACAACAGCCTACGAAAAAGCGCGTGATAAAGTTGCCCAATATTTTAATGTGCAAAGCCGTGAAATTGTTTGGACTAAAGGTGCTACTGAGGCATTAAACCTAATTGCTTGTGGATTAACTGAACAACTTGATAAAAATTCAAGTATCGTTATTACCCCACTTGAACACCATGCAAACATCGTCCCTTGGCAACAATTAGCACTTAAAACTGGTGCTAAATTACATATATTACCGCTTGAAGCGGATGCAACATTCAATATGTCAGCCTGTATTGAATTTTTAAAACAAATAAAACCAACCGTACTTGCGCTCACTCATGCATCAAATGCATTGGGGAATATAACAAACCTAAGCCCACTGCTTAGTACTGTAAAAGGTTTTAATACCATCACTGTCGTCGATGGTGCTCAAGGCGCGATGCACCTACAGCCTGATTTAAATATACTCGATTGTGACTTTTATGTGTTCTCTGCACACAAAATGCTTGGTCCAACTGGCGTGGGTGGCCTGTATGGTAAGTATGAGCGTTTAAACGCCTTACTGCCTTATCAAACGGGTGGAGAAATGATTGAAACGGTGAGCCTTTTCAACAGCACGTTTCGCGATGCACCTGCCAAGTTTGAAGCAGGCACACCAAATATTGCAGGTGTAATCGGGTTTTCTGCCGCATTAGATTATCTTTCTGAACTTGATAAAAATGCAGCCTACGACTATGAACAAGGGCTATTTAACTATGCGGTTAATAAATTAAACGAAATCGATGGCATCACAATTTACAGTAATTTAGAACATAATATTGGTACCATTTGTTTTAATTACAAAGACGAACACCCATTCGATATTGCGACATTACTTGATGGATTTGGTGTTGCCGTTCGTAGCGGCCACCATTGTACCCAACCTTTAATGGTACATCTGGGTATCAACGGCAGTGTACGGGCAAGTTTTTGTTTTTATAATACTCACCAAGATATAGATATTTTCATTAATGCTCTGCACGAATGCATCGCTTTATTAGATTAAAAGTAGATAAGCAATGAATAAAACGTTTAAAGAAATAGCACAAACCCTGAAAAATGCACCCGGCTGGCAACAAAAGTACCGTGAGATTATGTTACTAGGGAAACTATTACCGTCTATGCCTGACATTTTAAAAACACACGATGCACTTGTACCTGGTTGTGAGAGCAAAGTATGGTTGTATTTAGACTTTGACCTTGAAGAGAGCTGCATCGTACTTGTCGGTGATTCTGATACTCGGATCGTCAAAGGCTTATTAGCACTCATTTTGTCACTATATAATGGTTTAACACCTACGCAGATTCTATCAATTAATGCTTTTGAAGAGTTTGAGAAGCTTGGTTTGATTAGCCATTTAAGCCCATCTAGAGGGAATGGTGTTAAAGCCATTGTCGAGCGAATTCAAACAATGGCTGCACAAAAGTAGCTTTAAACTTGAACTAATCGTTGCTTTTTATCTAAATACTTACGAATTGCTTTGGCTGCAACAAAAAAGCCAAAGCTTCCTGTGATCATCGTCGCAGAGCCAAAGCCATTATTGCAATCCATATTCATGGAGCCATCAGCATTTTGTTTTGCATGGCAAACACTGCCATCACTGCCTGGATACACAAGTTGCTCTGTTGAATAAACACAATCGATATTAAACTTGCGTTTTGGATTGCTACTAAAGTTGTACTGTTTACGTAAAATATAGCGTACTTTAGCTAGCAGCGGATCTTGTGTTGACTTAGCAACATCACCAAACGTAATTTGACCAGGGTCAGTTTGCCCACCGGCGCCACCAGTAGTAATAATCGGCAACTTATTACGTTTACAGTGGGCAATTAATGCGGCCTTTTCTTTCACTGCATCAATGCAATCAATGACATAGTCAAAATTTTGAATATGTTCACGAATATTATCCAAAGTAATAAAATCATCGATAACAGTAATTTCGCATTCCGGGTTAATCAGTTGACACCGTTCTTTCATTGCATCAACTTTTGCTTCACCAATAGTTCCCGTTAATGCATGTATTTGCCGATTAACGTTCGTCGCGCAAATATCATCAAGGTCTATTAACGTTAGTTTACCAACACCCGTTCTAACTAATGCTTCAGCAGCCCAGCTACCTACGCCACCAATACCAATCACACAAAAGTGTGCATTTTGTAGCCATTCAAATTGTTGTTGCCCGTATAAGCGCTTTATACCGCCAAAGCGAATATCTATTACAGAGTCTGTCATTTACCAATCCAATTGCCATGGCTGCTGCCATGAATGAAAGTTTTCGTGTTTAGTAATTTGTGCAAATTGAGTATTGCTATTAGGTTCACAAATAAAACGATATAGCTCGTTATCCCAAAGAAAGCACAGTGCATAAGCATGCAAATATGTACGTTCAGCAATCGTGCCACCGTAAAGCGCATCACCTAAGATAGGCGCTGATATGCTTTTTAGAGCAACCCTTAATTGATGAGTTTTACCTGAGTAAGGTTTTAAAATAAAGCCGCGTAAATTAGCCGCAACACTCATCGAATAAAAACGAGTAATAGCCGGGTTTTCTGTTGTATTTAAAAGTTTATAGCTGCTACGGCGAGATTTGGCCATATCACCCTTTACCCAGCCTTGTTTTTTCTTAGGCTTTGCATCTGACAATGCCAAATAATATTTGTCTACTTCATGAGCAGTGAATTGCCGAGTAAACTCAGCTGCGGCCTCACTACTGCGCGCCAAAATAATTAAGCCAGATGTAACTTTATCTAAACGATGTACTGCATACAGTTTTTCATTTAACTGCTGCTGTGCAATCACAACAAATCCGGGCCCCTCTTCACTATGAAAGTTAAGCCCTGCTGGTTTTTCTATGACATAAAAGTCATTATGTTGCGCATGAACATGCAATGGGGTATGTTGTTTATCCACAATGTGTGTTGCTTCGTAAATAATTTACTACACGCGTTAAGTCTTCAGGTGTGTCAACACCTGCATGCGGTGCTATTTGTGCTTGCTCAATTTTTATTTGATGTCCATGGTAAAGCACCCGTAACTGCTCTAACGACTCAAATTGCTCAAGCGGCGAAGGTGTCAGTTTGATGTACTCTTTGATAAACCCAGCGCGATAAGCATAAATCCCCACATGACGCTGGTAATTTGCAGTATTAATTAAGTCATGGTTTGCTCTATCCATCATATTTGCACGATCAAATGGTATGCTTGAACGTGAAAAATACAAGGCATTTTTATTAACATCACTTACTACTTTAACCGCATTGGGATTAAATACATCCTCTATATCATCAATCGCAACACTGAGCGTGGCCATAGGTGCTATTGAATCAGCCAGTAGTGCAGCTACTTGTGTCACATTTTCGGGGGCTAAAAGCGGCTCATCACCTTGCACATTTACAACGATTGTATCATCTGGCAATGCCAATAAATCCATCACTTCTGCAAGGCGTTCTGTACCTGAGTGATGATCTTCTCGTGTGATAAGCACATCAGATGTAAAGGCTTTTACTGCATCAAATACTTTTTGATGATCGGTGGCAATAATTACTTTGCTGGCACCCGAAGCGATCGCTTTTTCGTACACATGTTGAATCATCGGCTTTCCACAAATATCAGCAAGTGGTTTGCCTGGTAGTCGAGTAGATGCAAAACGCGCCGGTATTACGACTACGAATTCCACTTGTCTACCTCGTCTTGGCTTAATTCACGCGCTTCGTTTTCAAGTAATACAGGGATGTCATCAACGATTGGGTAAGCAAGTTTTGCCGCTGTACTTATCAATTCATTATTTTCTTTATCTAAGCGCAACTTTCCTTTGCCTACAGGGCAAGCAATTATTTCAAGTAATTTTGTATCAAAGGCCATCAAGGATCCCTTTTTCTTTAAGTAATAAGTTTAGTTTGTTAATTACCGCAGTTGATGGTTTGGCATCAACAGGTAAAAAGTACCATGTTGGTTTTGCAAAAGTGTGGCATTTTACCGCATCTTTTTCCGTCATAAAAACGGCTTCTTCGTTATATTTTTCAAAATCAGTCACCGAATATGCATAGTGATCACGATAATGTACTGTTGATAGTAACTCTATACCTTGGGCTGTTAAGGTGCGTTCAAATCGTTTAGGGTTACCTATCGCGCTGACTGCATGCCCTTTTAGTAATGGTTGCTGTGCTTGTTTCCCGTTTGCTACAAGTAATAATGGCGACGCTTGAAGTTGATAATTAAATTCATGCTCTCCTCCATTTTCAATCACTAAATCAACCGCGTTTAAACGTTTTTGTGTTTCTCTCAATGGCCCCGCGGGCATTAATAAACCATTACCAAAACGTCGCTCGCTGTCTACAATACAACATTCAATACTGCGCGCCATTTTATAATGCTGCATGCCATCATCAGAGATGATAACGTCTAATTTATTTTGCGCGCAGAGCATTTTAATATTCTGTGTACGATCAGGTCCAACGACCACTGGACACCCTAATCGACGCTGGATAAGAACGGGTTCATCACCCGCTTGCTCACACGTAACCGTTTTATCAACATTCAGCGGATAAGAATCTGATTTCCCTCCATAACCACGACTTAAAACACCAACTTTTAAGCCTTTTTGTTGTAAATGCTGAACAAGCCAAATTACAAAAGGGGTTTTACCATTGCCGCCAACGCTAATATTGCCAACAACAATAACGGGCACTGCCCCTTGATATGATTTAAGCACACCTAATTTATAACAAAGTGTCCGCAAAGATGAAATAAGCCAAAATAAACCACTTAAAGGCAATAACAATAATGTTATTAAGCTAAATTTTTTATACCAACTTTGTTCAATTTTACTCACCCGTGTTCACCAAACTGCATTTTACATAAAGCAGCATAGGTACCATCTTTTGCAAGTAAAGACGGATGATCTCCACTTTCAATCACTTTCCCGTTATCAATTACATATATTCTGTCACTGTGTTCAATCGTTGATAAGCGATGGGCAATCACGATGGATGTTTTATTTTTCATTAACACATCTAATGCTTGCTGAATCAATTTCTCTGATTCAGTATCCAGTGCTGATGTCGCCTCATCTAAGATAAGAATTGGGGCATCTTTTAATATCGCACGCGCTATGGCAATGCGTTGGCGTTGTCCACCTGAAAGCATCACACCATTCTCACCTACCATCGTATTTAAACCATCAGGCAAGTCTTTTACAAATTCCCAAACATGCGCTTGTTTTGCAACAGCAAGTAGTTCGTCCTCAGCCAATTCACGTGAAATACCATAGCTAATATTATTCGCTATGGTATCGTTGAATAACACAACTTGCTGTGATACCAATGCAAACTGTTTACGCAAGTCAGCCAATTTGTAATCACAAAGCGCTACACCATCTAATAGTATTTCACTCGGCTGTTGTAAATCGTAATACCGTGGTAAAAGGTTAGAGATAGTCGACTTACCAGAACCAGAACGCCCAACTAACGCGATCCTCTCACCTGCTTTTATTGTTAAAGACAAATCATGTAATACAGCTTCATCTTTGGTCGGATACTTAAATGTTACATTTTTGACTTCAATTAACCCATGTACTTTATCTACAGTAACTGTCCCTGTGTCTTTCTCAATATCTTGATCCAGTACTAAAAAGATACTTTGCGCCGCAGAAATGCCACGTTGTAAGTCACTATTAACATTAGCTAGTTGTTTTAATGGCCGTAAAAGCATCATCATTGAAGATATCAACACCATAAAATCACCAGACGTAATGGCGTCAATCATTGATGGCATTGACACTATCCATAAAATAACAGCCATTGCACTGGCCGCTAAAATTTGGATAACTGATACACTTACAGCTTTAGTCGCATCCATTTTAATGCGTTGTTGGCGATTATGATTATTAACTTTGGCAAACTGCGCTATTTCTTGTTGTTGGCCACCAAAACCATGAATAACTTTATGACCGCTTAGCATTTGTTCTGAGCTACGGGTAACTTGTCCCATTGCGGATTGAATATTCTTAGAGATATGGCGAAAGCGTTTTGAAACTACAGATACAATAATCGCAACCAAAGGAATAATAACTAAAAAGATTAAAGACAATTTCCAACTGGTATTAAACATCACGGCCAATAAAAACACCACAAAGGCACCTTCACGCACAACGACTAACAATGCTTTTGTTATTGCTTGTTGGACTTGTTCGGTATCAAAGGTAATTTTTGAGATCAAATCGCCCGTTGAATTTTGATCATGAAATGACACAGGTAAATGAAGAATATGTTCAAACAATTGCTGACGTAATGAACGTACGACCTGAGAGCCTACATAGCTCAAGCAATAAGATGACATATAATTAAAAACCCCTCGTCCGATAACGAGTGCAATAACTACAAAAGGTGCGTATTTTAAAACATCGCTATTTCGCTCATTAAGTCCCTGATCAATAAAAGGTTTCATTAATTGAATAAATAAAGCATCCATCGCTGAATAGCCGATCATGCCTACCACGGCTAAGATTGCAACGCTTTTATAATCACCCACATACGTCAATAAACGCTTATAAATTTGTGATGTAGTTTGATCCATAACACTCTCTAATTCATAGTCTATGGGTATTGTAGCCTCCAGCAACATAAAACTAAACTCAATCTTTTAGAAACCAATAACTTTCATCCCTTGCAACGCGAACACGGTAACTATTTTGATAAAAAAGGATCTGTACTTGCCCTTGCGTACCTGTAACATGTTGCTTTATTTGTTTGTTACTATAGCGCTCAATAACCTCAAAATGAGGAAGTTGCCACTGCCCCTTATACGCACTGGAATGAATAACAACATCGGGCGACACCGCGTCGATAAATTCTTCACTTGAAGAGGTATTGCTCCCGTGATGCGGACTTAATAACACAGTACTTTTTAGATCTAAATTTTCAGATAACAGTTCATTCTCACGCGCTATTGAAATATCGCCAGGTAATAACACACTAAAATTGCCATCACTAATTTGAATGACACAAGAGTTATCATTATCTGAGCTAAAATTTCCTTTATTCTCAATGACATTAATTTTTAAACTATGAAAATCATAACTACCAGCAAGACATATTTGCTCCACTCCTTCTGGTTGTAATAAATTAAACGTATCCGCGTAACCATGTTTTAACCAGTGATTTAGTCCTCCGGCATGATCCTTATCCATATGACTAATAACTGTATACTCAACCTCAATATCATTATTTTTTAGATAAGGAATTAACGTACTTTCTATTCGACTGAATTGATTAAAATATATAGGGCCTAGATCATACATAAAACCTTTATTCTGTATCGTTATTAGTGCCATGGTGCCATGCCCTACATCGAATATATCTACTTGCCAACGAGCCCTAGCTTGTAATAATTCATCAACTAGCACCAGACAAAAAGGGAATAGCCCAATAATAAAATACCGCGGGAATAGGTAAATAATTGTGGCGCTTACGTAGCAGCCTAATACTATTGCGAGTTTTGGTTTTGTCGTGTCATACCAGCGGTAATCTACAGGGATAGTTAAAAGTAGTTGATACATTTCAAACAATAAAAAATCAAATAGCGCTATAAGCTCACGTACTTCTACAAAAAAACTTAGCAAGCTAATAAAAACCAAGCAAGGCATAATAACGATACTAAGCAGTGGTATAGCTATTAAATTTACTGCTAAGCCAATAAAGCTTACTCCACCAAAGTAATGCAAGGATAGCGGTAACAAGCCGATTGTTAATGCTAACTGTATAATAACCAGCATTTTAATTGTTGTAAAAAAGTTAGCTGGAAAACGTGTTCTTACAGTAAATATTAAGAAGATAATAGCCACTGCTATGAATGAAAAATATATCCCAGGACTCAATAAGCTAAATGGATCAATTACAAGCACACACACTAACGCAAACAAAATACTCCGCCATTTTAATGTTTGCTTAGAGCAATAATAAACAAGTAAATAACAACCTAGCATTATTAATGCACGCGTAGCTGAGACTAAAAAATCACTTAAATAAACATAACAAAATGCTAAACTAAACCCACAAAAGCTATAGATCACTGATAAATTAAGTTTTTGACTAAATAACTTTATAAAACACGATACGAAGGTTTTGCTAACAAAAAAGCCAATACTGAAAATTAAACCTATATGTAAACCTGAAATAGCAAGTAAATGACTCAATCCAAACTGCTGTAATTCATTTTTTTGCTCGAACGACATTAAACTTCTTTCCCCAGTCAATAGTGCATAGTAAAGCCAATTAAGTTGAGTCACTTGGTAAGTTTGCTTAATAAAATCACGGTAGCTTTGTCGTAATGTTGCCTTAGGCCGCCGCGTAATTTGAATATCACTGCCTATCTGCTTTGCTTTATAAAATAAACGCTGGCTAAAAGCATGCTGCTCTTTATCAAAAACATCAAAATTTTTCTGGCTACGGTATTGAACCAATTTAAGCTTAGTGGTGATGCTATCTCCAATAGATAGCAATTCATCTACCTTTAAACTCACTAACGCCAGGGGGGGCTTAATTTTTGATACGTTTTTCTCGTGAATTGATTCAATTTCAACTTTTAAATAATACGCATCACGTCTTGAAATTACCTCTACAACTTTAAATGTACTTAGTCGCGATTGATTTTCGTGCAACTGTTCCGCGTTAATTGAATAAAAGCTATAAAAATGTACCCAAACACATAAAATTGAGCAAATAAAACCTAACAATACAGGTAAAAACGGCTTAAAATACAAGCTCGCAATTGTTAAAGATGAAGCGAAGAGAATAAACACAAGGGTCTGATAATAAAAAACGGTTATTAAACAACCTACAACAAACCCAATGCTTAACCACACAGATGTAAATGGTTGCTTTAAATGGCTAAAAAAACGATCCAACGGTTTTTACCCGATCACAATACAGTTAAACATCACAAATTTTTAAAAATTTTTGGTCGTTTATTGCATGATGCTAATTTGTGGCATTTAAATCGACGCTCTGCGCGAGGTGCATTTGCAGTTGGCTTATTTTTCGCATTCATCCCTGTTCCTTTTCAAATGGTTTTGGCTGCAGCGTTAGCCATTCCTTTACGTGTAAACCTACCGATTTCTGTTGCCGTAGTCTGGATCACAAATCCTTTAACCATGCCGCCTATTTTCTACTGTTCTTATTTAGTCGGAGCAATTGCTTTAGGGCATCCTGAGCAACATTTTGCATTCGAACCAACTTGGCAGTGGTTTATTGAGAGTTTGACGACCATAGGTCCTGCCTTTTTAGTTGGTTCTATTATTTGTGCCAGTATGGCGGCAATACTCGGCTATTTTGGTGTTGATTTACTATGGCGTCGCTCTGTACGTAAAGCTTGGTTGAATCGCCATAAATAAATTCATCTATAAACAGTTATTAACACACTATTATTAATATTCAATTTTTGGTTCTTTTAAATCCTGTTAATTGAATAATAATAAAGTATAGAACAAAAAAGCCCTCCTTATAAAAAGGAGGGCTTTTTTGTTTAAATCACTCTGTGATAATTACTTATCACATAAGATTTCTCTTAACGAAATACGCGGCGTAAACCCACTAATGGTAACAATAATAATGTATACCAAGGGAAACTTGCAGATTGGCGCTCGTAAGTCTCGGTTGCAGGATCAGAACAACTTTCAACTTCACCATTAATTGGAGTCAATTTAACGGGAACAGATACACTTTCGTATTCAATGTCCCCGTTAGTATCTCTGACAACGCCACCTAGTGAATCAGTTTTTTCAACTGTTTTTGTTGCAACACCGAAAATTTCATTATTATTATTGATAACTCGTGCTTCAGAAACAGTATATTTATACCTTGTTTCACCATCAAGTTCATAACAAGGTAATAAATCATTCAAATTAGTAATTTTATCATCACCAATTTTATATAAAAAAGCCTCTCGGCGGCGCGTCGATGTATTATAAACATCCGTTTCACCTTCGCCTACTATATAGCCATTATCATTTATACTATTAGCGAATGAGCTTGAGCTACTAAAGTAGTCCGTAGGGAACACTGTGCTGTTGCTCGCTATATCATGATAAAAAAGTTTGAAACGTTGCGCGCCATCAATTTGTTTTGATGCAAAGCCTGCTATAGTATTATTTTCATTAATCGCCAATGCTTTACCAGCAAACCAACCGTCTTCCTGGTTAAGTATCTCAACTACTTTGCCATCTTTATAATACACTGGCAATGATATAATGGTGCTAGCTCTATCGTAATAGCGAACATCAGAATAACCAGCAGCAACGCCTTTATCATTTACTGCAATTGCATTACTAATCAATGCCGACTTTTCATCATCTGTTGGTGTTAAGCCTAATCCTAGCGTTTCCGTCTTTATAATATTAAGATTATCATCTAAAGTCCACGCAACAGCACGGTTATCATATAGCTCACCATTAGAGCCTCTATCTATAGATTCAATACAGACGGAAACAGGCGCATCTTTCCCATCGCATCTATCATCAATATTTTTTTGACGATCAGCTGAAATCCCTGTAGAAACTTGACCAACAACAATGTATCCCGAATTTGTTTTAACAATATCATTGGCGAGACTATAGCCACCATGCTCTATAAATTCAGGAACTAAAGGGACTTCTGCACCAGAAGGTGAGAAAATAAGGCCTCGCGCAATAAAATCACGAGTAAACTGTGTTTTCTCTTCTGTTTCTCCATCTGGAGTAAACGTTGTTTTATCGTAAGGCGCTGTAGCCCAACCAACAGAAACACCGTCTTCTGCAACTGAGTTGTAAAAGTTAGTTACAGAGCGAGTTAAACCATCGTAATCAACTGATTCAATATCAAAAAATACTTGCTCTTGTGTGCCACCTTCTAAGTAGTTCACACCGATTGAACCACCAAGCTTTTGATAGTCCGGATTATTTACTTGTGATGCAAGGAATGAAAGCATAAAAGTATGGGCGTCAGGGTTAAGCGCAGCCGCATTCTCATTTTTTATTTCATCAAGCGTAAACGTTATTTCTTTGTTAATATCTTCATAGTTAGTCTTAGTATTGCTATATGCCGTCTTGATTAAATTGTCTTCAAAATCAATATAACTAACATCTATTGGTAACTTATAAAGAGCATTAGCAAGCCCAATCACATGGCCGCTATCACTTACGTCTGTCACATAATTATATTTAGCTCCATCATACGACTCTAATTCCGTTAGTTTATACGTTGCACTGAGTGCCGATGTGCTGATCGTCGCTAAAATACTGGCAGCGAGTAATTTATATTTCATTTTAGTCCTTACTACTGATTCTTTAAATCTTCAAGTTCTTCCCAGCGCTCCAAAGCGGCTTCGAGGTCAGACTCAAGTTGTGCTAAATGGTTCAATTGTTTCGTCGTTTCACTGGCATCTTGCTTAAAAAAATCACCATCATTGACAACAATTTGCTGAGCTTCAAGCGCTTTTTCTATTTTTTCCAGCTTACTAGGTAACTGTTCCAGTTCAAGTTTTAATTTGTAAGATAATTTATTACTTTTGTTATCATTTTTTACCACAGGTGTAACAGGCGCTACTTCTACCTTTTTAATAACAGGTTGCGTATTTTTTTTCTGCTCATCAGCTAAATAATTAACATAAGCTTCATAGTCGCTATAACCACCAACGATATCGGTAATAACGCCATTCCCCTCAAATGCCCACACACTCGAACAGGTATTATCAATAAACTCTCTGTCATGACTTACAATTAAAACAGTACCTTGATATTGATTAATAATATCTTCTAATAATTCAAGTGTTTCAATATCCAAGTCATTGGTTGGCTCATCGAGCACTAAAATATTTGAAGGTTTTAAAAATAACTTGGCTAATAATAAGCGATTTTTCTCACCACCTGATAGCGCTTTAACTGGAGTACGAGCACGTGCCGGTGGGAATAAGAAATCTTGTAAATAGCCAAGTACATGACGTGAACGACCATTCATCATCACTTCTTGCTTACCTTCGGCGACGTTATCTTGCACTGTCGCCTCTTCATCAAGTTTTTGACGGTATTGATCAAAATAGGCAAACTCTAAATTAACACCTTGCTTAACAATACCTCCATCCGCTTCTATATCACCAAATAGTAGTTTTAATAAGGTAGTCTTACCAATACCATTTGGCCCTACAAGTCCAATACGGTCACCACGCATTACTAGTGTTGAGAAATCATTAGCAATTACTTTGTCTTTATTGAACGCATGATTTAAGTGCTTAGCTTCAAATACCAATTTGCCTGATCTGTCAGCCGTTTCAATATTGAAATCAGTTTTACCAACTTGATCAACACGTTGCTTACGTTCATTACGTAATTGCTTTAACTCTCGAACGCGTCCTTCATTACGTGTTCGACGTGCTTTAACGCCTTGGCGGATCCACGTTTCTTCTTCAGCTAAACGTTTATCAAATAATGCGTTTTGTGTTTCTTCAACTTTTAAATCGTGCGCCTTTTGTTCTAAATAAGTCGCGTAATCACCTGGGTAAGAAATTAATTTACCACGGTCTAAATCTAAAATACGTGTTGCAACAGCACGAATAAAAGCACGGTCATGAGAAATAAAGACAATTCCGCCTTTAAACTCTTTTAAAAATTGCTCGAGCCACATGACGCTTTCCATATCTAAATGGTTGGTAGGCTCATCGAGTAATAATAAATCAGGCTCACTGACAAGTGCACGTGCAAGGGCGACTTTGCGTAACCAACCACCTGAAAGTGATTCAAGTTTTGCATCAGGAGAAAGCTCTAACTGTGTAAGCACTAATTGAATACGGCTATCAAAGCGCCAACCATCTGCGGCTTCCAATTGATTTGATAAACGCTCAAGTTTATTTAGCAACTTGTCTGTACAGTCAGTTTGTAACTCAGTACTAACATGGTGAAAATCAATTAATAAATTGGCAATTTCAGGCATCCCTTGAGCAACATAATCGAACACCGAGCCACTGGCTCCTTTTGGTGGATCTTGCTCTAAACGAGATATTTTGATACTACCTAACTGATTTATTTCACCATCATCTAAAATCACTTGGCCATCAAGCACTTTTAAAAGCGTTGATTTACCAGCACCATTACGGCCAACAACACACACTCGTTCGCCAGTTTCAATGACAGCGTCTGCATTATCTAAAAGTGGATGCGTGCCATATGCGAGTTGAGCTTTAGAAATTCTAATTAAATCCATACTATCTGTTTACTCTTATTCTGTTTGCGTAAAAAACTGACGCACATCTTGCGCAGTAAAAGGCCAAAAAAATTGTTGGCCTCGTTCGCTTTCTAAAACCGGTATGCTGGTCTGATATTTTGAAATTAGCGTTTCATCGCTCATAATATCAATTAGCTGTAATGAATCATCATCTGGCAACGGCGTAAGCAAAGCATGTGCTTGCTCACATAAATGGCAGCCATCTGTATGATATAAAATCCATTTAGCCATGGGTAATCAACCAGCTATTATGTATTCTTTTATTGCGTTTAAAGTCAGGTGAAATCGTTTTCTCAGAAATATTAACCGCTTTTAATCCTAAGCCAATTAAACCGACTTCATCCATTGTAAAGCCACGCATATTGTTCGAGAAAATCAACGTCCCTGATGGACTGAGGATTTTTTTAACCCATGTCAGTAATTTAATATGATCATTTTGCACATCAAAGGCATCTTTCATACGTTTTGAATTGGAAAATGTAGGGGGATCTAAAAATATCAAATCATATTGACTGGTTGCATGCTCTAACCATTTCAAGCAATCAGCTTGCTCAAAGCGGTATCGCGTATTACTAATATTATTTAAATCAAAGTTATCTTGGCCCCATTTTAAATAGGTTTTCGATAAATCCACAGTCGTAATTGCTTTAGCTCCACCTAATGCAGCATGTACAGAAGCTGTACCTGTATAAGCAAATAAATTCAAGAAGCGCTTATCTTTTGAATTTTCTTGAATATAACGTCGTGCTAAACGATGATCTAAAAACAGCCCCGTATCTAAGTAATCAAATAAATTAACTTTAAACTTAGCACCAAATTCTTCGATAACTTGAGTACGATTTTGCTTTGCCATTGGCGTGTATTGTTCTTCGCCTTTTTGCTTTTTACGGACTTTTACGGCAATGTTTCCTGGCGCAATATTAAGCTGCTGTGCGGTCAATGAAATAACGTCTTGAAGACGCTTATGTGCCGTCACATCGTCAATTTCTTTTGGTGCAGCGTATTCAAATATGACTGCTGAATCACCATAAATATCAACGGCAACATTGTATTCAGGGATATCAGCGTCGTACACGCGATATGCGTGTATATCATTTTGTTTAAGCCAATTTTTTAAACCTTGCTTATTCTTTTTAACGCGGTTAGCAAACGACATTGAACCTTCAAAGTTCAATGCTGGTTTATCTTCCGTTGTTAAGCTTACTTGCTTATCGTCAAGTTGATATAAGTTAAGTACCACATCAAGCGGGCCATTTTTAAATTTATAGCGTTTGAGTTTTACTAACTTGAGTAGTTTAAATAAACTCTCATCCATACCTAATAACGCAAGTTTCCAATGATTAAAGTGTTTTTTAAATCCAGTCCCTAAACCACTGTGTAAACTAACTAACTCAGCCATAGAGCCGATACGTTCACCATACGGTAAATTTGAAATGACCACACCCGGCAATTTTGCCACTGAGGTCAACTTGGTCGCATCGCTTTGTTTAAACTTGATCACATCGCCTAAATCAGCTCTACGGGCATTATCCACCGCTTTGCTAAGTACGTTAGAATCATTATCATGACCTATAAGCCATAGTTTAGGATCGGTAATTTGCGAGGTAAGTTGTTCTTTTAATTCTCTGTATTTAGCAACACGAAAGCTTGGTAAGCGCTCAAAAGCAAAACCTTCTCGGAATAAACCCGGAGCTTCATTGCGTGCCATACCTGCAGCTTCAATTAGAATAGTACCAGCACCACAACATGGATCAAATAACGGCTGTTGAACATTTTCAAGCCAACCACTGCGTTTAATCAGTGCGGCTGCTAAATGTTCTTTTATCGGTGCCTTGCCTTGGCCTTCACGATAACCACGCTCAGATAAACGAGGACCTGAATAATCAATATACATCGCCACGCCTTGGCGCGATAGCCGTGCAACAACACGCACATTGGCATTTTGTTTATCTACATTTGGGCGCTGTTCGAAAAGGTCATTAAAATAATCCACAATAGCGTCTTTAATCACAAGCCCTGAGAACTGGGTATTTTTCAATGAATCATTTGTTCCATTGAAATCAACAGCAAATGTTTGTGTAGGGCCGAACCATTCTTGCCAAGGTTGCGAACGAGCAAAATTGTAAAGACTCTCTTTGTCATCTACGCCTTCTTTCTCTTCGATCAACATCAGAACACGCGTTGCAAAGCGGCTCATTAAACAAACTTTTTGTGCTAATGTAGTGTCGGCGTCAAAACGCACAGAACCCACTGTTTGCTTGGTGACAGTTGCACCAATTTCAGTAAGTTCATCAACCAATAAATTTTCGATTCCGATCGAAGTAAGCGCGATAAATTGCAAAGTAATAACCCTTAATAGCTAATTGCGCAGGATTATACCATAGGTTGACTGACAAACACGTGATAATGGGAGGAACTGCAAAAAATATGCTTAGGCAGTTTTACTATTTTGGGCGTGGTTATAAATTGGAAAAACACGGTTATTGAGCACTCGAATAGCTTCAAATTGGTTAAGGCTTAGATTTTCATCTAATTTAAAACACTCTGACAAACTAATGCATAAAGATGCTTCTTTACAATGATCAACGATCAAAAACTCACCACTTTGAGCTGCCGACTGTAGCTTTATAACAGCTTCAACACTCGGTTCTGCTCCGGTGTAAGTTTCAAAAAACCAACTTTTTGCAAGCATTGGCTTTAAATAAAATTTTGCTGCGGTTGCATTGAGTGCAATTTGACATAGCTTTGCTGGTTGCCAAATATTAAAACCATCAAGATATTGATATACTTGCTGATAAAATGCGGCATCTTCTAAACTAAAATTAGGTTGAGTAAGTACAGAATCAGTCAATTGACGGAGTTTATAAGGCGTGCACAGCTGCATATCTTGGTCTAAATCAACCAATAAACGGTTCCGTACTTGACAAGCAACCCACTGCCATTGCTTTGATGCTTGTAACATGCTCTCCTTTAGCTCCCAGAAATTAATTACACGAATAATGAAGTATAGCGGCTTTTGATCATTTACACTATGTTTGCTTAGAACATTTAATGAACGATCAAAAGCTTAGATAACGGATCCTTATAAGTCGTTAAGGATCGTTTTAACTAATTGCGGACCTTTATAAATAAATCCAGTGTAAACCTGTAATAAATCGGCACCCGCCTCTAACTTTTCTTTCGCGCTTGGCGCATCATCAATACCACCAACACCTATAATTGGTAACGCTCCACCTGTTAGTCGCTTTAGTTCCTTCACGACATGAGTTGAACGTGCCCGCACTGGTTGGCCTGATAATCCACCCGCTTCATCAGCATATTGCTGTCCATGGACAGAAGCTCGCTCTAATGTAGTGTTCGTCGCTATTACACCATCTATTTTATTATTCAGTAAAGACTCACTTACTTGCCTAATTTGAACCTCATCAAGGTCAGGGGCAATTTTAACCAACATAGGAACTTGTTTACCGTGCTTTGCGATTAAATCGAGCTGTTCGTTCTTTAGGCTTTGCAATAAATCATCAAGCGCTGCACCATACTGTAAATCACGAAGTCCCGGCGTATTTGGCGACGATATATTAACGGTAATGTATGAGGCATGCTCAAATACCTTACGCATGCAATGTATGTAGTCATCTTTACCCTGCTCATTTGGTGTGTCTTTATTTTTACCAATGTTGATACCTAAAATACCGTCGTATTTTGCAGCTTTAACATTAGCAACGAGATTATCAACACCTTTATTGTTAAAGCCCATGCGGTTAATAATTGCATTAGATTGTGGCAAACGGAAAATACGTGGTTTGTCATTCCCGACTTGTGGGCGTGGGGTAACCGTACCAACTTCCAAAAAACCAAAGCCCATTTGCGCAAATGCATCAATACACTGCGCATCTTTATCTAGCCCAGCAGCAAGCCCAACAGGGTTTTTAAATTGTAAGCCTAGAAACTCAACAGGATGATCTGTCACCGATTGCGACCATGCAGCACTAAATGGGGTATTGCTAAAGCGACGTAAATTATGAAGTGCGAATTCATGGGCCCATTCCGCATCACGGGTGAACATAAAACGGCGAGCTAGATCGTAAAACATAAAAGAATCCTCTATATAAAAAAATACCCCAGACTAGGCTGAGGTATTGTATAACAAATTTAACTATTAACTCATTATTTTCACGTAAGAAAAATATAAGTTAAGCTAATTGTTTATTTTCCTGATGTATCGCAATTATGACTAAGTAACATAAGTTCGCGAAGTGCAACAGAAAACTTAGCAAAGTCGTGACTTTGTGATGTTTTAAATTCTGCAAGCATTTGCTTCCAACGTTGCAATAATTGCTCTTGCGTGTCCATCCACTGATCTATTTGACCATCAACATCCTTATTGTCACCTTCAAAGCCATTTAACACAACTTCAGCAAGTGTACGTTGTTGCCAATCAAGCTCTTCTCGATATGATGCACGAGCAAGTGCTTGCCAATGATTTGCAACTGGTTGATTTGTAATTTGATCAAGGAACCAATGTAAGCCCATACGCGCACCAAGCTTAAAGTACGTGTTAGACACCATATCAATGCTTCGCCCTGAGTTATTTGCCACTTCAGCTAAATCCATAATTGAGAATAAGCTTGAAAGCGCGACAATACGATCAGCAAGTGCAACTGGCACACCATTATCAACCAGCTTTTCTGCTGATTTGGCTAAACGTTCAGCTTCTTTATCAACCATGTAGGTATTTAAGTTAGTACTTAAATCTGCAAATGTTGGTGTGAAGAATTCAATTGCTTGCTCAATCGTTTGGGCTTTATTGCGATGACGTAAGAACCAACGTGTTGTGCGACGAACTGTTCGGCGTAATTGATATAGCATTTCCGTTTGAACAGCAGCCGGTACTTTGTTATCAAGTTCCACTATCGATGACCATGTATCACGCATCTGGAAAACTTCCGTTGCGATTGAATAGCACAACGCAATTTCAGATTCAGTTGCTCCAGTCTCTTCATGCATACGGACCATGAAATTAAGACCCATATCATTTACGATATTATTAGCTAGTTTGGTCGCAATAATTTCTTTACGCAGTGGGTGATTATCCATCGCACCGTTAAATTTTTCACGTAATGGTAATGGGAATGACTTCACCAATAACTGACGATAATACGGATTCTCTGTAATGTCATCAGTAACTAATGACTCTTTAAGAACCATTTTTGCGTACGATACCAACACAGATAACTCTGGACGAGTCAAATCTTTACCCGCGGCAGCACGTTCAGCCAATTCTTCATCACTTGGAATAAATTCAATGGCACGATTTAGCTTACCATCTTTTTCAAGCGCATGAATAAAGCGTATTTTTTCTTTAAGCGTTGATGAACCCTTAGATTGAGTAATTGACAGCGTATGCGTTTGACGATAACAATCTTTCAACACCAATTCAGAAACTTCATCAGTCATTGAGTACAGCAGTTCATCACGTTGTTTACGTGTTAAATCACCTGACGTTACCAACCCATTAAGAAGGATTTTAATGTTCACTTCATTATCTGAACATGCAACCCCACCCACATTATCGATAAAGTCAGTATTAACGCGACCGCCTTTAGCCCCGAATTCAATACGGCCTAACTGCGTAGCACCTAAGTTACCACCTTCGCCAAGTACTTTCGCACCAAGCATTGCACCATTAATGCGCAATGCATCGTTAGCACGATCGCCTACATCTGCATCACTTTCTTTACTGCTCTTAATGTAAGTACCGATGCCACCATTCCACAGTAGATCAAATTCCATCATCAAGACTGCTTTGATCAATTCATTTGGTGTCATGCTGGCTTTTTTAGTACCCAACATTTTTTTCATCTCTGGGCTTAGTGTGATTGATTTCGCTGCGCGAGAGAAAACACCCCCACCGGCTGAGATTAATTCTTTATTGTAATCTTCCCATGAAGAGCGTGGTAAATTAAATAAACGCTCACGTTCAGGGTATGATGTTGCTGAATCTGGCGTTGGATCAATAAAGATATGCAAGTGGTTAAATGCTACTTGTAAACGAATATGTTTAGATAACAGCATACCGTTACCGAATACATCTCCCGCCATATCCCCTATTGCCACTACAGTGAAATCAGTTGTCTGGCAGTCAATATCCATTTCACGGAAATGACGTTTAACTGATTCCCACGCACCTTTTGCTGTAATACCCATCTTCTTATGGTCATAACCTACTGAACCACCTGAAGCAAATGCATCGCCCAGCCAGAAGTTATATTCGTTTGCAATTCCATTAGCAATATCAGAGAACGTCGCAGTACCTTTATCGGCTGCAACTACTAAGTAAGCATCATCTTCATCATGGCGAACAACATTTTGCGGTGGGACAATCTCACCCTGAACAATGTTATCGGTAACGTCTAATAAACCACGAATAAAGATTTTGTAACATTCTTGGCCTTCTTTAAAGAATGCATCACGCTCAGCTGGCAATTGCTTACACACAAAGCCACCTTTAGAGCCTACAGGAACGATTACTGTATTCTTTACTTGTTGCGCTTTTACTAAACCAAGGACTTCTGTTCTGAAATCTTCGCGACGGTCAGACCAACGTAATCCTCCACGAGCAACTTTACCGCCACGTAAGTGAACACCTTCAACACGAGGTGAGTAAACGAATATTTCAAATGCCGGTAATGGTAATGGCATATCTGGGATCAAACTTGGTTTAACTTTAAACGATACATACGATTTAAATTGACCAGTCTCATCTTTTTGGAAGTAGTTAGTACGCAGTGTTGCAATGATCATATCAACATATAAACGAATAATACGGTCATCATCTAAATTAGCGACGTTTTCAAGTTCTAAATATACTTGAGCAATTAATTTATCAAGTGTTTTAACACTCGCAGGGCTTTTTACAGAAAACTTTTTAGCGAATAGATTAACTATTTGCGTAGCAATATGTGGGTAGTTCGCAAGCGTACTTTCGATATAGCTTTGTGAGAAAGTAACACCGACTTGACGCATATATTTTGCATACGCACGTAATATTGATGCTTCACGCCCTGTTAATCCACCCATTAATACAAGCCTGTTAAAGCCATCATTTTCTAAACGATTATTCCAAACACTTGTTAATGCAGCGCGAAAACGTGCCGATATTTTATCGAAATCAGCAATCCCTTTGCTATCAAGTAGCATTGAAAAGTCCATGATCCAGTTGATACGACCATCGCTGGTTTTAACTGAATAAGGTGTTTCACCAATTACGCGCAAGCCAAAATTTTCAAGCATTGGCATTACATCTGACAAATGGATTGGCTCATCTTTATGGAATAAGCTCAAACGTACAATATTGCTATTTGCTTCTTCTTGTGGACGATAAAACTGCATTTCCAGCTTATTATCATCGTTCAATAATTCAAGTTTCTCAATATCAACAACTGCAGCACTTGGTAATACTTCATCTTTATATGAACGCGCGAATGCATTAGCATATTTACGATTTAAATCGTTACCACGCGCTTCACCAGCCGATTCTAATAGCGCTGATTGTAATTTATCTTCCCAAGTACGAGCTGCTTCTATTAAATTATTTTCAATGTCTTTCACGTTATATTCTATATTGTTGTCAGTCACACGTACGGTATAATGAGTACGCGCCAGTGTTGACTCAGAGAAGAAAGTAGTAAATTCGACTTTATCGTCAGAATTAAATGCATTACCTAAAATACCTTGAGTTTCGCGACGTAACGCTGTGTTATAACGCTCTCGAGGAACATAAACCATACAAGAGAAAAAGCGACCATAAGCATCTTTACGAACAAATAAGCGACACATATCACGTTCTTGCACTTGTAAAACACCCATTGCAACTTCAAGTAACTCGCCTTCTCGGGCTTGAACAAGTTCATCGCGTGGATACGTTTCAAGAATATTCAAAACTGCTTTATAAGCATGCGTACCTTTTGCAAAATCACACATATCCATAATACGCGTTATTTTACTTTTAAGGACTGGAACATCAGTAGCACTGTTGTTATAAAAGCTTGATGAGAACAAACCAATAAAACGATCTTCACCTATCACATTTCCTTGCTCATCAAAACGCTTAATACCAACATAATCGATATAAGCCGGACGATGAACACGCGACACGGAGTTCGTTTTAGTTAAAATAAGTAAGTTAGTGCTACGCGCTTCTTGGCGAGCAACTTCTGGTAACTCTGAAAGTAAACGTGAATGCTCTTCGGTTGAATTTTTCATCAAACCAAGACTACTTTCCATTATTCCTTTTAATTGATAATCACCTTGAACAGGAGATAAATCATACTGACGATAACCCATTAACGTGAAGTTATCTTTTACCAACCAGTCTAAAAACTCGACTGTCTCTGCTACTTCATTTGCATTTTTATTATGGTGACGTTTTGGTAAATCTTTACTGACTGCAATTAGTTTTTCACGGATCGGCTGCCAATCTTCTACCGCTGTCGATACATCCGTTAATACAGACTCAAGCTCTTTTTTAAACGAGTCAATCACTGTCGAATCTGTTTGGCGATCAATTTCAATAAAAAACACTGTTTTTGTTGAACTCGATTCTTGCTCTGCTTTTAAATTAGACAAAGCTGATATTTTAGTGTTTTTATCGCGTTGAATTTTAAGTGGGCTATGTAGTAGCAAGTGAGATGCGATGTTTTCGCGGGTCATCGCCATACGTACGGAATCAACTAAAAATGGCATATCTTTAGCGATAATTTCGACGATTGTATGCGATGACTGCCAGCCATCTTTTGCTACTTCAGGATTGAAAACGCGAATAACCGCATCATCAGAGGTATTTTTTTCCAGCGAGTTCCATAGGCTAAGTGCAGCGCCATATAAGTCACTATCATTGCGATGTGCCAAATCTTCTTTAGACATATTGCTGTACAAGGATTTGGCGAATTTCTCAACGAGTAACACATTATCAGCGTGAACTTTTTTCTGGATCAGCTTACAGACATTATCTAAGATAACCGAGGCTTGCCCTTCATTTCGTGTCATTACATGTTCCTTAAATCTATACCATCTAAATTAGATGGGAAATTTGTACAGCAATTTAATTGTGTGGAGTCAGGCAAATTCTAACCCTTTTAAAATTAATAAACAGCCCTTTCGATGAAAACATTTTAAGCATTTCAGCTATTTGGTCATCTATTCACAAATTATAGATATAAATGGCCATTACTGACCATTTAGAAGCACAATTATTCACATTATTTTTTCTGGTCAGTCCAGAGTAAACTACCTATTGCAGGTAAAAGCAGTACTGCACCTAGCATATTGACCAAAAACATAAAGGTTAACAAAATTCCCATATCCACCTGAAACTTCAAATCAGAGAAAATCCATGTGCTCACACCAATTGCAAGTGTAATACCTGTAAATAAAACAGCGCTGCCACGTTCAACTAGTGCATTTCGATACGCAATAGGTAACGCAACCCCCTGCTTTAATTGGCCCATCATCGAGGACAAAATATAAATTCCGTAATCAACACCTATACCCACTCCTAACGCGATCACAGGCAATGTTGAAACGGTCAACCCTATTTCTAATTGCACCATTAGGGCTTGTGCAAGGGTTGATACAATATATAACGGAAGTACAACAGCAATAGTAGCTTTAACACTTTTAAAGCTTATCAAGCATAAAATGATAACCGCACCATAAACATAAAGCATCATAGGCAATTGAGCAGCTGAAACCGACTCATTCGTTGCCGCCATTACACCAACAGGCCCAGATGCTAATTTGAATTGTAAGGTATCTGTTTGCTCCTCAATGGCAAACTGCTTCACACTTGCAATTACATTATCAATAGTCTCTGCTTTATGGTCATCTAAAAAGATGATTACAGGCATTACTGAACAATCACCATTAAGTAACCCAGTACTGGTTTCAACACGAGCCGTAGACTGGACTAAGCTAGCCGTATTGCGAGGCAATGTTTGCCATTTAAGATTACCTTCGTTGTAACCTGCATTAACTGATTGAGCGACTGAACTCAAGCTTACAGCTGACTGTACACCTGCCAGATTTTCAACTTTATACTGAAAGCGACTAATACGCTCCATCACATCATGATCTGTACACGCTGCTGGATAGGCCTCAACTAACACTTTTAATATGTCAGACGAAATAGTGTATTTATCCGATATTAAGAAGGTGTCTTGGTTGTAACGTGCATCTTGATGAAGCGAAGGTGCACCTGCATGTAAATCGCCAATACGCATTTTATCTGCTTGCCAGTAACCCAATGCAAATAATACCAAGGTAAATACAATAATAAGCTTAGCCCACTTTGGATCTGTCGCTTTTACTAAAACCTCACGAATTGAGTCAAGTATGTTTGGTTTATTTGTATTACCTTTTTGAATTTTAACTGAGTTTTCAAAATGCATATAGGATGCCCAAACAGGCAGTAAGATTAAATTAGTGAAAATAATGACTGCAACACCTAAACTTGCTGTTATAGCTAACTCGCGGATAATACCAATATCAATAGTGAGAAGCGTTAAAAAGCCAACAGTATCTGAAAGCAGTGCAATCCCACCAGGAACTAACAAGGAGCGAAAACTTGATTGACAACATAAACGTGTGCTCGCACCTTCGAGTACCTTTTTACCAATCGCATTAATCATTTGCACGCCATGACTAACACCAATAGCGAAAACCAAAAATGGTACTAAAATAGACATTGGATCAAGACCAAAACCAAGGCTAGATAAAATCCCTAATTGCCAAATCACCGCAATAATTGAACATGCAATCGGCAGTATTGTGAGCTTTAAGCTACCACAAAATAACCAAACCATGATGAAAGTAAAGGCGATTGCGATTGCAAAGAATAAAACAACACCTTTCGCACCTTCAGCAATATCGCCAGCCATTTTAGCAAAGCCAATTATATGAATGCTGACAGTTTCAGTGCTTAGCGGTTGACGAATTTCAGTTTCTAATTTTTGAGCGAATGCCAGGGTATCCAATTTTTCTTGAGTTTGCGGATCAGTTTCCAATAGTTGAGCACTCACCATTGCACATGAGTAATCGGATGCGATCATACGACCTACAACTTTAGCCTTCTCAATATTTTCTTTTACAACTGCCAGCCCACGCTCATCTGCTTTGAAATTTGCAGGGATAATTGGCCCGCCTGCAAAACCATCTTCAACAACTTCAACAAAACGTGCACTTGGTGAAAAAATTGAGTTTACTAGAGGTCGATTAATTCCCGGTATAAAATATAGCTGATCATGCACTGCTTTTAACTGCGTAAAAAATTCAGGGTTAAATATATTACCGCTATCATCACATACAGAAATTAAAATACTATTTGCTCCACCAAACTGTTTTTCATGTTTGGTATACACTTTCATATAGTCGTGATTAAGCGGAATATTTTTATTAAATGAGGCATCTAATTGGATGTTAGTCGCTTTGAAAGCTAAAAAGCACGTTATCAAAATAAAGCTGATAAGCATAACCAAACGGTGACGAAAAACGGCCTTCTCTAAAAAATCTAAAATACTGTGCATTACGGAGTTATCCTCTTCACTTTAATACCATTTTCTGAGGCCATAACTAATTGTTGCTCAAAAATCACGGCATCTAAAATGGCTTTACCATCCGGCAATTGTTCTACTTGTAACTGGCTGTCTTTATAATGAAAAATGACACCACTATTAGCCAATAACAACCAGTTACCCTTATCATCATGGATAATACTATTAACTGTAGCCGTTTTAATATTTTCGATAGGCTGCCACATTACATCCCCATGACGGCTAAATATATTGCCACGCAATCCTGCAACTAACTCTTCGTTTTGTTCATTAATGCCATAAGCAAAGAAAGACCCTGGATAAATTTCATCATCGCGTTGCCAAGTTTGACCATTATCAAGGCTATGAGCAAGTAGACCCATCTCCCCTACTAAAACAAGCTTTTCATTAGTGGCAACAATACGATTAAAATGCGGTAAAATTGAAGCGGTTTCAGCTTCATAAGCCTGTGGATCCGATTCTTTTAGATCATTCAAGTAATCACGATCATCTTCAAATAATAATGTATCTAAAAAGCGTTTCTGCCATTGCTTTCCGCCATCATGTGTTTCATAAAACATGCCATAGGCGCCTACAGCAAAACCATGCTGCGCATCTTTAAACAATATATCGAGGCATGGTTTATCTAATGTCGCATTACTATATTGAAGCTGCCAATCATCACCCCCATTATCTGTATTTATAATGGTCGCATCATGCCCACAAGCCCAACCATTTTGAGTATCGACAAAATTGACCGCAGTGAGTAAGACTTGTGTTGGTACGTTAGCCTGCTCCCAATTTTTGGCGTCTGGACTCGTTATGACTGTTCCGTGTTTACCAACAGCGACTAATTGATCACCATTGAACTCAATATCTGTAAGGAGCGTTTTATCAGCTTTAATTGCACTAATAGCGTAAAGCGGATCAGCCGCTAATGAATGGGCAGTAAAACAAGCGAGGGAACTAAAACCTGCAAAAAGCAAATACTTCATAAATTTAAATCGCCTTGAGGAGACTGTGTTTGTCTAATAAAACTAGCAATTGGGTGTTCTAGTACGTGTCACGAAGACAAACGCGATTTGATAGAAAAGGCACCTAACCGATATTAGGTGCCTGTTTTATTAACGGCCTTCGCGGCGTAAAGCGTTTGATGTAAATTCGTTGTCATTAAACGATTGTGAGAAATCATACATTTTCTCTTGGTTGTCTAAACCAATCGCTAAATAACGACGTGAATTTAAATCATGGTATACGTCAAGCGTACTCCAATTTGTAAGTGCATCATAGTAATTGATACCATGCGCCATTGCTACACGATACATTTGATCACGATTATCGTAAATATCAGTTACATGTACTTGCCAGCTATCTTCATCAATATAAAACACACGCTTTTTATAAGTGTGGCGTGTATCAGCTTTCAAATTTGCTTCAACCACCCATACTCTGTGTTTTTCATAACGAACATGTTCAGGATTAATATGACCAGCCATCAAAATATCATCATATTCTAACTTATCACTGTGAAGCTTATAGCTATTATAGGGAATATATAGCTCTTGCTTACCTTTCAATGTCCATGTGTAACGATTTGGTGAACCGTTAAACATATCAAAATCATCAGTTGTGCGTAAGCTATCAGCTGCGGTTCCTGGTGCATCATAGGCTACATTTGGCGCACGACGAACACGACGTTGGCCTGTATTATAAGTCCATGCTTGACGTGGTGTTAATATTTGGTCCATCGTTTCATGTACTAGTAACGCAGTCCCCGCTAAACGGGCTGGCTGAGTAACCTTTTGCTTAAACTTAAACAAAATATTTGACTCTTGCAGCTCTGCTGGCGTCGCTTTTGGATCTGAATACTTAACTAATAGCTGTTCGTCAAAGCCAACCATGTTGTAAGAGCCTGAGGCTGTTGGTGCTGCTTGACCACCAAAGCGTTCTACCGACATACCGCGATAACGTAAAAGGTGATTCCAAATGGCTTCTAACCCTGTTTTTGGAATTGGAAAAGGAATACCAATCGCAGTATTTTTAATCCCATTCCCATCTTCAATTAACTCAGCAACAGGCGCGTACTGTTTCGTTGCATCATAAACAAATTGCGGGTTCGACGCACTGCGGTGAGTTTTGTAAATGTTCATTTTAAACGTATCTGGATACGCTTCAAAAAGTGCAACTTGGCCAGGACTTAGGTTTTCTTTGTATTTCGCGATGTTCGATTTATCAATCGTGAAAAGTACTTTATCATCAGCAAAAGGGTCTGGATGGTGCATACCAGGCGTATAACCTGCAGGTGCTTTGGTAATACCACCCGTCCAAGCTGGGATTGAACCATCAGCATTGCCAGCTTTTTCAGCGCCCAATGGTGTTAGATCTGCACCTAAACGCGCGACTTCTTCATTTGTCATTTTAGCGACTGCAGCAGTAGTTGAAAATAAACTACATAGTGCAAACGCAATGAGGGTAGGTTTTTTTATCATCATGATACCCTTAAATTGAATATTTAATATTGAAAGAAACAAAATCGCGATCAGAGAAAGTATTTGTTTGACCACCACCCCAGAAGGAGTTGTAGCTGAAATCAAACGACCACGCATTTTGGTAGTTAAAGTTGGCAGTAACACCTAATGACTTACGGTCTTCAATAAACAAGAACATAGGATCTGGTGTAATACCATTTACATCGTGAGAAAACACAATGCGCGGTGAAAAGTTAACGCCTTTGAAGAAGTTATAGTAATCACCCTTTGCAATTAAACGATAACCCCAAGCAGATGCGGTCGGAAATGAGTTAGTTTCGGGGCCATTTGATAATCCCAAGTGTAAAGTCGAATAATCATCAGCATTAGGACCAGAAATAACACCACTTCGACCAGTACCCGAAACATTTAAACGTAATTCATTATAATCAGGTAAATCGTTTATACGCACGCCACCTATTTCACCTACAACAGCCCAACTATCAGCGCCTAAAGAAGGACCAAATAAATGTGTTGCTGTAAATTGAAGTTGCGCTGTATTACGTAAAATATAGCCTGCAGCGACTTGACCTGGTGCAACCGCACTACTAACAATAGTTCCATCAGCAAGTGTTGTTTTTGCATTGCCTGGCACCTGAGATATACGTTCTAAATCAGGTCTTAAACCTGCTGCAGCTAACTGTTCAGGCATACCGGCATAAAGCAGCTCTACATCATCAATTTGCAATGGTTCGTCTTGACGAAATGCAAATTCACCAGCAAATGCGGTTTCACCTAGCGACGTATTAAAGCTTAAACCATATAGTTTAATATCTTCAGGGTATTCTAAAATACCTTGAGTAAATGCATTAAGTTGAGTGATGTTATCTTCCGTGATCTCTGATGACAATATCATCGCAATATCTTGGCCGATTGCTGGCGCTGAGAAGTTAGATACTTTACCAGAAATTAAAGGGCGGCGGCTGTGGTAATTTATATGATAAAGCGCAACCTCGGTATCATTCAGTTCAGGTAAAAACATCCCTAAACGAAGACCATATTGCCCACCGTTATCTGGTTCAATTTTACCCGCACTGCCTTTTCCTTTAAGTGCAACTTTTGTAGGGTAAGCCATATACATTTGGCTCATCATAGCCTGACCTTGTGCACTCGTTGGGTCAACACCTTGAGAGCTTACAATATCGTCTAGATTATTTAAACTTTGAGTCAAAAATGCCAAGTCAATATCAGGATTCGCAGTGAATCCTAACTGGACATTCTGCTGATAGCCATTTTCTGATGCAAAATCATTTGTTGAAAAATAACTACCTGCAGCAGGTAAACGTGTTTCATGCCAGTCATATTGGTAAAAGGCTTCAAGATTAATATTATCAGTGATCCCCAGTGAAGCCCATAACATTCCTACCGGAATAAACGCTTCTTTTAGCTCCGCACCGGGTGCTTTCAAGCGATCGATATCGACAGGGTTAACATTGATACCATGGGAGATTAATGTACTTTCACCCCAGTTAACTACTTGTTGACCTAAACGAATAGACAATGGGTTATTGCCGTCATTCAAGTCGAAATCTGCCCAAACAAAAGCATCAAGTAAGCGTATATCAGCACACACTTGCTTTTTAGTATCTGCGTCATCGCATGGATCAGCTGCTTTACCCGAAGTTGGGTTCTTATAAGCTCGCTCACCATCCATAAGTTCAAAATCATAAAAATACATAAAGCGTGTAAACAAGCCAAAGTTATCTTTATTTATAGAAAGGTCATGCGTACCCTTGAGCAATTTAGAAAACGAATCACCGCTATCGAAATTTAAGTCCCCCGCATCACCATTGTTCGAATATGCGCCTGGCTGAACCCAGACATCTTGCCCAGAATAAACAGTGTTCCCAATTGAAGGGTTATAACCCGTCCAATCGAAAGCTGGATTATTACTTTTACCGATCAAAGAAAAATCGCGGTCTTCTACGCGAATACTTTGGCCATAAGAAAAGTTTGAATCAAACGTTACATCAAAACCGCCAACTTCAAAGTTGGCAGCGTGTGCTACGCCCGTTGATAAACCTAAAGTTGCAGCAGCTAGGCCCATAACGATTTTATTTTTAACAAATAGCGATCTTCTTATCATTGTGTGTTCCCCCTTTCGCGGGTCATTTTGTGATCAAGTTATTGTTTTTAGTGTAGTCGTAACGATAGAAGCGAAATAAAGAAATTACAAATAGAACGCGTTCAATCGGTCATAATTTTTCAGTTTAGTTGGCGTTTACGCAATGGTAAGACGTCCTACCAGATAATTTATACACGTAAATTAACAATAGGACAAATTGATTTAACAAAAATATAATATAAACCAAATAATTTTTTTTTATCCATCTTAGCCAATGCGCTCTAAACGTATAAATTTATGTTCAACTGTTAATAAAAGTCTAAACCGCCCTCTCACTCCTAAAGAAGAAATAAACGGGCGTAAATGATGGGCAGCAAAACGTACTTTTTTACCGCCATCTTCTTGTACTTGCACCGAGGTATACTTACCTTCGTAATAATCCATACATTGTATATAGGTAAGGTTTAATAAAAAGTAATATTCGATCATAATTTATTGCAGTGCTTTATCTACTTTTTCAAATAAATCATCACTTAAATCATCAAGTAAAGCCAAACGTTGTAACTGTGCTTTCATTGCACTTGAACGCTGTTCATCATAACGACGCCAAGACATAAATGGCGTCAACATACGAGAGGCATTTTGCGGATTAATAGCATTGAGTTTAACCAATAAATCACCTAGTAATTGATAACCTAAACCATCTTTTCTATGAAATTGTGCGGTATTGAAGTGACTAAAGCTACCAACTAATGCCCGCACACGATTCGGATTTGAAAAATCAAAACATGGGTGTTCATAAAGATTTTTTATTTTATCAATCGCATCATCGCCACATTGCATTGCTTGCAAAGCAAACCACTTATCCATCACTAGCACATCATGGCGCCAATGGCTGTCAAATTGCTCTAGTAACTCTACTGATAATGGATTATCTGCTTTTACAACAGCGCTTAGAGCTGCTAATACATTTGTCATGTTCGATGAAGCCGCTGCGTTATTAAGCAGATTTGCGATGGCTGGATCAGTAATTTTAGCCAAGTAATGCAAGCATATACTTTTTAATGCGCGTGTCGCAACAGCTGAAGCACTAACGGTACCGTCGTCTATTAAGCTTGCATAACAATCAAGAAACTCATTACATAGATGCTCTGCTATTTGTCGTTCAAATTGCTCTGTGATACTGATAATTGTATCTACAGGGATCACATCAAACTCTGCCGCTAGGGTATCAAAGCTAGGGAGCTTAAGTAATTCAGCAGTCAATGCAAGATCACCATCACGCTTGCCTAATAGGTTCTGTAATGCCGTTATAATAGGTACGCTAAGCGTGTTATCTGCTGGGTTTGAAATAGCTTCTTTAACGGCCGATATAAACAGTTGCTGCTGCGCATCCCAACGCGAAAAATCACTGCGTGCGAACTGCATAATATGCAGTAGTTCTGTTTCTGTATTGTGCTTTTCAACAATACAAGGTGCTGAAAAATCTTCCAGCAAGACTGCAACTGGCTTTGCAGTTAAACCATCAAAACTAAAGCATTGTTGTTTGCTTGTGACATTTAATACATGACTGACTGGTTTCCCTTGGAAACCTAAAGTAATTGACTCCCCCTGCGGATCAAGTAATTCTATTGCAAATGGAATATGCAGTTCTGTATTATTGGGTTGATTTAGAGGTGCGAGTTGTTCAATATTTAATGTAAAAACACCTAGTTCTTCATTATAATCTTGCTTAACAACCAAACGCGGTGTGCCTGCTTGGCTATACCAGCGCTTAAACTGTTTTAAATCAATATTTGAAGCATCGCTCATCGCTCCAACAAAGTCATCACAGGTCACCGCTTGTCCATCGTGGCGCTCAAAATAAAGAGTCATCCCTTGTTGGAATTTTTCTTCTCCCAGTAATGTATGCATCATACGGATCACTTCAGCTCCTTTATCGTATACCGTTACCGTGTAGAAATTATTCATTTCAATCACTTGTTCTGGACGAATTGGGTGAGCCATAGGGCCTGCATCTTCACTAAACTGGTGTGTACGCATTACTTTCACAGCATCAATACGATTAAGTGCACGAGAACCTAAGTCACTGCTAAATTCTTGATCACGAAATACTGTTAAGCCTTCTTTTAAAGACAATTGAAACCAATCACGACAGGTCACGCGATTCCCTGTCCAGTTATGAAAATATTCGTGGCCAACAATTGACTCTATCGTGTGATAATCTTTATCCGTGGCGGTTTCTTGGTTTGCTAAAACGCATTTAGAATTAAAGATGTTTAAGCCTTTATTCTCCATTGCCCCCATATTGAAAAAATCAACGGCAACAATCATATAAATATCTAAATCATATTCAAGATTAAAACGCTCTTCATCCCACTGCATTGATTTTTTAAGTGATGTCATTGCATGTGGCGTTTTTGGTAAATTACCCTTATCAACAAATAATGCTAAATCAATACTGCGACCGCTATGCGTTACAAAGGTATCTTCTAAAACATCAAAATCACCTGCAACGAGTGCAAATAAATAGCTTGGTTTTTTAAATGGGTCTTGCCATTTAGCAAAGTGGCGACCATTATCTAGTTTACCTTCATCTAATTTATTACCATTAGATAATAAATGAGTGAACTGAGTGTCTGCAATAATCGTCACATCAAAACTAGCAAGTACATCAGGGCGATCAAGGTAGTAAGTTATTTTTCTAAAACCTTGTGCTTCACATTGCGTACAATAGGCTCCACCTGAAAGATATAAACCTTCTAAAGATGTGTTTGTCTGCGGCGATATCTCGTTCACTATACCTAAACGGCATTGCGACGGTAAATTGCTAATGATTAGCTGCTCATCCGCTTCGCGAAAATCAGTATAAGCGTGCCCATCAACAGTTACTGAAAGCAGTGTTAGGTCTATACCATCTAAAACTAAATCGTCGTTTTCTGCTGTTAATCTTTTAAGGGTCAGCAGTGAGCTAACTTGAGTTTTTAAAGGCGCTAGATCAAACGTTAAATCTATATGTTCAACGCTAAAAACAGGGGCTTGGTAATCTTTAAGATAGTGTGCTTGTGGTTTTTTTGACGCGGTCATAATGAACCTCCAAAAAGGCTCCTCTTTATCAGAGGAGCATAGAATTTATGCCTGTTGTTTTGGTTTAATACGTAATATTTTGATGCCTAAATAGGCATACACAACAGCTAAAAATGGATTAATAAGATTAAAGAATGCATAAAGCGCATAATCAAACGGATTGATCAATAACACACTTTGCATATATGCCCCACAGGTATTCCATGGAATAAGCGGGCTTGTAATTGTTCCACCATCTTCTAATGTACGAGATAAATTAACAGGCTTTAATCCACGTTTTTCGTACTCTTCTTTAAACATACGTCCTGGTACAACAATAGCAATATACTGATCTGCAGCAATAACATTTGTACCGATACACGTCGCAATCGTTGCTGTAATAAGTGAGCCTGTGCTTTTTGCTATTTTTAGAATACTTTTAACAAATATATCAAGTAGTCCTGTTTTTTCCATGATGGCACCAAACATGAGCGCAGTCATAATTAACCAAGTAGTTGTTAGCATGCCTGACATCCCCCCGCCACTTAGTAATGAATCCATCTTTTCATCGCCGGTTAAAATACTAAAACCATCAAAAAAAGTAGTCCAAACTAATTTGAAGTAACCTACTAACTGACCTTGTGAGCCATCAATTTGGTTCGCGATTAAGTCAGATTGAAAAATCATCGCCCATACAGCACCAATTACAGCACCAATAGAGATAGCAGGAAATGCAGGCATTTTCCTAATTGCTAAAACGAGTAAAACAATCAAAGGCACAAGCATTTCTAAGCCAATATTAAAATTTTGTTCAAGTATTCGCGTTATTTCATCAATACGCCCTGCTTCACTTGAGGCTGTTGCATTAAAGCCCATAAAAATAAAAATAACTAACGCAATTATAAAGCTAGGGACTGTGGTCCATAACATATGGTGAATATGTTCAAATAAATCAGCACCAACAACCGCTGGGGCTAAATTGGTCGTTTCTGAAAGCGGACTTAATTTATCACCAAAATAAGCACCAGAAATAACAGCGCCTGCTGTAACTGTTTGTTCAAGCCCTAAACCAGTAGCAACACCCAATAATGCAACACCTATGGTCGCAGCTGTTGTCCACGAGCTACCAATGCTCATCGCAACAATGCCACAAATCAAGCAACTCGCAGCATAAAACCAACTCGGGTTGATTACTTGCAAACCATAATAGATTAACGTTGGAACAGTGCCTGACAACAACCACGTACCGATTAACGCACCTACCATTAATAAAATTAAAATAGCGCCGAGGGAGAGTGTGATCCCTTCAATCATCGCCTGCTCTAGTTTTTTCCACGTGTAGCCATTTTTAAGGCCTATAAGTGCAGCTGTAAAAGTAGCAAATAGCAGAGCAATTTGATTAGGGCCTGATGACGAGCTATCGCCAAATAAATACACTGCAGCACCTAATAAACATATCAATACTGAAATTGGGATTAAGGCATCAAAAAAGCTAGCCTGAGCAATAGGTTTTTCTTCTTGTGACTTCAAAATAGAGACTCCTACACGTATTTAAGTACGTGTTTAATTATTATTTTTAGCGCGGACAGATTATCTAGCGAAACTAGGACGCTTAGGTTTATCAGCGTTTAATCATCAATTATAGCAATATCAGACGCTTTAGGTAGCAAAAAAGGCGCTAAAGCGCCTTTTTTATTAGTTAATAAAACCATTTACTTTTTAGCTAAGCGGCCAAATTTAATATAATCTTGTGTAATTAATGCTGCTTCTTCCAAGAAAGGATCTAAATCGTCTAAAACGTCTGGTATATCATCTAAGTTCTCAACAGGTTTTACACCTAAGCGAACAAGACGTTCATTAGTACGTGCTAATGCCCGCGCTTCACCTTCATCTTTTTCTTTAATACGCTTTGCTTCAACAAGCGAAATTGTTTTACGATCTTTCTCTTCTTTGTAGCGTGTAATATCTTGGTAAACGTAGTTAAATTCAGGTTCCGTTTTTATACGATCAGCATGAGCCTTACTTAAGTAAGTTATCGCCGGTTGCAAATTATCAACCGAATTATATCTCGCTCTAATGATGCTATCCCACGGGAGTGCATTATCTTCTTGGCTCTCCCCCCACTCAGCAGGATCTATAGCTGATGGAAATGATATATCAGGAATGACACCTTTATGCTGTGTACTTCCACCATTTATGCGATAAAACTTAGCAATTGTATACTGCACACTACCAAGTGGATTTTCATATAAATCATAGGCTCTGCCTAAGCCTTTATGCTGTTGTACAGTCCCTTTGCCAAACGTTTGTTCACCGATGACCACTGCACGACCATAATCTTGCATCGCGGCAGCAAAAATCTCAGAGGCAGAAGCACTATAGCGATCAACCAATACCGTTAACGGGCCATTATAAAACGTAACACCGTCACGATCTTTTTGTTCTTCTATTCTGTTATTTAATGTATGGATCTGGACTACAGGGCCTTGATCAAAAAACAAACCAGATAATTGTGTGGCCTCATACAAAGAACCACCACCATTTTGGCGTAAGTCAATAATTATGCCATCAACTTTTGCTTCTTTTAATTTAGCAAGCTCAACTTTTACGTCTTTAGAGAGGTTATTATAAAATCCCGGGATTTCAATAACACCTATTTTACTTGTTAAGTCTGAGTATTTTGCTTCGAATACCTCTGATTTAGCCGCTCGGTCTTCCAAACGAATTTTGTCTCGGATGATTTCAACCACTTTAGGCGTGCCATGTGCGTCCGCGCCTTTTAAGTACTGTAGTCTTACTTTTGTCCCTTTTGGACCTTTTATTAAATCAACTACGTCATCTAAACGCCAGCCAATTATATCAACAAATTCTTCGCCATCTTGGGCAACACCAATTACACGGTCATCAGCTTTAATTTGTTCAGATTTATCTGCAGGCCCACCAGGGACTAAACTGCGAATAACGGTATAGTCTTCGTCATAACTCAGCACCGCACCTATGCCCTCAAGTTCAAGGTCCATATCCATCTTAAACTGTTCGGCTCTGCGTGGAGATAAATAAGATGTATGCGCTTCTATGCTGCGTGCAAACGAGTTCATAACAATCTGAAATGCATCTTCACTGTTAGTTTGAACTAATCGTTTTTGTGCATTGTGGTAACGTTTTGTCAATACCTCTTTAATTCCGGTCCAATCTTTACCCGTCATTTTTAAACGTAGAGCGTCATACTTCACACGTTCACGCCAAAGCTCATCAAGCTCAGCTTGAGTTTTGGCCCACTCGCTTTCTTCACGGTCAAAGAAATATTCATCTTCTTTATCGAAGGTCATTTCTTTTTCAAGCAAACTTAACGAGTAGTCATAACGCTCAAAACGACGCTTCATACTTAAGTTAAAAATATCAAACGTGAAATCGAGTTTACCTGTTGGCAATGCGCTATCAAATTGGTTGCGGTATTGCTCAAAAGATGCAATATCCGCAGCCAAAAAGACGCTTTTATTAAAATCAAGGGATTCAATATAACGATCAAACACTTTGCTAGAAAGTGCGTCATCAAACCGAATTGGCTTGTAATGTGCACGAGTAAATAAGTTTGTCACCCGTTTGCTAGCCGTACTATGCTGACTTTCCTGCTTAAGTATCGGTAAGTCTTTGACTGATAAAACATCCGCTATATCAGCTGAGGCAAATAATGAACCCGAATATAGGGCCGCGACTAACGGAATGAGCGTAAACTTCTGACTCATACACAACTCCTTAATTTATATACAGCTTAAATAATGTACAGGCTGTCTGCTTTGGTTTTAACTTGCATACCTGTTACCAACTCAACATGAACGTCTTCTTTGTTCACTTCAGTGATAATTGCATTAACAAGGGCTTGGCCAAGTTTAACTTTAACTTTGTTATTAACCTTGACCTCACTCGCTGGCAAAGGTTCAATTTTACCAGAACGTTTAGCCGGCGCAGCTTTCGCTGGGGTACTATTAACCTTAGCGTTTTTATCACCTGTTTTGGCGAATTGACCCGGTTTCTTTTTGTAAGATTTTGTGTCTGAATCATTTCGAGGGCGTTGTGACTTCTTACGTTTAGCCATTTTCGCTCGACTTTCTTCAAGCGATTTTTGCGCATGATCGATATGTTCTTGTTCAACTTTTTCACCTTGATTACCATCAAGGTCAATGCGGAACTCAGACTTAGTAACGGCTTCTAAATAGCGCCAGTTTGAAGTGTACTTTCTAAGTGCTTGACGCACCTGAGTTTTACTAACCTTCTCTGACCCTTCAATACGCTCAGCAATATCTTTAAAGATACCGACTTTAAGCGGTTTGATACCGTCCTTTTGTTTAAAACATTGTGGGAATTCTTGATATAAAAATTCCAACACTTCATTAATATCTTTTAGCTTGTTTGTGGTTTCCATTTTAGAACCTATTTTTCACATCTTTTCATCAAGGGACGAATCGACGTAGTGTGTTACCCAGTCGACCAGCTCTTCAAAGTCGGCTTCAATTACAGCCATATCACCTCGAAGGTGTTCCCAAATACCATTAATTATTTCATCGATTAATTCACTATCGGTCTCATCAGGAAGTCGTTCCCATGCAATGTGAATTAAATCATTTAGCGTTTCAGCTACATGCTCTTCATCCCCTTCCCAATCACCAACATCGGCAATGGCAAACAGATAATCCTGTACATTTACTAAGTCTTTCATGCAATCGTTGCCTCAAAACACGCAACTAATGCTTCTAAGCCTTGTTTATCATCAGCATCAAACCGGGCAATACTTGGACTGTCGATATCTAATACAGCAAATAATTCACCATTTTTATGGATCGGTATTACTATTTCAGAATTAGACGCTGCATCGCAGGCTATATGGCCTGAAAATGCATGTACATCTTCAACAAGTTGTGTTTGTGCAGTTGCAGCGGCAGTTCCACATACACCTTTCCCAACGGGAATACGGATACATGCAGGGTTACCTTGAAACGGGCCAAGTACCAACTCCGACGGAGAATCCATTAGATAAAAGCCCGCCCAATTCACATCATTTAATGAAGTAAATAACAACGCGCTAATATTTGCCATATTGGCAATAACATTAGACTCTCCAGCAATTAGTGATTCAGTTTGTTTAACTAATGACTGGTAAAATTCTTGCTTTTGCATACCAAACTACTTCTTATCAAACATACAGTAGTTAAAGGTACTCTTTGTGGCCAATAATTGAAACCTTTTCAGGGCAAAAAAAAGTAATTTGCCCTAATTTTCAGCACGCTTGGTTAATATTTCTGCTATTGCGTGGATTGTTGTTTTGCAGCGCCTTGTCGTAGCCCGTATAAAAATAAACCTGCAGCCAATGCTGACATTGCTGTATTAACTAAGAACACCATGCCACCGGTGGCACTGAGTAAGAAGCTAAAAATTGCCCCCCCCAACAAACCTAATGTCAAAACGCCCGAGTAGTTAACTTTGGCATACTTAAACATCAGTAAATATCCCGGAACAACAAATGCAGCCATCGTTAAACCAACGATATGAGCATTGGCTATCGCGCTCATTAATAACTGAATAAATGTGGTGATAGGATCCGCGTTTAATGTTAAGCCATAATAAACGCCTAAAATGCTACCAATAATCACAGGCGATAGTAGTGATAAGCCAACACTTTTTGCAAGTTGATGTTTCATAAAACGTCCTTAAAGTCAGACCTTGATAAATACTAAGGATGCATCATGTTGTACCACTTCGAAATAGAGACAATGGTCGTAATTTGTGATGATAAACAATAATAGAGGAAAGTTTCCGCGCACAACTCATTCCCCCCTTGTCTACATCTGTGTAGGGAGGGGAATGAACTAATCGCCCTAGGCAGTTTCCCTTCAGGCAGAGCATTTTAAATCTCGAAAGATAACTGGCCTGAAAAGTTATAGCTGCTCGATCTCTCTTGATAAATCAACATTACTATTTGTTACTATTTTTTCAAGTACAATGATTCTTTCAATTAGAACCGCTAATTTATTTTGCATTGTTAAGACAGTCTCTGCTCCATTCGCTTGCTGTAATAAAATCAACTCTTTTTGAACTGTTGTTTTATAAGCAAAATAATGCTTAATAATTACTAGCAAGATTAGAGGGGAACTAAAGACCATAGTAACTAAAAATAATTCAAGCATCATTAAGTCCACAAGTGGGCATTTTAATAGACAAAGACGAACTATTTGGTTGGTTTTTAAATAATGAAGAAAGTGTTACTTCTCGCTTTTTACCACCTTTAATAAGTACGTTGATGTAAACGATGCTCAAAATAATGGCGGTCGCTTTAAATAAATTACCTTTTAAATCACCGGCTGCCCCACCAGACATACTAAATATGCCGTAAGCCGCATTCATCAAAATATGCATCCATAGCGGGAACCAAATACGATAACCGCATTCGCAATATAGCCACGCAAACCATGTGCCTGCAATTGTTGTAATAGTAACAGCCATAAGAGCTGAAATAACATCATGCCCTTGATAAATATGGCCCAAACCAAAGATTATGGAACTAATGAGTGCTGCTGGGATAAATCCCCAACGACAAAAACGAAATAATATACCGAATAATGCAGCCCTAAAAATTACTTCTTCAAAAAAGCCAGCATATATTGAACCTGTAACAACCCCTGATATAGAAATATTTAGCTCACTACTTAAAAAAGCATAGCCTATTACCATAGGTGTACAGCAAGCCAGTGCTGCTAATAAATAGCGTTGAGAGTCTTTTATATTTAGACCTAATAATTCATACCAGTGAATCGACTTAAATAACACTGTTGCTATCAGTAAGAATGGTCCATAGATAAACAAGTATTTAGCTGGAAATAATAAAAGATCTGTGTGTTGATCTAGCTCTGATAAAATAGGTATCCAACTTTTACCCCAAAAATATTTCATCCCGTAATGACAGAATATAAACGTAATTACTAGTAACAGTGCTTTTATTTGATGCTTCATATGACCTTCTTAAGTGAAATTTTAAATTCAACTCAAGCATGTCAATCACTCATTATAAAGTCGATAAATTAGGGCTGTAGTTCATTCTCTGGTACTAATTGCAATATTTTGGGGCCGTTTACATGCTTTAGGGGCCAACAACAAGGCCTGTTTAATTGCATCAACATAAGTTCTCGAAACTGGTACTGCGATATCAGATGACAGCATAGTTAGTTGTAAGCCACCCGCATTACCTTTACTGGCCATCACTAACTCTAAATTCACGGCATAAGAACGATGACAACGATATATAAATATATTTTCAGGGAGTTGCTTTAATAAACCAGTTAACGTGACGCGCAGCAATGTATGGCAAAGACCCTCGTTTTCTTTAATAGCAAGTTCACAATAATTATCAGCCGACTTAATAAATATTATATCCGAGGGTGCAACAGTCAGCCGATCACTTTTATTGTCACCAATAAGTGTAATTAAGCGAGGGGGTGTAACGTCACTTCCTTCTAACACATTACAAACGCTCTGATTGCTAGAAGCCTTCTCAGTAGTATCCGTAGTTAATACGGTCTGTTTTGCATGGCGATTCACCAACAGCATAAAACTAATTGGCAGCAAGCCAATCGCTAACGTATAGCCAATAAAAAGTAATTGATTTTGCCAATGCCAACGTCCCAAGACTGCGACAACAAAATATCCATGATTAAACACAGCCGTAATTAGAACGTATACAGCGGGGATCATAATCAATAGCAGTGTGCTGTTGAGAGTGAGCCGAGTTAACGATATCTCAATAGCGCCTGCCAGTAAGAGAGCGCAAAATGTCACTAAACCATAGCCAGATAAACGAAGTAACTTGTAAGGCGTCGTATCATTAGTTGTGCCAAAGGGCTGAAACACAAATAGAACAAATAAGGTTACCAAGGAAAATAGCATTGCTCTATAAACAAGTAACTTTCTTGAAGCTAAGTCATCTTGAAGCCACAACATCATATTTTATATACCTTTAGCAATAACCAATAATAAGAAAATATCATAATTCCACAAGAAACTGACAGCCTAACTTCAATTTATTGAAGCCAATTATTTTAACTTTTCGGCCCGACCAACAAATTTTAAGCACAAAAAAGCCCGCTAATTTAGCGGGCTTTTTTGTTATATGGTGGAGAGATAGGGATTTGAACCCTAGAGGGGCTATAAACCCCTGCCGGTTTTCAAGACCGGTGCATTCGGCCACTCTGCCATCTCTCCAAACTCTTTATAAATTACAAGTAAAAGTGTGCTCGTAATTATTTTAATTAGGTGGTGGAGAGATAGGGATTTGAACCCTAGAGGGGCTATAAACCCCTGCCGGTTTTCAAGACCGGTGCATTCGACCACTCTGCCATCTCTCCGCACGGCCTGAATAATAGAGAAGCCCATCGCCTTTGTGAAGCTTTTTTTTCAAAAAAACGTTTAAGTGCCTAAAAAACAATTGATTTGTGCATAAATAAATCAAGGCAGAACAAAAACCGTGCAAACAGGAACTTTTATATTATTTAATTGGTCTATTGAACTACAAAGGTTTGCCCAAATATAGAAGACTTGGTAATCTAACTTTAGTTAATTATCGTATCTATACTGGTTTCACACAAAGGAGCTCTACAATGGCATTTAATCACTCGTACAATACCGCTAAACCGGTTATGTCGACCATTGAAACAAACAAAGTGCTTAAAAACACTTACTTTCTACTGGCAATGACATTAGCATTTAGTGCTGTGACGGCTGGTATTTCAATGGCATTACAACTTCCCTACTTTATGGGAATCGTTTTTACACTTATTTCATTTGGTTTATTATTTGTTGTAAACAAAAAAGCTGACAGTGCATCTGGTGTTGCATGGGTGTTTGCTTTTACAGGCTTGATGGGCGCAGGCCTCGGTCCTTTATTGAACCATTACGCAGCCATGCCAAATGGCCCTATGCTAATTATGCAAGCGTTAGGTTCAACTGCCCTGATATTTTTTGGTTTATCTGCGTATGCACTTAACACTAAAAAAGATTTTTCGTTTATGGGCGGTTTTTTAACAGTAGGCCTAATCGTGGTTATCGTTGCGAGCATTGTTAACATCTTCATCGGGAGTTCTTTGATGTTTATGGTAGTAAATGCTGCAGTTGTGCTAATCATGTCAGGTTTTATTTTGTTTGATACCAGCCGTATCATCAATGGTGGTGAAACAAATTATATCCGCGCAACAGTCTCTCTTTACTTAAGCGTATATAACTTATTTACATCGCTACTTGCGCTACTTGGCGTAAATAATGACTAATTAAATAGTTCTGTTAAAATAGCCCCTCTTTAGGGGCTTTTTTATTGGATTAGTTTTGGCACGATTTGTACTTTCTATTCACTGCGCACCATCAGATCATGATACAACACAACGTTTGGTTAAATTTGCTCATGCATGCTTAGCACAAGGTCATACAATAGACGCTATTTTTTTGTACCAGCAAGGTGTATTCCATGCCAGTCAACATTTAAACCTTGCATCAGATGAGTTAGCTATTAGTGCCCTTTGGCAAACACTGTATGAAAAGAAAATAAACTTAATGTTATGTGTCACTGCTGCCGAAAAACGGGGTCTTGATATTACAAAAAAAGGTATATTTTCAATCGCTGGGTTAGCCGAGTTTGCAATGCTCGCAAGTGATGCTGACAAATGGGTGCAATTTAAATGATCAATGTACTTGTACTAAGCCAGCATAGTCCTTTTGATGATATGCATATTCGCGATGCCCTTGATATGACCTTAATTTTTGCAGCTATAGAGCAAAATATTAGTTGGCTGTTTACAGGCCCCGCTGTACTTGCATTGAAAAAAGGTCAACACACTGATCCCCTCGGGCTCAAAAATTATTTTAAAAGCATAAAAACACTCGAAATTTACGATGTTGAAAACATTTACGTATGTGAAAAATCATTGGTCGATTTTAACCTTGCTAAAAGTGACTTACTCATTAACGTCAACGTATTAGACTTTGCAGCGCAAAGTAAATTAATAGCCACTCAACACCAGGTCGTCAATTTATGAGTACATTGCATATATTTTCAAAACCAATCAGTTACTATGCCACAGAGCGTTTAGCTAATTTAATACAAGAGCATGACAGCGTATTGCTCGTTGGTGACGCATGCTATTCAACATATTTATACCGCCAGTTTTCATCTGATTTATTATTTTTAGCCGAAGATGCTCTTGCCCGTGGTTTAACAATAAATGAATCTGATAATGCCCTTAATTATGCAGATTTTGTTGCTCTTACCTTATCAACTTCACAATCAATTACGTGGTGATCCATGCTCGAATTTAATAAACAACTTATTGAAACAGATAAACAGGGCTATTTGCTCAACCACGAACAGTGGAGCACAGAGCTTGCCCCAACGCTTGCAGAACAAGAAAATATTGAGTTGACACCGCAACATTGGGAAGTAATAAATTTTGTCCGTGATTTTTATCTTGAATACAATACGAGTCCAGCGATCAGAATGCTGGTAAAAGCAATGGCTAAAGCGCTCGGAGAAGACAAAGGAAATAGTATTTACTTATACACATTATTCCCAAAGGGACCTGCCAAACAAGCAACAAAAATAGCTGGGTTGCCTAAACCTGCAAGGTGCATATAATTATGAGCCAAAACAATAAACCACAAACAAGCCGACGCAGCAGTGGACGTAGCTATAGCCGCAGTACCCTTATCTCTAAAAAAGGTAGTAGTGCCACAAAGCGTGAAATCAAACCAGCAATTGATCCAAGCGAGCGTAAAGTTGTTTTATTTAATAAACCTTTTGATGTACTTTGCCAATTTACAGATGACGATAATAGACAAACCTTAGCAAGCTTTATTCCTATTAAAGATGTTTACGCTGCAGGGAGACTCGATAGAGACAGCGAAGGCTTATTACTACTAACAAATTGTGGAAAGCTACAAAATACACTTACGGCCCCAAATAAAAAAACCAGTAAGACTTATTGGGTACAAGTCGAAGGCCAACCAAGTAATGACGCGATACGCGCACTGTGCCAAGGTGTCGAACTAAAAGATGGGATGACACTCCCTGCTAAAATTGAGAAAATAGATACCCCAGATTTATGGCCAAGAACCCCAGCCGTAAGAGAGCGTAAAAACATCCCAACCAGCTGGCTTAGTATCACCTTAACCGAAGGTAGAAATCGTCAGGTTCGTCGTATGACTGCACACATTGGCCACCCAACTCTGCGTTTGATTCGTTACCGTATTGGTGATTACTGCCTCGATAACATTGGAACGGGTGATTACAAATTACTGTAAAACTAGCAAGTCAAGCGAGCTTACTTCAGCTCATTTTTAACACTATTGATTTACTACAATACAATCTCGACCATGTTCTTTTGCTTTGTACAATGCTTTATCCGCACCATCTAAAAGTTGAATATGGTCACATTGATTATACCGTGTATTAATACCTAAACTTAATGTCACTTTATTTGTAAAACAATGATCATATATTATTGTTAGTTCAGAGATAGCATGTTGGATTTTTTGAGCGACGTTACATGCCCCAGCAGCACTTGTTTGTGGCAGAAGAACTACAAATTCCTCTCCACCAAAACGCGCAACAAAGTCTTCAGGACGACTAACCGCAGTAGATATACATTGGGCTACTTTAAGTAAACATTCATCACCAATTAGATGCCCATAACTATCATTAAATTGTTTAAAATTATCAATATCAATTAAAATTAATGACAAAGGACTGTTTGTTTTAATACTTAAATTGAATTCTTGAATTAATTTTTCATCGAAGCGACGTCTATTCGCTATTTGTGTCAATGAATCTAAAAATGCCATGTCTCTTAAAATATCTTCAGCTTCCATGCGTTGTGTTGCATCTTTAAAAATAGCTAAAAACTCATTATCAATATAAATACCCGAAATTTCCATCGTAATCAAGCGACCATCTTTACACGTAACCTGATAATGTTGTGGCTCTATATCTGTTTTATGCTCAACTGCATACTCAACTGCAGTGTTCCATGTTTGTAAAACCCACGATCGGTAAACTGGATCTGGGTAGGCCTTTAACCACCAAGTATCCATATTTGGTATATCTTTAATTGTATATCCAAATACGTCCACAAACCTTTGATTTAACCTAATAATATCACCCGTGACAGTGCTAACATTACACAAGGGTATTGGCACTTGGGTAAATAAATTAGCATAATGACTTAACTCATGCTGACGCATAGGTTGGGTATTCCCTTGCGTTAAATGTGTGATATTTTGTACCGTTACAGGGCTGTTTGTAATAACCTTTGCTTGCATTGAGTAAACAAAAGACCATTCTAACCACCAGTTTGCAAGTGCCGCACTCAAAGCTTTATTTCGTGTTTGTTGGGCTGTGAATTTATTGTCTAATGAAATAAAAAATACAGGTAGCTCTTCAAGTAAAGAGCCGTCTTGAGTTGATTGATTATATAATGCTTCAAATAGTGTAAACGCCTCAGTTCTGAGATCGCTATTCGTATTTTTGACCATGTGATCAATTTCATCGTTTGCAAAGACTGCAAAACGGTCTATCAATGAGATTAATGAATGAGTATATAAGACATAATCCATATGTATTGCCCAATACTTTATCGTTCGTTACGAACAAATAAAACTAAAATGACACGTGAATAATTTAAAAAAAAACACATTCAGCGTGAAGAAATAAATAACGATTTTGAGTTAACCACTCAATTGTTGCATTTTACAGTATAAAATACGTTACCCTGATATTATCACTAAGGTCTAGTATTTTATTAAAATAGTATCTAATTAAAATAATACATCCGGATTACTTTATTCTAATAACAACTTTAGACCCAGTAAAGCAATCCAGCCTAATTATTTACTATTAACTTGTAAAGTACATTACAAACCACCTTCCTTTATATAACTCTTTCTGTAACAAGTTAAATATGGGTACTGCGCGATTGTCAGAGCACCCCCTATTCCTCAGTAATCGCTAGACAAAACTCATTTTTTGGGTGGCTTGGCTGTCTATTTACATGCTATAATCGCGGCCTTTCATAGTCTGTGTGGTTAATCAGAGCCTCTATTCTTTATCTCTGTAATGCACATATGCGCTAGTAGTTTAAATGACAGCAACCTGTATAAGCGAAATTACCCATGAGCGAAAATAGTCACATTAAAGTCATCGTTGGCATGTCCGGCGGTGTTGATTCTTCTGTATCAGCTTATTTATTAAAACAACAAGGCTATAAAGTTGAAGGCCTGTTTATGAAAAACTGGGAAGAAGACGATAATGATGAATATTGCGCCGCCGCAGACGATTTAAAAGACGCACAAGCGGTCTGTGATAAATTGGGCATTGAATTGCACACCGTTAATTTTGCTGCAGAGTATTGGGATAACGTATTTGAGTATTTTCTTGCTGAGTATAAAGCAGGCCGTACACCGAATCCTGATATCATGTGTAATAAAGAAATCAAATTCAAAGCCTTTTTAGAATTTGCAGCAACCGCTCTCGGTGCTGACTTTATTGCAACAGGTCATTATGTCCGTCGTGAATTACGCGATGATAAATATGTAATGTGTCGTGGCCTCGATGATAACAAAGATCAAAGCTATTTCTTATACACATTAAGTCATGAGCATATTGCGCAAACGCTTTTCCCTGTGGGTGATATTGCCAAACCAGAAGTGCGCCGTATTGCTGAAGAACAAGATTTAATTACCCACGATAAAAAAGACAGCACCGGTATTTGCTTTATTGGCGAACGTAAGTTTAAAGATTTCTTACAAAAATTTTTACCTGCACAACCAGGTGTTATCGAAGACACTGACGGTAACAATGTAGGTGAACACGAAGGCTTGATGTATCACACATTAGGACAACGCAAAGGTTTGCTCATTGGCGGAATGAAAGAAGGCTCAGGCGAACCATGGTATGTGGTTGATAAAGATCTAGAGCGTAATGTACTCATTGTTGGCCAAGGTAAAGACCACCCTCGTCTATACAGCAATGGTTTAAATGCCAACCAGCTACATTGGGTTGATCGTATTGGGCCAAAAGGCACGACTCGTTGTACAGTAAAAACTCGCTACCGCCAAGAAGACTTAAGCTGTACGCTATTAGTTGGTGATGATGGCCTAGCTCGCGTATTATTTGATGAGCCACAAAAAGCGGTAACGCCAGGTCAATCAGCCGTTTTTTATGCCAACGAGATTTGTTTAGGCGGCGGTATTATAGACTCGGTGATCAAATAATGAATGAACACCAAGTCATGGCATTAGCAGCCATGTGCCAAGTTGCTAAGCAAGTTCAAAAAATAGCGCAGTTCGGTAGTAGCAACGATTATGAATTAGAAAAGCTATTTACAAGTATTGTGCAAACGTCGCCTGATTCACCCAGTGATGTATACCAAGGTACTGAAAATTTAAGAGATGGCTATAAAAGTTTACTTGACCAGCTCAGTGCGGGTGAAAAAAAAGATGTTGAAATCGTCAAATACGTTGGCGGTTTAATGCAATTAGAGCGTGCTTTAAGCGCAAAACCAAGTAGCTTAGCAGAGCTTGGGAAAAGCATAGATGATATCAAGCGTCGTCTTGATCATTTTTCAGTGACTGATGACACTGTTGTTGCTGCCCTTGCAGATATTTATTCAAAGGTGCTTAGCCCCCTAGGGCACCGAATACAGGTTTATGGCAAACCTGACTTACTAAAACAGCAATTAATACAACACAAAATACGTGCCTTATTATTAGCAGGTATTCGTAGTGCTGTATTATGGCGACAAATGGGCGGAAAACGCCGTCATTTTTTCTTTTCGAAAAAAAGCATTATCGCCATTGCTAAAAACCATATTTAATTATCGTTCAAAACTAAAATTTAGGAGTTATTATGGAGCTTTCAGCGTTAACAGCTATCTCTCCGGTGGATGGTCGCTACGGCAGCAAAACCACTGAACTACGCAGTATTTTCAGCGAATTTGGCTTGATCAAGTACCGTGTAACAGTAGAAGTTCGTTGGTTACAAGCCCTTGCTGCAGCAAGCGAAATCAAAGAAGTACCGGCATTTAGCGACGAAGCAAATGCTTTACTTAACGCGATTGTTGATAACTTCAGTGAAGCAGACGCACAGCGTGTAAAAGACATCGAAAGTACCACAAACCACGATGTTAAAGCAGTTGAATACTTATTAAAAGAAAAAGTAGCTGACAACGCAGAGCTACATGCCATTAATGAATTTATTCATTTTGCATGTACATCAGAAGACATCAATAACCTATCTCATGGTTTAATGCTAACTGAAGCGCGTAACGAAGTATTACTTCCTTATTGCGATAAGTTACTTAACGCAATTAAAGAAAAAGCGATTGAGTATAAAGCTGTACCAATGATGACTCGTACTCACGGTCAACCAGCTACACCTTCAACTATGGGTAAAGAGTTTGCAAACGTTTATATGCGCTTAAAGCGTCAACGTGATCAAATTGCACAAGTTGAAATGCTAGGTAAAATCAATGGCGCAGTAGGTAACTACAACGCTCACCTAAGTGCTTACCCTGATTACGATTGGCACAATCACGCAGAGCAATTTGTAACGAGCCTTGGTTTAACATTCAACCCGTTTACTACGCAAATTGAACCGCATGACTACATTGCTGAGCTGTTTGATGCTATTGCACGCTTTAACACAATTTTATTAGACTTCGATCGTGATGCATGGGGCTACATTGCCCTTAACCACTTCAAGCAAAAAACCATTGCCGGTGAAATTGGTTCATCAACCATGCCGCATAAAGTTAACCCAATTGATTTTGAAAACTCAGAAGGTAACTTAGGTTTAGCTAATGCTATTTTCTCACACCTTGCACAAAAGCTACCTGTTTCTCGCTGGCAGCGTGATCTTACTGACTCTACAGTACTACGTAATTTAGGCGTAGGTATGGGTTATGCACTAATTGCATACCAATCAACGCTTAAAGGTGTCAGCAAGTTAGAAGTAAACGAACAACGTTTACTTGACGAATTAGACCAAAACTGGGAATTGCTAGCAGAACCAATTCAAACAGTAATGCGTAAGTACGGCATTGAAAAACCATATGAAAAGCTAAAAGATTTAACCCGTGGTAAACGTGTAAATCAAGAAATCATGGCTGATTTTATCGATGGTTTAGACTTACCAGATGAAGCTAAAGTAGAAATGAAAAAGCTAACGCCAGCTAACTACATTGGCCGTGCTGTCGAGTTTATCGACAACCTAGTTTAAGCTTTCTGCAACAACTAATTTTAATGTACCCAACCTCTCGATGCAGAATTCGCATCTTGAGGTGGTTTGGGTATAGACTACTAAGCGAAAGGCCCTAGCCTTTCGCTTTTTTCATTTTTAACGGGCGCAGCATGTATCAACTAACTATAAATGGCTTAACTGAGCAACAATTTCTAACTCAATATTGGCAAAAAAAACCGCTCTTGATAAAACAAGGTTTTGCAGACTTTGTTGATCCACTTGATGCCAACGAACTTGCTGGCCTTGCTATGGAAGAGAGTATTGAATCGCGGATAATCACAAATCATAATAATGATTGGCAAGCACACCACGGTCCATTTGAAGATTTTGAATTACTTACAGAGCAAAACTCGACCCTATTAGTACAAGCAGTTGACCACTGGCACCCAACAGCTTCACAACTACTCGAACCGTTTCGATTTATTCCAAATTGGCGAATAGATGATTTGATGATCAGTTTTTCAACGCCTAATGGTGGTGTAGGCCCACATTTAGATCAGTACGACGTATTTATTATTCAAGGTGAAGGCAAGCGTCACTGGCGAGTGGGTATGCCAGATAGTAACCTAAAACAATTTGCACAAAATAAAAGTTTATTACAAGTTGAACAATTTCCTGCGATTATTGATTGTATTCTCGAGCCCGGCGACATTTTATACATTCCACCAGGGTGCCCACATGAGGGTTACGCAGTAGAAAATGCCCTAAACTATTCAATCGGTTTTCGCGCACCAAATCAGCGTGATTTATTATCAAACTTTGCCGATCATATTATTGATAAAGAAGCTGGAAATAGTCGTTATCAAGACCCCGCAATAAAACTGCGCGATTCTAAAGGTGAGATCCAAGCAACAGAAGCCGATAACATTAAGTTATTAATGCAAGCAATGCTTGATGATGACGATTTATTTACTTCTTGGCTAGGAACAACACTGAGTCAACCTAAGCACGAGATGGATTTAATGCCACCAGAAGATTTATTTAATAGCGAACAAGTAACTGCACTATTAGAAGATAATGAACTGTTTTTTGAACGCTTAGGCGGCACCCGCGCGTTATATCAAGTTTTTGATAATGAAATACTTCTCAGCGTCAACGGTGAAAATTACTCGCTTCCATTAAATGATTTAACAGCAGTTAAATTACTCACTGATCACACCATGGTGACAGCAGTGCAACTGAATAGTTCAAAAAATAGTTTAGTTTTTATACAAACCTTTACTACACTATTAAATGAGGGTATTTGGTTTTGTTAGGAGTAGGTTTCTATGAGCTATCATATCAACAAGGTAGAATGGGATAAAGGCAAGGACTTATTACAACATATAAGAGAACGGGTATTTGTATGTGAATTACATATACCCAAGCACATCGAGTTTGATAGTCTCGACCGGTCTGCTTATCACATACTTGTTACAGATGATGCGCAAACACCCGTCGCAACAGGGCGATTATGCAAAGACGGTTTAATTGGCCGTATAGCCGTGTTACCAGAGCATCGTAATCGTTCAGTATATAAATCTTTACTTACCTATATTGTCAATCTCGCACAGCAGCAAGGCTGCGAACGAGTAAGCATTAATTGTATTTTAAATGAAGTAGAACGTTTTAAACGTAATGGCTTTGAACAACAAGGCCATGTTTTTATGGAAGCAGGAATACCTAGGCAGCGAATGCAGTGCCCTATTAATCTATTTGATACGAAGCCATTTACTTTAGTACATTAATTAATACGAGTTATTTTATTGCCACTAGCTTAAAATAACTCGTATAGGGAATATTGGGTTTATATTTTACTATTTTGGCTCGTTAACCCACAGCTCTTCTTTTTCGTACATTTCATAAAGTCCATGCGCACGGTTTACTAACAAATTAGCAAAGTCGACGGACGTTTTATCATTTCCTGCTGTTTCTAAAAGCTGGTCCGCTTTTAACTGCCATTGAAACGAAAAATATCTTAAAGCGTCGCGTGCATTTTCTGCAGCCGACGCCAACGCATGATCTGTTGGTAAGCGACCCGTGATCACCCAATAATTTTTACCATCTTGAGCCTTAAATTTCCACAATGCACACAATGGCGCAATAAAGCGGCTTTCTTTCTCAAACAAACTTTTTGGCATTACGCCTTTTTCAGCTAAATGCTTTTGTGCATTTTGAAAACACGTTCGCTGCCACTGAATATTCTCTTGCTGTGCTTGTTCTTCTGGCGTTAAGTCTTTTACTTGTTTTTGTTCCATAACATTTAATTCTCTTTTACAACTTGATGACACTTTAATTCTATATAATTATCGGTGCAAGTAGAAACGATCAATTTCCTTTGCTATTTAGTGTCAAATTAATATCGTATCGCGCTATTAATTCGAATTCTTACTAAAAATTTTAGTGAATACTGTTACGGCCTCATTTCTATTCGCTAAATCACAGATTGCATTTTATTCCGTTTAAATTAATAATACTGCTCCCCAAGCGGGAACATCATAACTATAAAATGGAATATGTATGAAAAATCTAATTAAAACAACACTTCTAGCCACTACTTTTGTCGCTATTCAAGGCTGTGCTCCAAGCAGTTATAAAATTACTGCACCTGTAACATCAACCAATCAGTATCAAGTTGATAATGTAACTACACATAACCTTAATTTCTCAGATAAAAGAGACACAAGCACAACACCATTTAATCACGGTGTGCTAAAAGCTGATTTAATCCTCGACAACCAACCTCTTGCTCCCGTTGAGTTTTTACAAAAAAATGTGCTTCTTGAGCTACAGGCCCGTGGTTTACCTGCAAGTGTATTAGATACAAGCGACACTGAAATCCGTATCAATAAATTAAATATGCGCAATCATAGAACCAATGCGTATACGCCTTTTATTACTTTTACTATGCTCAGTGCTGATATTATTACACCTGAAAATACCCAGCGTATTGGTGTGTATGTAAAACGCGGTAAAGTGCCAGTGTGGAGCTTTGACGAGATTATTGAACCAACTTTAAATCAGCCTATGGATGTTTTAGTCAAGGAGCTATCGGCTAAAATTAACCGAGCACTATACAAGCAACAACTATCGAATGCTGATGTACAAACTCTTATTAGTAAAATTAAAGCTAACTTAGATAAAGATATTACTTACCTTGATGTTTATCAATTAGGCTTCTCAAATAACCCAACCGCTATTGATTATCTTGTTGAACTAACTAAACATGATGGTGAATATATACGTTTAGCTGCTATCTCATCACTAGGTAACATGCAATCAGTTGCACATTTTCAATTACTAAAAGACCTCTATGAAAACAGTAAAACTTGGTCTGACCGTGCTATGGCATTAAAAGCAATTGGCGATTTAAATACAGATCAAAGTCGCTCTTTTTTAGCTGAAGCTCAAACTGGTCTTAATAAGAAAAATAGCAAAGAGACTCTTTGGACAACTGAATTAATTAATTTATACCTATAAGAATATAGGTTATACGAGTAAACAATGTGTTTACTCGTCTTTTATCGGTAGTTCTTTTTCGCTGTCATACGGTTAAAAAAGCCTGGAAAGAAACGCTTAATGGTTGGAGCCCAGCCACTGATCCCCTCTCCAACAACGACTTCATCTTTACGTTTGGCTATGGCACTAATCATCTGCTTTACCGCAGCGGTTACAGCCATGCCATTTTCAATTGACTCTTCTGCTTTATTTTGTGCAACTCCATACTCATTAAGTGAGTTATGAGCAATCGCGGTTTTTATCGAGCCCGGGCAAATCGTCAAGCAATGAATATTTTTATCGGCAACTTCTGCTCGCAGGCAATCCATAAACCCAACAACTGCGTATTTAGAGCCTGAGTAACCCGTTCTAAATTTAGAGCCTACTTTACCCGCCACACTACTTATCGACACTACAGAGCCGCTACCTTGAACAACCATACTTGGTAACACCGCTTTTGTAAGCGCAATTAAACCAAAGTAATTAACTTCCATAAGTTGGCGATACACGGCAAAGTCATTTTCTAAAAATAAACTACGCTGCGATACACCACTATTATTAATTAAAATGTCAACTTTACCAATATCAGCCATGTTAGTTGTTACATATTCAAGTACCTGCTCAGGCTGTGATAAATCAAGTGGGATCACTTTATGCTGCCCTGGCGGTAATTGATCACAAAGTTGCTTGAGCTTATCGGTACTTCTTGCTGATAAAATTATATTAGCGCCTAAGTTTGCAAATTGTATTGCTAATTCTTTACCAATTCCTGATGATGCACCGGTGATCCACACAGTCTTATTATGAAAGTTCATATTCTACCTATGATTTTAATTATTATGGTTTTGATTATTAAGGTTTTGTAGGACCCGCTATATCGCTGATCTGCTGCTCTAGCTCTTGGTATAATCCAAGTAGAAAAAGTGCTTCAACTAACACAAATAACGGTCCGATTATCAATCCAATTAAATCATCAACAAAAGCCGGTTTTTTGCCTTCATAATAATGGCCAATAAACTGTAGTACCCAGCCAAATACAAAAGTACCGATACTCATAATCAGCCAACTATTTAAACTGAGGCTCGCAACGGGCACTGCTGCAATAGTCATTAGTATTAGAATAGCCGCCATTATCAAACCCAATGACATACTCAGCGTTAAGTAATAAATCACACTCGCCAATACAAAAATATCGGCACCACTAATAATATACTCAGCAAAAGGTAGCTGAATACGCGCTAATAAGCACAGTACCGCAAAAATAATTAATGGGATCCCAAAAAAATGTGTAATTACATTTCGTCTTGAACGATGATACAAGCCGTAGTTACCTAATTGCTGTTGAAGTGTTTTCATGCTGATGCTCTATAAAAATGCTTTATTCATCACTTTAGCACCTTACATGACGCAACAATGTCTGCTACCCGACATTTTAAAATTCCTTTTACACAAATGCGCTTATAATTTTCCCTTTATCGTGATCCGGTGTCTTAGGTTGTAGCTCACGGCCCTTTTGGTACTCTTGTTCAAGCATCGTTTGAAGCGCTTCCATCTTTTTAGCTAAATCTTTGCTATCACCGCCTTGCTCTTGAATTTGCTCAGCCAATTTTTCAATGGCCGCTTTGAGCTCATCAATTTTTTCTTTATCGACCCCTAAACGTTGATAAATAAGGGTCTCTTTTGCTTCATCTAAAAATTTTTTTTCATAGGATGGATTTTTAAGCCGGCTAGCCGTATCAGGTTGGCTAGTATTTGCCACCTCAGGCAAAGTCGTTGCCGCTTTAGGATGGGCAATAGTTTTTACTTGAACGGGTGCACTATATGGCTCTGTGCGGTACTGATTATTAAAAGTAAGTGAGGTCATTATTTCAAATCCATTGAGTGTATGCATTTACGAAGCAAGTTTAACGCCAACAGACTTAAAGGGATTAATGCGCTAGTAAAGCCAACTCTTTCTTATTAAGGATTTCAATACGCTGATAGTGCAACGAAATAAGCTTTTTTTCGCTTAATATTTGTAGTATTTGATTAATTGTTTGACGTGTTAGATAGGTCATATCTGCTAGTTGTTGCTGCGATAACATAATCGTTGCTTTATTGCTGCTTAAAGGCACTGCTACGGCCATCATAGCAAGACGTTTACATACTTTTTGCTGTGCAGTTAATAGCGCATGATCTTCGAGTGAACTAAACAATAGCCGTATTTTTTGTGATAGCAATATACCAAAATCATGCCAGTAAATCGGGTTTAGTGCTAACAATTGGATCAGTGCGCGATGTGGTATATGTAGCAATCTAACCTGTGTTTGTGCATATACATCATGCGTACGTAGTCCGCCATCAAATAGAGCAACTTCACCAAACCAAATAGCAGGATCGATAAAACTAAGCACCGCCTCCTTACCTTCACCATTAACGCCACTAACTCGCATAACTCCGGCAAGTACCGCATATAAGCCACTATTAGCCTCACCTCGGTGAAAAAGCGCATCAGCTGCATTTAATTCAATTATTTTTGCTGACGATAATAAAGCGAGTTGCAATTCATTTGATCGACTACTAAACCAGCCCCCTTGATTGATTATCGCACGATCCTGTTCATTCATTGCACTTTGCTCTACATTGGTGTTAATCAACAAATAATAAAAGGGATTGTCATGTTACACAAAATTATTTACAGCAGTTTATTGCTATGTGCTTTATCCTCGCCATGTTTGGCTGCCGATCTTAATGATGGTATAAACAAAAAACTAAAAAAAGCCAACCACAGTGTTAGCGAAAAAGTCATCACTTGGCGCCGTCATTTACATCAATACCCAGAGCTTAGTAATCGGGAATTTGAAACCGCAAAATACATAACTAAGCACTTAAAATCACTCGGTCTTGAAGTACAAACAGGCGTTGCTCACACCGGTGTCGTCGCCAAATTAAAAGGTGGCAAAAAAGGTCCTTTAGTCGCATTGCGCGCTGATATGGATGCCCTACCAGTCACTGAATTGGTAGACTTACCCTTTGCATCTACTCAAACCTCAACTTACCGTGGTAATAAAGTGGGTGTAATGCACGCCTGTGGTCATGATAACCATGTCGCCATTTTAATGGCCGTAGCCGAATCACTCGTTAAAATTCAAGATGCGTTAGCCGGTGATGTACTTTTTATATTTCAGCCAGCTGAAGAAGGCGCTCCTGAAGGTGAAGAAGGTGGCGCAGAGCTGATGTTGAAAGAAGGTTTATTTAAGCTAAAACCAGCTGCTGTCTTTGGCTTGCATGTAACCAGTTCACTTAACACAGGTAAAATTGGCTTTCGTGAAGGCCCCCTTATGGCCAGTGAAGATTCATTCACAATTAACGTACAAGGTCGCCAAACTCATGGTTCTCGTCCTTGGAATGGGGTCGATCCGATTGTAACGTCATCACAAATCATTATGGCCACCCAAACTATTTCATCTCGCCAAGTGGATGTTACAAAAGCGCCGTCGGTGATCTCGTTTGGTGCAATTAACGGTGGCGTCCGTTCAAACATCATTCCTGATAGTGTTGAACTCATTGGTACTATACGTACTTTTGACCAAACGATGCGAGCCGATATTAAAAAACGTTTAGTGAAAACCGCTGAGCTTGTTGCTGAATCAGCAGGCGCTAAAGCTGATGTGCATATTAACCACGGCTATCCGGTTACAGTTAATGATGTTCAACTTACCCAACTAATGACCCCAACACTTGAAAAAGTAGCTGGTGCAGACAATATTATTACAACGGATTTAATTACAGGAGCCGAAGATTTTAGTTATTACGCCTTAGAGACCCCTGGATTGTTTTTCTTTTTAGGTGTAACGCCACAAGGTAAAAATGCAAAAAGCGCAGCGAGTAACCATTCACCACAATTTTATGCCGACGAAAAAGCCCTGCAATTAGGGGTAAATGCAATGACGAACTTGGTTGTGGATTTTTTTGCAAAAACGCATGACGTTACGCATATTCAGGAAGAATAAATTTTTACTGCGTTAGTATCTCGCACTATTAATAAATGAAAAAGAGACACATAGTGACATCAGACTACTTTCATTTTTTAAGTTTAATTGGGGTCGCCTTTTTCGCAATCTCTGGGACATTAATGGGTCATGAAAAAAACATTGGTGGCTTTGGGGTGGTTGTGGTTGGTTCCGTTACCGCACTTGGCGGTGGTACACTTCGTGATGTGCTATTAAACCAACCCGTTTTTTGGATAACACAACCAGATTATTTATACGCTACATATGGTGCAATTTTTATTGCTGTTATATTTATTCGCCACTTACCTGACGTATCGAATTATTATATGCTCCTCGTCGACGCAATCGGCATGGCTATATTCAACATTGTCGGTATTGAAAAATCTCTTCTTGAAGGCACAACCATGATAGTCGCCATTACTATGGGTATGACCACTGGCATATTTGGCGGCTTAATGCGTGATGTTATTTGCCGAGAAGTCCCCTTGGTTATGCGCGATGAGCTTTACTCAACCGCCTGTTTTTGTGGTGGTTTGACCTACGCCGGATTCTTTTTACTCAATGTGTCTTATATATGGTGTATTGTGGGCTCATTATTCATCACCGTGTTTTTAAGGCTAGGTGCTCTACATTGGGGTTGGCAACCTAATATATTTAGAAAAAGGACGCCCAGAAAATAATTTGCAAGACTATCAAAATGCATGGACTATCTGTAAGTCGGGATTTATTCCAATGAATGTTTAAATGATAAATTCACTCTATTTTTGGCTACCTTTATTAAGGTATGCTGACCTTTCAAGGTTGAATTTGCAGCAGCCTGTTTGATACTGCCTCGCGCTGCGATTAAATCGCCCCGCGGTTGAACGAATTTTAATCCGCAAAGGTCAACAGGCCCTAAACTCAGGCTTCAATAATCCATAGCATTTTAAGTCATGATATTCATTCTTCCAGTAGCCACTTGCCCTACGGATACCTTCTTCTTTAAAGCCAAGCTTTTTTAATACAGATTCTGACGCACCATTACCAAACAAATACCCAAACCACCTCAAGATACAGAATTCAGCGTTTCACAGGGGCTTAATATCAAGGCGTTATTTTGTAAGAATGGCCATCCCTTTTAAGAAGTAACAACGCAGAGAGTAAGTCCCTGTGAAACGCCCAAAGGGTTGGTTTAAAAGTGATTTATTCTGCGTTATTGATTTTAACAATAGAACCACTATTACTTGCAATCAATGCCTTGTCTAAATCGCTTTTAATTCCAACTGAAACTCGCATCTTGAGGTGGTTTGGGTACTGAGGGATCCCCACGAATATTTATTCATGTAATCCCTCAATATTGACTGTTAAATTTGAGAGTTCGGACAATACATAAATGTACTCTTCTAATGGTATGAAATACCTATCGTCATCAAT